>NZ_JBHXDN010000010.1:0-107166 GCF_042726075.1 Kitasatospora sp. NPDC127035 | reverse complement strand
GGTGAGGCCCCAGGGAGCGGTAGGGGAAGGGACCCCCGCATACCAGGGCCGTCCGTCGCGGGCCTCAGCGGCCGGCGTCGGAGGCGCGGGTCATGATCTCCAGGTTGTGGCCGCTGGGGTCCTCGAAGTAGGCGCCGCGCCCGCCGTACCAGTCGTTGGTGCGGCCGGCGTGGCGGTGGAACGGGTCGGCCCAGAAGGTGAGCCCGCGGGCCCTGACCCGGTCGAGGATCTCGTCGAACTCCGTGTCGTCGACCAGGAAGGCGTAGTGCCCGGTGGTGATCGGGCCGTCGACCCGCATGACGTCGAGCGCGACGTCGTTGCTGAGCCGGACGATCTGGAAGGGCTCGCTGTAGACCGGGTCGGCGAGGCCCAGGATGTCGGCGAGGAAGCGCGCGGACTCCTTGTCGTCGCGCGCCGGAACGATCGTGTGGTTCAGCTGAACGGCCATGGAACGCTTCCCTCCGGGTGGTTCTGGACGTGCCACCGAGCGTAGGACTTCAAGTCCGCTTCACCTCAAGCATGTCGTAAACTACACGATGTAGTGCACTGCAAGGAGGTTATTCCGATGGTCGAACAGACCGCGACGGCACCGGTTTCGGCCACGCCGGCCACGCCGGACGCCACGGCGGCCCAGGCCGCCCCGGCGACACCGGCCACTCAGGCCGCTCAGGCCGCTCAGGCCGCCGGTCACCGCGGCATGCCGGAGAAGCGGGTGGCCATCGCCCGCGCCGCGCGCACCGTGTTCGGCCGGGAGGGCTTCACCCGCACCAGCGTGGACGCCATCGCCGCCGAGGCCGGCGTCTCCAAGCGGACCATCTACAACCACTTCGCCGACAAGGAGCAGCTGTTCCAGTCGGTGATCCTGGAGGGCGCCTCCACGGTGGCCGCCACCCAGGCGAAGATCGCCGACCGCCACCTTCGGAAGATCGTCGACCTGCGCGGCGACCTGATCGACTTCGGCCTGGACCGGGTCGGGTCGCTGACCACCTTCGCCGAGCACTGGGCCCTGGTCCGGACGATCGAGGCCGAGGCCCTGCACATCCGCCCGGCCGTCCTGGAGGCCTGGCAGGAAGCCGGGCCCCGCGAGACGCACCGGGTGCTCACCCACTGGATGACCGAGTTCGCCGACCGCGGGCTGCTGCTGGTGCCGGACCCGGACGAGGCGGCCCGCCACCTCAACCTGCTGACCTTCATCGCCGTCGCCCAACCCACCTTCTACGGTGCGATCCCGATGCCGGCGGAACGGATCGCCGAGGTCGTGGCGAGCGGGGTGACGGCGTTCCTCAAGGTGTACCGCGCCACCGGAGCGACCACGTGACCGGACGGACCACGCCGACCGCTCGACCGCTCGACCGCTTCACCAGCACGTGAGCACGTGACCGCTTGACCGTTTGACCGCTTGACCGTTTGACCGCTTGACCGTCGAAGCCGCCAGGGGGGCCGCGCAGATGGAACTGACCGTCGTCGACGTCGTACCGGGAACGCCTGCGCTGACCCGCGACGTCGCACCGCTGATCGGCGCCCTGCGGCCGGCGCTCGGCCCGGACGGGTTCGTCGCGTTCGCCACCGAGGCGCACGGCCAGGGGCTGGTGTTCACGGCCGCGTACGACGCCCGCGGGCGCTGTCTGGCGGTGGCCGCGCACCGGGTGCTGGCCACCAGCCGGGGGCGGCTGTTCTTCGTCGACGACCTGGTGACCGCGCCCGAGGCCCGGTCGACCGGGGTCGGCGGGCGGCTCTTCGCGGTCCTCCGGGAGCGGGCCCGGGCCGCCGGCTGCGTGCGGATCGAGCTGGACTCGGGCACGGCCAACCACGGCGCGCACCGCTTCTACCACGCGCACCGGATGGCCGTGACCGCCCTGCACTTCGGCCTGGAGGTGTAGCCCGGCGGGTCGCGGCACAGGTGGCGGGGCAGGTCACGAGCCGCCCCGACCCGACCCGCCCCGACCCGCGTGCGCCGGGAGCGTACCGGGGCCGCCACCCGCCGCCCGACCGGCCGGCCGCTGATCTGTCAGGTCCACCACCGGACTTGACGGACCCGCCGGGCGACCTTTGACCCTCCCGCACGCCGCCGCCCAGGATTCCGGCCATGGGAGAAAACACCGCAGAAATCGCGCCCCTTTTCGCATCCCGCGCCGAGCTCCGGATTTCCGCCGGACCGGCCGAGGTCTATTCGGTGATCAGCGACCTCCCGCGCAGCGGCGAGTGGAGCCCGGAATGCCAGGGCGGCAGCTGGATCTCCGGCGAGCCCGGAGCGGTCGGTTCGGTGTTCCGCGGCGAGAACCTGCGCAGCCCGGACGTGGTCTCCTGGGCGCCGGTGGTCCGCGGCACCTGGTTCACCCACGCCGAGGTGCTCGCGGCCGACCCGGGCCGGACCTTCCGCTGGGCCATGCGGGACAGCGGCGGACGGGCCCAGGACAGCGTCTGGGCCTTCGACATCGAGGCCGACGGCGACGGCAGCCTGCTGGTGCACCACTTCAGGATGGGCACCGCCACCGAGGGGATCCGCGGGATCACCGCGGAGATGGACGCGGACGCGAAGCGTCGGTTCTTCGCCGAGTGGGGCGAGAAGGTGGCCGGGGACCTCGGCGTGACCCTGGAGCGGATCAAGCAGGTCGTCGAGAAGGGCTGACGGAGCCCGGGTGCCGTTCGCGGCACATCCCGGCCGCCGACCCGACCGCCCGTCCCCGACACCCCGCCCGGTCGCTCACGGCAGCCTTCCCGGCCGCCTCCCCAGACCCCTCCCGGCCGCCTTCCCGGCCGTCTCCGGCCTCCGTGTGTCTGTGCACACCTCTGAACAGCGCTTGAAATGCCTTTCGATCCCCCCCTGAAAGAAAACCCGAAACCCACGAGAGGGCGGAACGGTGCTACTTCAGCGCATTGCCAACCGGGGCATCCGGCTGGGCACGCTCTTCGAGCGGGCCGCCGTCCGGAACGGCGCGAACGTGGTGATCCTCGACCACGACCTCGACATCGCCCCCGACCTGGGGCGGCGGGCCACCGTCGCCGAGATCGCCGACCTGGTCGACGACTTCGCGTCCCGGCTCTGGGCCGCCGGGGTCCGCCCGGGCCGCCGGGTGGTGGTCTACAAGTCGAACAGCTTCGACATCACCCTGCTCGCCTGCGCGGTGGCACGGACCGGCGGCGTCCCGGTGCTGCTGTCCCCGAAGCTGGACGGCGAGACCGTCGCCGAACTGATCCGCCGCACCGACGAGCCATTCCTCGTCACCGACCAGGAGAAGCTCGAACAGGAGCTGCCGGCCGAGGTGTTCGGACTGGCGCACACCGTCCTGCTGACCAAGGGCGGCCACCCCGACGGGATCGGGCTGGCCGGGCTGGCCGGCTCGCCCCGGATCGCGCCGGTGACCATGCCGCCGGAGCACCCGACGCTGATCACCCACACCTCCGGCACCACCGGTACGCCCAAGCTGGCCGTCCACACCGGCCGGACCCTGGAGGCCCGGTACCGCCCGCAGGCGACCGTCGTCCGGCCGCTGGTCCCCGGCCGCGAGACGATCGCGATGCACGTCTCCTTCGTCCACTCGCGGCTGATCACCGCCCTGGCGATCTCGCTGTTCCGCGGCTTCCCGATCCTGGTGCTGGCCGATTCGGACCCCCGGCACGTCGGCGACCTGTTCGCCCGGCTGCGGCCGGGGATCCTGGAGGCGCACCCCAACTCCTTCATGGAGTGGGAGGAGCTGGCCGAGGACCCGCGCCGCCCGCTGGCCAACGTCAAGCTGTTCTCCTCCACCTTCGACGCCATCCACCCGCGCACCGTGCAGACCATGCTGAACGCCTCGGCGCGCCGCGCCCCGGTGTTCGGCCAGCTGTACGGGCAGAGCGAGGTCGGTCCCGCGGTGGTCCGGTCCTTCTCGAAGCGGCGCGGCCCGGACGCGGACGGCCGGTGCGTGGGCATGCCGTTCCCGGGCTTCACCGACGTCCGGGTGGTCAGCCGGAACGGCGCGCCGCCGTCGGCCGAGAACCCGGGGTTCATCGAGGTGCGCAGCGACGGCCGGATCGTCACCTACCTCGGTGAGCAGGAGCGGTACGACAAGCAGGTCAACGACGGCTGGTGGCGGATGGGTGACGTCGGCTACCGCACCCGGTGGGGCTGTGTGCACCTGCTGGACCGCGAGGTCGACGTGATCGAGGGCTTCGGCTCCACCCTGGCGGCCGAGGACACCCTCTTCGCCCGGCTGGCCGACCTGGCCGAGGTGGTCATCATCCCCGGGCCGGACGGGCGGCCGGTCCCGGTCGTCTGCACCAAGGACGACCGCCCGCTCGACCGCACCGCCTGGCGGGCCGCGGCGGCGGGCCTGCCCCCGATGGCCGACCCGGTGCAGTGGAAGCTCGGCGAGCTGCCCGCCACCGCCACGACCAAGATCAAGCGGCTGGAGCTGGCCCGCCGGCTGGCAGCCGCCGAGGACGGCGGGGCGGGCCGATGAGCGCGCTCCCCGAGCGGGACGGGCGACCCCCGGCCGCGCCCCCCGACACGCTCCCCGGCGCCCCGGCGACCGTCGTCGTGGTCGGCGGCGGGATCGGCGGCCTGGCCACCGCCCTGGCGGTCAGCCGGGCCGGCCACCGGGCCGTCGTCCTGGAACGGGCCCCCGAGTTCGCCGAGATCGGGGCCGGCATCCAGATCGCCCCCAACGGCATCCTCGCGCTGGAGCGGCTCGGCCTCGGCGACGCCGTCCGGGCGGCCGGTGTCCACATGGCCGAACTCCGCTTCATGGACGGCGTGACCGGCGAGCACGTCACCAGCCTGACGCTCACCGAGCGCTACCGGCGGCGGTTCGGCAACCCGTACGTGGTGGTGCACCGCGCCGAACTGCACGGGCTGCTGCTGAAGGCCTGCCTGGCCGACGCGCGGATCGACCTGCGCGCCGCGACCGCCGTCACCGGCTACCGGCAGGACGGGCGCGGCGCCACGGCCCTGCTGGCCGGCGGCGGGACGGTCGCCGGGGACGCGCTGATCGGGGCGGACGGCATCCACTCGGCGGTCCGTGCCCAGCTGGTCGGCGACGGCGAGCCGAGGATCTCCGGGATCACCGTCTACCGGGCGATCGTCCCGATGGAGCGGGTGCCCGAGGAGCTGCGGCTGCCCACCTCGGTGACCTGGTGGGCGGGTCCGCACTGCCACTTCGTCCACTACCCGATCGCGGGCGGCGCCTTCCTCAACCTCGCCGCCTCCCGGGACAACGGCGCGACCGAGGCGATCGCCGGCGTGGCGGTCGGCGAGGAGCTGGTCCACGCCCAGCTGGCCGGTCTCACCGCGCCGGCCGCCCGCCGGCTGCTGGCCCTCGGCGAGGGCTGGCGCTCCTGGGTGCTGGTGGACCGCGACCCGGTGGACGGCTGGACCGACGGGCGGGTCGCGCTGCTCGGCGACGCCGCCCACCCGATGCTGCACTACGCGGCGCAGGGCGCCTGCCAGGCGCTGGAGGATGCCGTCCTGCTCGGCGAGTTGATGGTCCAGACCACCGAACTCACGGACACGCTCGAACGGTTCGCCGCCGAACGGCACGCCCGCACGGCGGCGATCCAGCGCGCGGCCCGCGAATCGGTCCGGCTCTGGCACCCGGCCGGGGAGGACGCGACGGCCCGAAACAAGCTGCTCGGCGGCCTCTCCGAGGACGAACTGCACGAGCACGTGGCCTGGATGCACGACATCCGGCCCTTTCCATCAATGGATCATCACAACTACGATGGCGAGCCGTGGGCATGATCGATCGCCATCTCCAGATCTGCGTCATCGGCGCAGGTCCGCGCGGCCTCTCGGTACTGGAGAGGCTCTGCGCCAACGAACGGAAGTCACCGGCCGGGTGCGCCGTCACCGTGCACGTCGTCGACCCTGCGGCGCCGGGGGCGGGCCGGGTCTGGCGCACCGACCAGTCCCGGCACCTGCTGATGAACACGGTCGCCTCGCAGATCACCGTCTACACGGACGACAGCGTCCGGGTGGAGGGGCCGATCGAACCCGGTCCGAGCCTCTACGAGTGGGCCACGTCCCTCTCCAAGGGCGAGCATCCGGGCGGGTACGACGAGCGGACCCTGGCCGAGGCCGCCGACCTCGGCCCCAACACCTACCCCACCCGGGCCTTCTACGGGCAGTACCTGAACGACGCCTTCCTCGCCGTGGTGGCCGGCGCCCCGCCGTCCATGACCATCCGCGTCCACCGCTCCCGGGCGGTCGCGATGGCCGACGCGCACGGCGTTCCCGGCGGGCCGCAGGGCGTCCGGCTGGAGGACGGCACCCGGCTCAACAAGCTGGACGCCATCGTGCTCGCCCAGGGGCACGTGTCGGCCCGGCTCACGCCCCGCGAGGCCCGCACCGCCAGCCTCGCGCGGATCCACCACCTGACCTACGTCACCCCCACCAACCCGGCCGACGTCCAGGTGGCCGTCCGGCCCGGTCAGACCGTGCTGCTGCGCGGCCTGGGCCTCAACTTCTTCGACCACATGGCGCTCTTCACCCTCGGCCGGGGCGGCCGCTTCGAACGGGTCGGCACCGGCCCCGCCGACGAACGCCGGCCGGGCGACGGGCAGCCGGAAGGCAGGCTGGTGTACCGGGCGTCCGGCACCGAGCCCCGGCTCTACGCCACCTCCCGGCGCGGCATCCCGTACCACGCGCGCGGCGAGAACGAGAAGGGCGCGTACGGCCGCTACCTGCCCCGGCTGCTCACCCCCGAGGTGATCGCCGAGCTCCGCGGACGCGCCCGCCGGGGCGAGCCCGCCCGGTTCGCCACCGACCTGTGGCCGCTGATCTCGCGCGAGGTGGAGTCCGTCTACTACGGCGCCCTGCTCACCGCGAGGGGGCGCGGCGCCGAGCGCGAGGAGTTCACCGACCGGTTCCTGACCACCGACGACCCGGCCGGGCTGCTCGACGCCCACGGTGTCGAGGAGTCCGGGCGGTGGAGCTGGGAGCGCCTCTCCCGGCCCTACGCCGGACGCGAGTTCGCCGACCGCGCGGAGTTCCGCGACTGGCTGCTCGACTACCTGCGCCAGGACGTCGCCGAGGCCCGGGCCGGCAACCTGAGCGGCCCGCTCAAGGCCGCCCTGGACGTGCTGCGCGACCTGCGCAACGAGGTCCGGCTCGCGGTCGACCACAGCGGCCTGGAGGGCAGCTCGCACCGCGACGACCTGGAGGGCTGGTACACCCCGCTGAACGCCTTCCTCTCGATCGGCCCGCCGACCGAGCGGATCGAGCAGCTGATCGCCCTGGTCGAGGCCGGGGTGCTGGAACTGCTCGGCCCGGGCACCGAGATCCGCATCGACCCGGTGGACCCGGCCTTCACGGCGCACTCCGCCACCGTGCCGGGGGAGCCGGTCCGGGCCTCCGTGCTGATCGAGGCCCGGCTGCCCGAACCCGACCTGCGGCGCACCGACGATCCGCTGCTGCGGCACCTGCTGGAGACCGAGCAGTGCACCACGTACCGGATCGACGGGGAGCACGGGAACGGCTACGAGACCGGCGGCCTCGCCGTCACCGAGCGGCCCTACCGGCTGCTGGACGCCCGCGGACGGGCGCACCCGCGCCGGTTCGCGTACGGCATACCGACCGAGTCGGTGCACTGGGTGACCGCCGCGGGCATCCGCCCCGGCGTCGACTCGGTGACCCTCGGCGACTCGGACGCGATCGCCCGCGCGGTGCTGGCCCTGCCGCTGGTGTCCGAGGTGCCGGCCGAGGTGCGGCCCCAACCGGCCGAGACCGACCTGAGAGGCGTCGTGATATGACGGACAGCCACCTTCCGCCGCAGGAATCCGCGGCGAACGGGACCGGACCGCAGGAGACCGGACCGCACGGAACCGGACCGCAGGGGACCGGCGCGGAGGCCGACCAGGACTCCGGACTGCTCTCCCCCGTCCGCGCCGGCACCCCGGTCGAGCGGGCCGTCGGCGACCGGGCCTGGCTCCAGGCCATGCTGGACGCCGAGGCCGCGCTGGCCCGCGCCCAGGCGGGGCTCGGCACCGTCCCCGTCCCGGCCGCCGCCGCGATCACCGTGGCGGCCCGGGCCGAACGGTTCGACCTCCGGGCGCTGGCCCTGGCCTCCCGGGAGACCGCCAACCCCGTCGTCGGGCTGGTCCAGGCGCTGACCCGGGTGGTCGCCGCCGAGGACCCGGCCGCCGCCGAGTACGTGCACCGCGGTTCGACCAGCCAGGACATCTTCGACACCGGCGCGATGCTGGTGGCGGCCCGGGCGCTGCGGCTGGTCCGGGCCGACCTGGACCGCACCGCCCGGGCGCTCGCCGCGCTGGCCGCCGAGCACCGGGACACCGTGCTGGCCGGACGCACCCTGGCCCTCCAGGCGGTGCCGACCACCTTCGGCCTCAAGGCTGCCGGCTGGCGCCAGCTGGTGCTGGACGCCGACCGGCGGCTGGCGGCCGTCCTGGCGGACGGTCTGCCCGTCTCCCTCGGCGGCGCCGCCGGCACGCTGGCCGGCTACCTGGAGTACGCCCGGCTGGACGGCCCGGACCCGGACGTCGACGCCGGTGCGTACCTCGACCGGCTGGTGGACGCGTTCGCCGCGGAGACCGGGCTGGCCCGCCCGGTGCTGCCCTGGCACGCGCTGCGCACCCCGATGGCCGACCTGGCCGCCGCCCTGGCCTTCACCGCCGGCGCGCTGGGCAAGATCGCGGTGGACGTGCAGTCGCTGACCCGGACCGAGGTCGGCGAGGTGGTCGAGCCGGCCGCGGCAGGCCGCGGAGCCTCCTCCGCGATGCCGCACAAACGCAACCCGGTACTGGCCACCCTGCTGCGCAGCGCCGCGCTCCAGGTGCCGGTGCTGGCCGCCGGGCTGACCCAGTGCCTGGTGACCGAGGACGAGCGCTCCGGCGGCGCCTGGCACGCCGAGTGGCTCCTGCTGCGCGAGTGCCTGCGGCTGGCCGGCGGGGCCGCGCACACCTCGGTGGAGCTGGCCGAGGGGCTGCTCGTCCGGCCGGAGCGGATGCGGGCCAACCTCGGGCTCACCGGCGGGCAGCTGGTCTCCGAGCGGATCGCGGCCCGGCTGGCGCCGAAGCTCGGCAAGGCGGTGGCCAAGCAACTGCTCACCGAGGTCTCCCTGACGGCGGACCGGGAGGGCCGTGCGCTGGCCGACGTCCTCGTCGAACAGGCCGAACTGGCAGGCAGGTTCACCCCGGCGGAGATCGCCGAGCTGTGCGACCCGGCCGGCTACACCGGCGCGGCCGGCGCGCTGGTCGACCGGGCGGTCGGTTCCTGACCTCCCGCGACCGCACGGGAAGGCCCCCCGCTCCCGGGGGGCCTTCCCGTGCCCGCGTCCGCGTCGTCCCGCGGCCGCCCGGTACCCCGACTGCCCGGTGCCGTGACTGCCCGGTACCGCGACTGCCCGGTACCGCGTCAGCCGGGCTCAGTCCCGGATGACGGTCTTGGTCCGCATCAGGAACTCCCCCAGGTAGCCGTCGTGCGGCACCCCCGGCCGGAGCCAGTACGTCGGGTGGTCACCCCGGTAGACGTTGCTGATGCTCGGCTCCCGGAGCAGCCGGTCGAACAGCGCGTCGTCCCGGGTGATCGCGGTGAGCACCAGGGAGTTGCGCAGCGGCGCGACGCCCGCCTCCTGGCTCCACGGCGCCACCCAGACGCAGGGGAAGGCGAGCTCGATGCCCGCCTGCTCGGCGTCGGGCCGGTCCAGCTGGTGCACGGCGGGCCGCAGCACCGCGCTGCCGTCGCCGAGTTCGGCGACCACGCCGTCCCCGCCGAGCCAGGCCCGGGTGCCGGCCGCGCGGCGCAGCAGGAACGCCTCGATCGCCCGGGCCTCCGCCACCGGCTGCACGGAGAGCACCGCCTTCTCGTCCTCCGGCGGCAGGCTGGGGATGACGGCCAGCCGCTCGGCGATCGCCCGGGCGAGCGGCGCCGGGTCGCCCTCGATCAGGACGGCGGTGGCGTTGATGCAGGCGACGCCGCCCTGGTGGCTGATCGAGTCGACGATGGTGTCCAGGTGCGCGCGCCAGTCGGTGTCCGCGGTGACCAGGATCTTGGAACGGCCGGGGCCCTGCGGCAGGACGGTGCTGCCCGCGTACTTGCGGACCACCTCGTCGCCGCCGTAGACCATGCCGAGGTCGGCGCCGTTCAGGATCTCGTCGGCCGCCTCGTGGTCGGTGGGCAGCAGCATCACCTGGTCGGCGCCGAAGCCGGCCAGCCGCAGGGCGGTGACCAGCCGGTGCGGGGTGAGCGGCTCGCGCCGGGAGGGCCGGACGGCGACCCGGTAGCCGAGTGCCAGTGCCTCCAGCCAGAGTCCGTGCGGGCCCGGGTGGTTGCCGGCCGCGTGGACGGCGAAGACGTCGCCGCGCCTGGTCCAGACGGCGCTGCCGTCGAGGGTGGCGCCGTCCCGCCAGTCGCTCACCGAGCCGACCGGCTGGGCCCGGTGGGCGGCCCAGCCGGCCTTCCCGGCCGAGTCGGCGATGGACCGGACGGCGTCGCGCACGACGCCGATCGGCACCCCGGAGACCCGGGCCACGGCCCGCTGGTAGCCGGGGAGGTCGAGGCCGTCGATGGTCGCCTCGGTGAAGATCCGCCCGGCCCGGGCCAGCGCGGCGAACCGCTCGGCGGCCGGCAGGGACTCGGCGGCGTGCAGCGCCCGCATCGCCCGGGTGACGAACAGCCTCGGTACGAGGCTGAGTTCGGCGAACGGCGCACCGGTGACGTCGGCGACGACGGTCCGCCGGCGGGCCCGGAAGGGCTCGCCGGGGCCGAGCGCGTCCAGTTGCAGGAGCCCGGCGGGCTCCGGAGGCACGTCCGCCCCGTGGGGCCCCGGCTCCCGGGACCCGGCGGGCTGCAGCGGTCCGGCCATCAGTAGACCCCCTCGATCACGGTCTCGTTGTCGAACTCCCGGACCGGGGCGATGTCCGCCACCGAGTCGCCGAGCTGCCCGGGCAGCGGGGCGATCCTGGTGCCGAGGTCACGCTCCAGGTTGTTGGGCATCAGCAGGCTCTTGGAGACGTGGTGCATGACCACCTGGCCGCGTTCGCCGAAGTCGACCGTCCGGCCGGTCTCCGGGTCGATCACGCCGAAGCTCATGTACGGCGAGTACGGGTCGTAGACGCAGGGGTCGTCGTCGGTCAGCCCGTGCCGCTCGCTGGCGTTGCCGAGGATCATGGTCGAGCCGTAGCCGCTGTAGAGCACGGCGTCGGGGAAGATCTCGGTGCGGTACAGGTGGCGGGTGTCCGGGTCCATCTGGGTGCCGACCCAGTTGATCGCCCGGACCTTCTCGCCCACGAGCTTGGCGAGGCCGTCCCGGCGGGCGATCCGCTCCAGGACGGGCGGGGTGCACATCAGCACCCCGACGTCCTGGGTCTCCAGCAGGTAGGCGACCTGGTCGACGATGTGCTCGGCGTACGCGCCGGCCTCGGCGGCCCTGCCGTCGGAGATCAGCTTCTTCACCCAGCGCGGGTCGAGGTCGACGGTGAACGAGAGGCCGCCCCGGTAGGCGGTCTGGGCCTTGATGACGTCACCGACCATGTGCGGGCCGGTGGGCGCGACGACCAGCCAGTTGACGCCCTGCGGCACGCCGTGGCCGTCGAGCTGGGCGCTGGACCAGCCGAGCAGCCGGTCCAGCCAGTCGCGCAGCAGCACGATCCGCTTGGGCGCGCCGGTGGTGCCGCCGCTCTCGTAGACGCCGAGCACGTCGGGGCGGTCGCCGTAGCCGCGCGGGACGAGGTCCTCGACACGGGCGGTGCGCAGTTCGTTGGCGAGGTTGGGGAACTTCGCGAGGTCGGCGTGGGTGCGGACCTCGGTGAGCGGGTCGAAGCCGAGGGAGCCGGCCCTGGACAGCCAGAACGGGGAGCCGGTCGCGGGCGAGAAGTGCCAGCGCATGGCGGCGCGCAGGTACTCCTCGGGGTCGGGCACGGCGTCGAACGGGAGGTCCAGCACCGGGTCGGCGGCGGGATCGTCGACAGGAGACACAGCGGTCCTTCCAGGGGTGGGGTTCAGCGGTCGGTGCCGGGCGGGTTGTCGATGGCGTAGCGCCAGCGGCCGTCGGCGCCGCGCCGGGCGACGTCGGTGGCGGTGCCCTCGGACCGGAACGGCCCGTCCGGCCCCTCGCCCTCGATCAGGTAGTCGCCGATCAGCAGGGCGAGGTCGCCGTTCTCGTAGCAGTGCCGGAGGGTGATCCGGATCGGCAGGCCGAGGGCGAGGAAGCGGCCGGTCGCGGCGCGCCGGTCGTCGCCGGTCAGCGGGGTGCCGGGCCGGTCGACGAGGACCGCGCCGGGCTCGAAGAGCTCCTCGACGGCCGCCCGGTCGCCGGTGTTGAAGGCCGCGACGAAGGCGGCCGGCAACCGCGCCGGATCGGTGGGCGCCGGGTGCACCGGCTGCGCCGGTCGCCCGGTCGCGGTGCGGGGTTCGCTGGTGGTCATGGCGGTCATCCCGTCTGGACGCCGGCGGTGACGCCGCCGCCCGGCTGGTCGGGCAGCCGGTCCAGGCTGAACCCGAAGTGGGTCTTGTACGCCTCCAGGACGGCGGCGTCGCCGACGAACTCCTCGGTGGAGCGGTCGCTGCCGGCGACCGTGGAGAGCTGGTTGCCCTTGAGGGTGATCCGGCCGTCCTCGGTCCGCAGCGAGCAGAACACGTCCTGCAGGAAGGGGGATTCGGGCGCGGTGCGGTACCACCAGAGGGTCGGCCGGAAGTCCTCGATGCGGACCGGGCGGTCCTCCAGGCGGTACAGCGGCTTGCCGTTGAGCAGGACGTCGAAGCCGCCGCCCTCGACGTCGGCGAGCTGGAAGTCGCCGTCCGGGTCGTGCTGGACCTCGCGGGAGGCCAGCCGGAGCGGGCGCCGGCTGTTGCGGCCGAAGCCGGTGTCGACGAGCCACTGCTCGCCGTCGACGGTGACCCGCAGGGCCAGGTGGCACAGGGCCGCGCCGAGCGTGCCGCCGGGCCGGTGGACCCGGCCGGGGAGGATCTCGACCTGGTAGCCGAGGGCGGTGAGCAGGAACGAGAGGGCCGGGTTGACCTCGTAGCAGCCGCCGCCGCGGCGCTGGCGGACGATCTTGTCGAGGACCTGCTCGTCCATGTGGATCGGCTCGTCGAGGTGGTAGCCGAGGTTCTCGAACGGCACGGACAGCACGTGCCGCTCCTGGATGCGGGTGAGCGCGTCGAGGTCGGCCCGCTCGGGCCGTTCGGCGCCGATCCGGGCGAGGTACGCGTCCACCATGGCGTCGTCCAGCACGGTGATCTCCTTGTCGGTCGTTCGGTCGAACCGGGTGGGAAGGTGCGGGCGGTACGGACGGGGGGTGCTGGGGGGGAGAGCGGGGGCCGGCCCGGGCCGGGGCCGTCACCAGCGCAGCAGGGCGAGGCCGATCGCCATGCCGCCGCCGAAGCCGGCCAGCAGCACCAGGTCCCCGGGGGCGAACCGGCCGGCCCGGGCGGCCCGGTCGAGGGTGACGGCGATCGAGGCCGAGCCGGTGTTGCCGTACTCCTCGACCGTGGTGCACGTCCGTCCGACGGGGATGCCGAGCCGGTCGGCCAGGTCGGCGAGCAGCAGCCCGTTGGCCTGGTGCGGGACGAAGCCCGCCAGGTCCCCGGGGGTGACCCCGGCGTCGGCCAGGAAGGACCGGACCGCCTCCGGGAGCCGGGTCTCGACGAACTCGCGCACGCCGCGGCCGTCCATCCGGAACCAGTGCAGGCCCTGGGCGAGGGTGTCGGCGCTGGCGGGCAGCCGGCTGCCCCCGGCCGGGACGCCGATCAGTCCGCGGTCGGCGCCGAACCCGGCCAGCCGCCCGGCGAGCAGGCCCCGGCCGGGTGCCGGGGCCGGGCCGAGCACCACCGCGCCGGCGCCGTCGCCGAACAGCACCGCGGTCCGGCGGTCGGTGGGGTCGAGGATCCGCGAGTAGACGTCGGTGCCGACCACCAGCGCGTAGCCGGGGGCGGCGTCGCCGAGCATCCGTTCGGCGGCGGTGAGGGCGAAGACGAAGCCGCTGCAGACCGCGTTGACGTCGAAGGCCGCGGTGCCGGGGGCGGCGCCGAGCCGGTCGGCGACCACGCTGGCGGTCGGCGGCTGCGGGGAGTCGGGGGTGGAGGTGGCGACCATGATCAGCGCGAGGTCGGCCGGGTCCACCCCGGCGTCCGCCAGCGCCGCCCGGCCGGCCGCCACCGCGAGGTCGCTGGCGGCCTGGTCGGGCCCGGCGCGGCGGCGCCGGACGATTCCGGTCTTCCGGGCGATCCATTCCCCGGTGACACCGGCCGGGGCGGCGGCCTCGGAATTGCTCACCACCCGGGCCGGCAGGTACGAGCCGGTTCCCAGGACGGCGACTCCCGTGTGCGTGCGACCCTTCCCGGGAATTCCCGTCGTTATCATCCTTGTCCCCTCGATCGGATCGGACACCGGGCTCCGACGCATCGTCAGGCGCCGGGAATGGACGGGCCGTAGGAGCCGGTACCGGCCCGCAGGACGGACCCCGGATCGGCCGGGGCGGACGGATCGGACGGGGCGGCCGGGCCGCCCAGCACGTGGGCGATCAGGTCGCCGATGATCCGCACGCCGTCGCGGGTGAGCACCGACTCGGCGTGGAACTGCACCGAGGCGAAGTGCGGGCCGCGCAGCGCGTGCACCTCCCCGGTGGCGGCGTCCCGGGCGACCCGGACGGCGCCGCCGGGCACGGTGAACGCCCCCTCCGGCCCCGTTCCCCCGGTCCAGGAGGCGGCGAAGGTGTTGTAGAAGCCGACCCGCTCACCGGCGCCGAAGAGGTCGATCTCCCGCTGGACGCCCTGGTTGGGCGTCTCCCGGCGGACCAGCGGCAGCCCGAGTTCCGCGCAGAGCACCTGGTGGCTCAGGCAGACCGCCAGGAACGGCCGCCGCTCGGCGAGGAACTCCTTCACCCGGGAGCGGAGATGGGCGATCTTCGGGTGGGCGGTGTCCCGCGGGTCGCCGGGCCCGGGGCCCAGCACCACCAGGTCGACCCCGTCCGGCGCGTACGGCCGGTCGAACCGCCGGACGTCGACGTCGAGGCCGAGCGCCCGCAACTGGTGGTCGATCATCGCGGTGAAGGTGTCCTCGGCGTCCACCACCAGCACCCGGCGGCCGGCCAGCTCGGCGCGGGCGAAGGACCGCTCGACGGAGCGCTCGAAGGACCCCTCGCCGTCGTCGGCGAGCCAGAACCCGGCCAGCGTGCGGTTACGCCCGGCCAGCGCCTGCCGGACGCTCGGATGCGCGCCGAACCGGCCCCGGCCGCCGTCCTCCAGCGCGGCGAGCAGCCCGGCCGCCTTGGCCCTGGTCTCGGCCACCTCGGAGTCCGGGTCGGAGTGGCGGACCAGTGTCGCGCCGACGCCGATCCGCAGCCGGCCGGCCGCGTCGATGTCGGCGGTGCGGATCAGGATGCCCGAGTCCAACGCCCGCGCGCCCTCCGCGTCACGGCCGATCAGGGCGACCACTCCGCTGTAGTAACCCCGGCCCCCCGGTTCGTACTTGGCGATCACCCGGGCGGCGGACTCCAGCGGGCTCCCGGTCACCGTCGGCGCGAACAGCGTCTCGCGCAGCACCTCGCGCGGGTCCCGGTCGGTCCGGCCCTCGATGAAGTACTCGGTGTGCGCGAGCCGGGCCATCTCCTTCAGGTACGGGCCGACCACCCGGCCGCCCGTCGTGCAGATCCGGGCCATCATCTTGAGCTCCTCGTCGACCACCATGAAGAGCTCCTCGGCCTCCTTGCGGTCGGCCAGGAAGTCCATCAGGCCGTCGAGGTCGGGGCCCCGCTCCGGGTACCGGTAGGTGCCGCTGATCGGGTTCATCACCGCCCGCCCGCCGTGCACGCTGATGTGTCGCTCGGGGGTGGCGCCGACCAGCGTCCGCTCCCCGGTGTGCACCGCGAAGGTCCAGTAGGCGCCGGTCTCCCGCTGGAGCAGCCGGCGGAACAGGGTGAGTGCGGCGGCCGGGGTGTAGCCGGTGATCTCGGCGACGAACGAGCGCTTGACCACGAAGTTGGCGCCCGTCCCCTCGCCGATCTCCTCGCCGATCACCCTGCGGACGGTCTCCGCGTACTCCTCGTCGTCGGCGTCGAAACGACCGCCGGCCAGCGTGATCGGCACGTCGGGGAGGCGGGCGAACAGTTCGGCGAGCGGCAGGACGGCCTGCTCGGTGACGGTCAGCGCGAGCAGTGGGGTGCCGTCGTCGGGCGCCTCGAAGCCGCGCTCGGCGATCTGCCGGTAGGGGACCAGCGCCAGCACTTCGTGGCGCTTCCCCGCAGTCTCCCCGGCCCCGGCCGGTCCGGCGCGGCGGGCGGGGTCGGCGGGGTCGGCGGGGTCGGCGGGGTCGGCGGGGTCGGCGGGCAGCGGGAGGTCCGCCAGGGTGGCCGGTTCGGAGACCTCGCCGACCAGCAGGTCGACCAGGCCCGGCCCGGTCGCCTCCGGGCGGTGCAGCAGCGCGAAGGCCGGCGGGTGCTCGGCCAGCACCCGGTCCAGCAGCTCGCTCATCGGGTCACCGCCCCGGCCGTCGACGGGTCCGGGCTCGACGGGTCCGGGCTCGACGGGTCCACGGAGGCCCGGTCCGCGGACGACGGGCCACCCGTCACCGAGTCCCCGGTCACCGCATCCGCGGTCAGCACCACGGCGCAGCGCCGGGCCGCGTACTCCAGGGCCATCCGGTGGTCCTCGGCCGTGAAGTCGGCCACCGCGTCGGCCACCAGGAAGGTCTGGATGTCGTTGGTGAACGCCTCGACGGCCGTCATCAGCACCCCGACGTGCGCGTACACGCCGCAGAGCACCAGCTGGTCCCGGCCGGCGGCCCGCAGCCGCGCCAGCAGGTCGTTGTTGAAGAAGGCGCTGTACCGCCACTTGGTGACCAGCCAGTCGGCCGGTCCCGGGGCGAGCCGGTCGACGATCTCCCGGTCCGCGGGGGCGGCCTGCATCCCCGGGCCCCAGAAGTCGGCCAGCAGGCCGCGCTGTTCGGGGGTCATGCCGCCCGGCTGCGCGGTGTAGGCCACCGGCACGTCGTGCGCGCGGGCCCAGTCCCGGAGCCGGACGGCGTTGGCGAGCAGCGGGCCGTCCTCGCCGAACGGCGCGAGGAAGTAGCGCTGCATGTCGTGCACGAGCAGGACCGCGCGGTCCGGATCGAGCGTCCAGCCGGCCGTGTTGGCGGGCAGGTCGGCCGCGGTGGGCAGCGGGTAGGGGGCGATCGCCGGGAGGCCCGGCCGCCGCGCCGGAGTGGGGAGGCCATTACGCACCGAGCCCGGCACCCCCGTCCACCGTGAGGTCGTGCAGGGTGATGTGGCCGGCCTCGTCGGAGAGCAGGAAGACGACGGCGTGCGCGACGTCCTCCGGCTCGGCGAGCTTGCCGAGCGGGATGCCGACCCGGTACGCGTCCGGCCGGCCCTCCAGGGTGCCGGCACGGCCGCTCTCGTCGTGCCACATGGAGCTGAGCATCGGGGTGTCGGTGGAGCCCGGCGCCACCAGGTTGCAGCGGATGCCGTACCGGGCGACCTCCAGGCCGAGGCTCTTGGTGAAGAGGGTCGCCGCGGCCTTGGAGGCCGCGTAGGCGGCCATCTCGCTGCGCGGGGTGGTGGCGGCGTTGGAGGCCACCGTGACGATCGCGCCGCTCCGGCGCGGGATCATCCGGTTGACCACGGCGCGGGAGACCCGGAAGACGCCGTCGGCGTTGACCGAGAAGGTGCTGTGCCAGTCCTCGTCGGTGAAGTCGCGGACCTCGCCGAGCCGGAGCACACCGGCGGTGTTGACCAGGTAGTCGAGCGGGCCGAGCCGCCGTTCGGCGGTGTCGACGGCCTCCTCGACGGAGGCGCTGTCGGTGACGTCGGCGGGGATCGCCACGACGGTGAGGCCCTCGGCGGTCAGTTTGCCGGCCAGCTCGGCGAGTCGACCGGCGTCCCGGTCGACGGCGGCGACGAGGACGCCGCGAGCGGCCAGGGCCCGGGCCACGGCGGCGCCGATGCCGCCGGCCGCGCCGGTGATGAGTGCCACCTTGTTCTGCATGTGCCAGACCTCCCTGGGGTCGGCCCGGGGGTGCGGGCCGGCAGTGTGGGTTGGGGGTTGTGCACGGTCGGACGGGACGGACCCGGGTCGGGTCCGCACCGGATCGGGTGGTGCGGGACAGCTGCTGCGGAACAGCTGCGGGGCAGGTCGTTCGGGACAGGTGGTGCCGGACAGTGGTGCGGGGCGGGCGGGTCGTACGGGGCGGGCCGGAAGGAACGGGGCGGGGCCCGTTGCCGTGCCCGGGTCAGGCCCGCCAGGCGGACATCACGGCGATGGCCTGGCCGGGGTTGAGCCGCGGATCGCAGAAGCTCGTGTACTTGTCACCGACCCGGCCGAGCCCGGTCTCGTCGTCGGCGCACTCGGTGACGTCGTCGGGCGTGGTCTCCAGGTGCAGGCCCCCGGCGGTGCCGCCCTCGGCACGGACCGCCTGCTGGAAGGCCTCGACCTCGCGGACGACGGTCTCCACCAGACGGGTCTTGAGGCCGTCGGGCCGGCTGACCGTGTTGCCGTGCATCGGGTCGGTCAGCCAGACCACCGGGTGGCCGGCGGCCCGCACGGCCCGGACCAGCCCGGGGAGGACCCCGGCGACGCGGTCGGCGCCCAGCCGGGCGATCAGGGTGAGCCGGCCGGGTTCGCGGCCGGGGTCGAGCAGGGCGCAGAGCCGGAGCAGCTCGTCCGGGGTCGTGGTCGGGCCGACCTTGCAGCCGACCGGGTTGACCACCCGGGCGAGCAGCGCGACGTGGGCGCCGTCGGGCTGGCGCGTGCGTTCGCCGATCCACGGGAAGTGCGTGGAGGCGAGCAGCGGCCGGCCCTCGTCGTCCCGGCGGAGCAGCGGCAGTTCGTAGTCGAGCAGCAGCGCCTCGTGGCTGGTCCATACCGGAGGGCAGGCCGCGGAGGGTTCGCCGGGGGCGAGCCGGCCGAGGTGGACCATGGTCTGCCGGGCGGCATCGTAGCCGGTCAGCAGGCGGCGCGGGTCCGGGGTGCGCTGGGCCGGGTCGGGCTCCGGGCCGTTGACCATGTGGCCCCGGTAGACGGGTAGTTCGACGCCGTCGCAGAGTTCGGTGGGGTGCGAGCGGGGCTTGGCGAACTGGCCCGCGATCCGGCCGATCCGGACCACCGGACGGTGGGTGGTGATCTTCAGGAGGCCGGCCAGCGCGTCCAGCAGACCGGCCTTGCGGGCGACGTCCCCCGCGGTGCACTCCTGGGGGTCCTCGGCGCAGTCCCCGGCCTGGAGCACCTGTGCACGGCCCTCGGCGACCTGGCCGAGCAGGGCACGCAGCCGGTGCACGTCGGCGGCCGACACGAGGGCGGGCCTTTCGGCCAACTCCTCTTTGACAGAATCGAGTTCGACGGAATTCGGCCAGTCCGGCTGCTGTCTTGCGGGGCGGCCGGCGAGCTGGCCCACGAGCAGGTTGTCCACTGACATCTCCATCACGGGTTGGGGGCCGGCCTGCGGCAGGCAACTGCGGCAGGCCCTCGGCCCTAGGGCGTGTCGAGGCCCCGGACCACACCGGCGACCCGGACCACGCGCCGGGCCTGGTACTCGACCGCGGCGATGTTCTCCTCGTGGACCTGTCCGGGCACGTTCCGGGAGACCGCGCTGGCGCCGTAGGGGTTGCCGTTGTTGGGCCGGAACAGCACCGGGTCGGTGGATCCGGTGGCCAGGATCAGCGAGCCCCAGTGGCAGAACGCGTTGTGCAGCGCGAGGATCGTGGTCTCGTGGCCGCCGCGCGGCGCCGAGCCCGAGGTGAACGCCGAGACGGCCTTGTCGGCCAGCCCGCCCGGGATCGACAGCGGCGCGGTGGAGTCGATGAACCGCAGGACCGGCGCGGCCGGCAGGCCGAACCGCACCGGGCTCCCGATCAGGATGCCGTCCGCCCACGCCAGGTCCGCGAGGTCGACCACGGGGACGTCCGCGGTGCGTTCCCGCAGCTCCCGCGCGGCGTCCTCGGTCCCGGGCACGTAGGTGTCGTCGGGCAGGTCCGCGATCCGGCGCAGCCGCACCTCGGCACCGGCCTTCTCGGCGGCGGAGGCCGCCGCCTCGGCCAGCCTGGCGACATTTCCGGTCGACGAGTAGTAGACGACGGCAATGGTGGTCATGACGGCGAACTCCTCAGGGACGGGGACGCGTTCAGCTGATCCTTGACGGTGGACAGCAGCTCGGCCAACGGAGTTACCGGCACTTCGTCAGGTGGCGTCGCACTCCGTCGAATACTCATCAGATGTCCCGTTCGACCCGACCTGACATTGACCGGAGCAGTCACTTTTCCGGGCACGAATTGCTCCCTATCCTCGGTGCCCGGCACCGTTTTCGGGCCGCCGCAGAGCCGAGGAGCAGTGATCCCGCAGTGAAGAAACCGCCGGCCGCCCCACCCCGTCGACGAGACCTGCGGCCGCTGATCGCCGAAGGCGTCTCCCCCTGGCTGGACGGGATCCACCGCGGCCTGGCCACCTCGGGCCTGCTCGGCCGGCTGATCGACGAGACCGGACTGCGCGGCGCCACCACCAACCCCGCGCTGCTGGCCGGACGACTGCGCCGGGACCCGGTCTACGGCGAGCAGTTGGCCCGGCTGGCCGGGCACGACGTGTCCCCGGAGGGCTCGGTGTGGGCCGCGTCGGTGCAGGACCTGCGGCTGGTCTGCGACCAGTTCCTGGACGTCTTCCGCACCGCCCACGGTCACGACGGCCTGGTCTCGGCGGACCTCGACCCGAGGCTGGCGCACGATCCGGCGGCGACCACCGCCGAGGCCGTCGAGCTGGCCCGCGCGGTGGACCGGCCCAATCTGCTGGTGAAGATCCCGGCCACCCCCGAGGGCCTGGGCGCGATCCGCGACTGCGTCGGTCTCGGCCTCGGCGTGCACGCGACCGGGCTGTTCTCGGTGCACCGCTACGGGCAGGTCGTGGACGCCTACTTCGACGGGCTGGAGCAGGCGCTGGCGGCCGGCCGGCCGCTGGCGGCGATCGCCTCGGTGGCCTCGCTGCCGGTCGGCCGGGTCGACCTGGAGATCGACCGCAGGCTGACCGCGATCGGCACCCAGGACGCCCTCGCCCTGCGCGGCCTGACCGCCCAGGCGGCGGCCCGACTGATGTACCGGGCGTACGAGGAGCGGCTCGGCGACGGCCGCTGGCGCACCCTGCGCGCCTCCGGCGCCCGGCCGCAGCGCCTGCTGTGGACCGACGCCGCACTGGCCGGCGCCGCCGCCGCGCAGGCCCGGTACGTGGCCGGCCTGGTCTCCTGGGGCACCGCGCACGCGATGACCCGCCCGGTGCTGGACGAGGCCGTCCGCAAGCTCCGCCTCGACGGCGACACCCTGATGGGCCGGCACGAGGCGGCCCAGGCGGTGCTCGACCGGCTGGGACGGCTCGGCATCGACTACTGCGCGGTGGTGCGACGGCTGGAGGAGGAGAGCGTCCCGCGGCTGGTCGACCACTGGCTCCGCCTGCACGCCTCGGCCGCCACCCGGCTGGCCCGCCCGGCCGACCTGCCGGGAGACAGCGAACCCGCCCGACTCCGTGGCAGTTGAGGATCTTTGACGAACCATCACCCTGTCGGCGCCGGGAGCGCCCGAACCCGCACCGGTGGCCCGGCGACCGGCCCGGACCTGTGCTTGACGGGAACATCCGCCCCCGCATACCTTCCGATTTGCAGGCCGTCACGCACTCCTTCTGCTCAGGAGGGCCTGGGGGGAGGGAAGGTCATGACGCGACGGTCGGCCGACTCAATCGCGTTCAACGTCCTGGAGTTGCTGGCCAGCGAGGCGCCCGCCGCCCAGCTGGCGGAGCTGGTCGAGCAGGCCCGGAAGAGTTGCGAGTCGCCCCGTGAACGGGAGGCGCTGGGCCGGATCGAACAGCTCGGCCTCTCCATACGCACACAGTCACAGCGCCGCCGCCGGCGCGAGGCCGGGCTGGCCGCGCTCGCCGACACCGCCCGCGACCTGGCGCTTCCGTACGACCTGGACGGCCTGCTGGCGGTGATCACACGCCGGGCCCGGCTGCTGCTGGGCGCCGACGTGGCCTGCCTGACCACCACCGACGAGGAGCACGGACAGGTCAGGATCCGCACCACCGACGGCCCGACCGGGGCGCTCGCGGTCGGCCTGCCCCTGCCCGACGGCTTCGGCCTGGGCGCCGGTGTCCTGGCCGACCCGGCGCCCTTCTGGACCCCGGACTACCTGCTCGACGAGCGGATCCGGCACAGCCCCGCGATCGACGAGACGATCCGCGCCGAGGGCCTGCACGCCGTGATGGCCGTCCCGCTCGGCCACCGCGCCCACCCGTTCGGTGTGCTGTACGTCGCCGAACGCACGGTCCGCCGCTTCACCGCCGACGAGATCTCCCTCATGGCCGCGCTCGGCGACCTCGCCGGGGTGGCGGTCGAGAAGGCCCGGCTGCTGGAGGAGGCCGCCCGCCCGGCCCCCGTCCCGGAACCGGACCGCACCGCCGGCGAACTCGCCGCGGTGCACCGCGCCCTGGTCGACCTCGCGCTCTCGGGCGGCGACCCGCACGCCCTGGTCCGGGACGCCGGGCGCCGTCTGGACCTCGGCCTGCGGGTGTACGCCACCGACGGCACGGTGGTCGCCTCGTTCGGCGACCTGCCCGAGCTGGACGAGCCCACCGTGGTCGCCGCCGCACTGGACACCCACGCCGCCGGCCGGCCGGTCCGGCTCGCCGGTCCGCTCTGGGCCGCCCCGGTCTGCGCCGGCTCGACCGACCTGGGCACCCTGCTCGCCCGGCCGGCCGACGGACGGGCCGACCTGGCCGCGGAGTCCTGCCAGGGCCTGGCGCAGGCGGTGGCGGTCGCACTGCTGCTGGAGAGCGGCCGGGCGGCCGGGCACACCGGCCCGGCCGGCCAGGTCCGGGACGAGCTCCTCGACGAGCTGCTGGCCAGCCCGCAGCGACCGCCGCAGCAGCTCGCGCTGCGCGCGCGCCGCCTGGGCATCGACCTCTCCACCGCGCACGTCCTGGTGGTCGCCCGGCCCGAGGGCGAGGCCCAGGGCAAGGCCGCCACCTGGGCCAACCTGTACGCCCACCGGATGAGCGGGCTGAAACGCGTCCACAACGGCCGGGCCGTCCTGCTGCTGCCGGGCAGCGACCCGGGGACGGCCGCCCGCGCCGTCTCCGACGAGCTGACCCCGCTGCTCGGCATCCCGGTGACGGTCAGCGCGGCCGGTCCGGTCTCCGATCCGACCTCGGTGTTCCACGGCTACCAGGAGGCGCTGCGCTGCCTGGACGCGATGACCTCGCTCGGCGCAGTCGGCCGCGCCGCCTCTGTGCGTGAACTCGGCTTCGTGGGCGTACTGTTGGCAGACAACCATGACATCGAGGGATTCATCGAGTCCGCCGTCGGGCCGGTCCTCGACTACGACCGGCAGCGGCTCACCGAGCTGACCCGCACGCTCCAGGCGTACTTCGAGACCGGCAACAGCCCGACCCACGCCGCGCAGCAGCTGCACGTCCACCCCAACACGGTGGCCCGGCGGCTGGACCGGATCGGCGAACTGCTCGGCCCGGACTGGCAGAAACCCGAGCGGGCCTTCGAGATCCAGCTGGCGCTCAAGCTCTGCCGGGTGCGTCGCGTCCTGCTGGACCGCGCGGCCCGCAAGGACCGCCCCGGACCGCCGTCCTGACGCTCCGCGCGCACGGACGGCCCCGACACCGTCCACCCGGGGCTCCGTCACGCCCGCCGGTCGTCCCCCCGGGCCAGCACCGCCACCGCGTGGGCCGCCGAGGCCAGGGTGATGTGCCGGTGCCATCCGCTGAACGACCGCCCCGCGAAGTCCCGCACCCCGACCCGGTCGGCGGTCCGGGCGAAGTCCCGGCCCACCCGGTCGGTCAGCCGGGCCAGCCGGACCAGCGCCGCGGTCGGCAGGTCCACCAGATCGGTGAGCCAGAGCTCGGCCGGCCAGCGCCGCCCGGCCGCGCCCACCCCGAGCAGCAGCAGTTCCCCGCCGCCCCGACGGTCCCGCCCGCCCGACCGGGCACCGCGCCCGGGCAGCCGGACCGGGACCGTGGCCACCAGACCGTTGCGCAGCCCGCCGGCCGGACCCGACCAGACCACCGGCCGGCGCAGCTCCCGGGCCGCCGACATCAACCGGTGGGCGGGGCCCGGGCCGGCCGGGAGGCCGGTCAGCACCGGCCCCACCGGCAGCAGCGGGAACGAGCCGCCGACCCGGACCAGCATCGGCAGCCGCTCGGCCCGCAGCCGGCGCACCATCCGCATCCCGTCCGCGTCCCGGGCGTCCGCCACCACCGGGCGGACGGGCAGGCCCCAGCGGGCCGGCAGGCCGATCACCGCCTCCAGCGCGCAGTCGCCGAGGGTCTCCGCGTCCACCTCGTCCGGGATCAGCGCCTGGCTGCGCCGCGGCTCGTTGTCCAGCCAGGCCTGCGGCAGGTGCAGGCGCCAGTTGAGCGGGCCGCTGAAGCTGTCCGAGGCGGCCCATACCCCCACCGCCTGCTGGGCGTTGAGGACCTGGCCGAGCGCCGGGATGAACCGGCGGTCCACGCCCACCGAGTGGTCACCGGCCTTCGGGATCACCATCGGCCGCAGCACGTACGCCTGCGGCGGGGCGATCCGGGCCAGGTGCTGGGCCAGCGCCTGACGGACCGGTCCCCAGTCCCAGGTGGAGCTGGTGATGAAGTGGTGCAGGCTCTGTTCGGCGGCCTGGCCGCCGACGACGGTGGCGATGTTCCGGATCGACTTGCGTCCGCGCGCGCCGAGCAGGCCGCGGAGGTACTGGGCGCCCTTCTGCCGCTGGTCGCTGCGGGGCAGGGAGGCGAACAGCACGGCGCACAGCTCCCGGAGCAGGACGTCGTGCGAGGCGTCGAGGCCCGGCAGCTCCCGCACCGCCGGAACGCCGTGGGCCGCGGTACTGCGGGCCGGTACCCCCTGTACCGGAACGCCGTGGGCCGGAAGGCCGTGCAGTGGAACACCGTGCAGTGGAACGCTGTGCAGTGGAACGCTGTGGGCTGGGGCGCCCACGGCGCCCAGGGCGAGACCGCTCATTGATCCCCCTCGAATGCGCGGATGGCTGCGCCGTCCTCACGCTAGGCGCCGCGCTCCCTCCCGCTAAGGTGCGCTGCCCACCCGTCCGGCGCTCTCGGTGGTGGCCCGGCCACCGGGGTCCGTCCCACCGGTGCGGCGGGAGCGGAATCCGGCGCGCCGGACCGGCACCGGCCGGGTGCGCCCGCGAGGGCGCCCCCCCGGCCGGACGGGGTCAGGCGGTGAAGTCCGACGCGTGGTCCCGGGCCCAGTCGGCGAAGGTCCGGGCGGGTCGGCCGGTGAGCTTCTCCACCGTGTCGGACAGCTCGGTGGGGACGCCGTCGGAGCCGGCCCAGTAGCCGACGACCGCGTCCATCACCCAGACCGGCACGATCGGGGAGAGCGCCTCGCGCGCCTCGGCGTCGGTCAGCTCCTCGAACTCCAGCGGCCGGCCGAGCACCTCGGCGAGGGTCGCCAGCTGCTCCCGCTGGGTGACCGACGCCGGACCGCTGAGGAAGTGGGCCTGGTTCTCGTGGCCGGGCTGGGTCAGCGCGACCACGGCGACCGCGGCGATGTCCTTCTCGTGGATCGCGTCGCTGTGCGACTCGGGGTACGGGAAGCGGATCCGCCCCTCGGCCCGGATCGACTCCGGCCACCCCCACATCAGGATGTTGGTGGCGAAGTTGTGCGGCCGCAGGAAGGTGTGGGGGATGCCCGAGGCGACCACGGCCGCCTCGACCGTCCGGTGCATCTCGACGATCGGCCGCTGCACCGGGAAGGCGTCCACCACGGTCTGCGAGGAGAGCACCACGACGTGCCGGACGCCGGCCTCCTTCGCCGCCGCGAGGAAGCCCTCGGTGCCCTGCGGCACCGCGTAGAGGAAGACCTTCTCGACGCCGGCCAGCGCCGGTCCGTAGGTCTCCGGGTCGGTCAGGTCGAGCACGGCGGTCTCGGCCGTGGTGGTCGACGCCAGCTTCTCCGGGGTCCGGGCACCGGCCCGGACGTCGGCGCCGGCGGCCAGCAGCTGCGCCAGCACCTCGGCGCCGACCTGGCCGGTCGCCCCGGTGACGAGGATCTTGCCCATGGGAACGGCTCGCTTTCTTGACGGACTGACGGACTGACGGTCTGACGAACGGACGGTCTGACGGGTCGACGGACGGGCGACGGGCGGCCTGTCAGTCGTTCCGGACGGCGGGTCGGTCGCGGCGCGGGGAGGAGAAGCGCCGGGTGATCGGGGCCTCGACCAGCCGGTACAGCACCCAGGAGACCAGGACGGTCGCCGCGATGGCGAAGAGGAGCAGGCCGACACCCTCCACGGTGGAGTACATCCGGGTGCCGAGCAGGTCGCGCAGCTCGGTCAGCACGATGAAGTGCAGCAGGTAGAAGGCGAAGGAGATCTCCCCCAGCCAGGTCATCGCCCGGTTGCGGAAGATCGTGAACCGCCCCTCGTTGTCGGCGATCGCGGCGGCCGCGATGAGCAGCGCGATCGGGACGACCAGGACGGCCCGCTGCGCGTACAGGTAGGGCACGTAGTGGGTGGCGACGTAGCCGGCCACCAGCAGCAGGCCGGACCAGACCATCCCGATGTTGCGCCAGCGACCGCTGCGCACCGCGTGGGCGACCAGCATGCCGAGCGCGAAGTCCAGCATCCGCACCGGCGGCAGCACGTAGCTGAACCAGTACTGCGAGACCGAGCCCTCGTACCCGCCGGGGACACCCGGGGTGTCGGGCAGCAGCAGGTAGGCGACGGCGGGGGTGGCGACGACGGCGGCGACCGCGCCGGTGATCCAGAACACCAGCCGCTCGGGGCGGATGGCCCGGAACACCCGGTGCAGGAAGGGGAACGAGAGGTAGAAGAACGCCTCGGCGCCCAGCGACCAGCTCGGCGGGTCGACGCTGAAGTAGGTGTTGAAGTCGGGTATCCAGACCTGGAGCATCAACAGGTTGACGATCGCGGTCCGGGCCGGGGTGTAGGTGCTCGCGAACAGCACCATGGCCAGCGCCCAGGCGACCACGTAGTTCGGGACGATCTTGACCAGTCTTCGCCGCCAGAACCCGGTGACCGTGTCGTCGGCGCGGGCCGACCAGGTGAGCACGAAGCCGCTGAGCACGAAGAAGAACGCGACGCCGAGACCGCCCGCCTGGTCGGCGATGTCGACGAAGCGGAACTCGGTGCCGTCGTCGGCGAAGAGCCGCAGGGTGGGGATGGGCAGGGCCGCGTGGTACGCGAAGACCGCAAGGGCGGCGGGGAAGCGCAGGCCGGTCAGCGACGGCAGACGGCTGGTGAAGGGGCGCTGCGACTGCTGTCCGCTCCCGCCGTCCGGTGTCGGTCCCGGCTGGGCGAGGAGTCGGTCGGTGGCCATGGTTCCGTCCTTGAGGGTGTCGAGCCTGTGGAGCGGACCGATGGCGCCGGTCCGACCCGAGACCCAAGTAAACTACTCGGTGCAGATGAGAGATTGCACCGATCGGTGTAGCATCTATGTCAGGTCGGGGGACACTCCGGTCCGCTCCGCCTTTCCTTCCGAGCCAGAGGAGTTGACGAACGATGCCGCGATCCGCCGCAGCCCGGCCGTCCCTCCCGGAGGATCGGCCCCATGTACGCAGCGTTCATCACCCAGCACGGACCGGCCACGGACATCCGCTACGGCGAGGTGCCCCGGCCGGTCCCCGGGCCCACCGATGTCCTGGTCGACGTGGCCGCGGTCTCGGTCAACCCGGTCGACACCTTCGTCCGCTCGGGGCTCTTCCGCACCCCGCTACCCTTCCCCTTCGTGATCGGGCGGGACCTCGTGGGCACCGTCGCGGAGGCGGGCCCGGGAGCCCCCGGCTTCGCCCCCGGTGACCGGGTCTGGTCCAACAGCCTCGGGCACGGCGGCCGGCAGGGCCCGACGGCCGAACAGGCCGTCGTCCCCGCCGACCGGCTCTACCACCTGCCCCCGGGCGTGGACGGGCCCGGCGCCGTCGCCGTGGTCCACCCGGCCGCCACCGCCCACCTCGCGCTGTTCGCCCACGGCGGGCTCCGGGCCGGCGAAACCGTCCTGGTGGCCGGTGGGGGCGGCAACGTGGGCGGCGCCCTGGTCGTCCTGGCCGCCGAGGCCGGCGCCCGGGTGGTCGCCACCGCGAGCGCGGCCGACGCCGACCACTGCCGGGACCTCGGCGCCACCGAGGTCCTCGACTACCGCGCACCCGACCTGACCGACCGGATCCGCGCCGCCTGCCCGGGCGGCGTCGACGTCCACCTCGACACCTCCGGCACCAACGACCTCGCCACCGCCGTCGACCTGCTCGCCCCGCGCGGCCGGATCGTGCTGCTCGCCGGCGCCCGCTCACGCCCCGAACTGCCCGCCGGACAGCTGTACATGAAGGACGGCTCGATCCGCGGGTTCGTCATCTCGCACGCCCGCACCGACGAGCTCGCCGAAGCCGCCGGCACCGTCAACCGCCTGCTCGCCGCCGGTCGGCTGCGAGCGCGCGCCCTGGAGAACCTCCCGCTCGACGCCGCCGCCGAGACCCACCGGCGGCTGGAGAAGGGCGGGCTGAACGGCCGCCGGGTCGTCCTGCGACCCGACCTGTGACGCCCCGCCCACGACAGCCCCGACCACAGCCCCGACCACAGTCCTGTCCACAGCCGCACCCAAGACAGCTCCCCGGCACGGTCCGTGACGCCCCGTCCGCCGAGCCCCCGTCCCCGAAAGGCCGCCCCCCCATGCCCCCGTCCGCCGGCGCCGACCAGGCGTCCGGGCCGCGTCATTCGGGTCTCCTCCTGGCCCTGCTGGCGTTCGCCCAGTTGATCGTCTCGGTCGACTACAACATCGTCTACGTGGCGCTCCCCGAGATCGGCAACGGCCTCGGCTTCTCCGCCCAGAACCTC
The DNA here is from genome assembly GCF_042726075.1 of Kitasatospora sp. NPDC127035. Classification (NCBI taxonomy): domain Bacteria; kingdom Bacillati; phylum Actinomycetota; class Actinomycetes; order Kitasatosporales; family Streptomycetaceae; genus Kitasatospora; species Kitasatospora sp. NPDC127035. The sequence continues at coordinate 78,399 of NZ_JBHXDN010000010.1, read as the reverse complement.
CAGTGGGTGGTCAGCGCCTACGCGGTCGCCTTCGGCGGCTTCCTGCTCTTCGGCGGCCGCGCCTCCGACCTGTTCGGACGCCGCCGGATGTTCGTCCTCGGGCTGCTGCTGTACGCCGGCTCCTCGCTGATCGGCGGACTGGCCACGACCCAGGGGCTGCTGATCGCGGCCCGCGCCCTCCAGGGGCTCGGCGGCGCCTTCCTCTTCCCCGCCACCCTCGCCCTGGTGGTCACCAGCTTCGCCGAGGGCCGCGAACGCAACCGGGCGCTCTCGGTCTGGGCCGCGGCCGGCGCCAGCGGCATGATCATCGGCTCGCTGGCCGGCGGCGTGCTGACCTCCGCCTTCGGCTGGGAGGCGGTCTTCTACGTCAACGTGCCGCTCGCCGGCGGCGCCGCCCTGCTCGCCCCCCGGCTGATCCGCGCCGACGGGCCCCGCGAGCAGGGCCGCTCCTTCGACCTGCCCGGCGCGCTGACCGCCACCACCGGCGCCACCCTGGTCGTCTTCACCCTCGTCCAGGCACCCGCCTCCGGCTGGACCTCGCCGCTGGTGCTGACCACCGCCGTCCTGGGCCTCGCCCTGGTCGCCGCGTTCCTGGCGATCGAGGCCCGCACCACCGACCCGCTGATGCCGCTGCGGCTCTTCCGCAACCGCAACCTCTCCACCGGCGTGGTCACGACCTTCCTCTTCATGGCCTCCTTCGGCACCCTGCTGTACTTCCTGACCGTCTACTTCCAGACCGTGCACGAGTACAGCGCGCTGCGGACCGGCGTGGCCTTCCTGATCCCGATGGCCTGCGGCTTCCTCGGCTCCATGCTGGGCGGCCGGCTCGCCACCCGGTTCGGCGCCCGCACCACCCTGGTCGCGTCCTTCGTCCTCGGCGCGCTCGGCACCACCGTGATGGCGTTCGCGATGGAACCGGACGGCTCCTACGTCTCGCTGCTGCCCGGTCTGGTCGTGCTCAGCCTGTGCCAGGGCGTCATCTTCACCACGATGTTCTCCGCCTCCGCGACCGGGGTGCACCCCTACGAGCAGGGCATCGCCTCCGGCATCGTCTCCACCGGCCAGCAGGTCGGCAGCGCGGTCGGACTGGGCGTCCTGGTCGCGATCGCCAACGCCGGCACCTCCGGGCTGACCGGCGAGGCGTTCCGCACCGCCACCACGGACGGTCTGCGCACCGCCGTGCTGGTCGCCACCGGAGGGATCGTCGCCCTGATCCTGGTCGCACTCGGCTTCGAACGCGCCCCGCGGGCGGCGGCCGTCAAGGAGACCCCGGCCGAGAGCCTGGCCTGACCCCGCCCGCCCGCACCCGTACCTCCCGCCCACCCACCTGTCCCACTCGTACTCCGAGGAGAACCGCCACCATGCCCATCGTCTCCACTCCCAGCGCCCGCGTCTCCTACGAGGTGGACGGCTCCGGCCCGGGTCTGGTCTTCGTGCACGGCACCGGCTTCGGCGCCGCGGGCACCTTCGGCCACCTCGCCGGCGACTTCACCGGCTCCCGCACCGTGGTCCTGCCGGACTACGCCGGCTGCGGCGACACCGAGGACGACGGCGGCGAGCTGACCGTCGAGCTGCTCGCCGAGCAGATCATCGGCGTGATCGAGGAGGCCGGCAACGGCCCGGTCGACCTGGTCGGCTTCTCGCTCGGCTCCGTGGTCGCCGCCGCCGTCGCCGCCACCCGGCCCGACCTGGTCCGCAGCCTGGTGCTGACGGCCGGCTGGACCCGCCCGGACGACGCGTACCTGCGCAACCACATGACCACCTGGCTCGGCACCAGGGCCGACACCGACGCCTTCGGCCGGTTCGGCACGCTGACCGCGTTCAGCCGCGACCACCTCAACAGCCTCGACCACGGCGTCGTCGAGGGCATCATCAAGGGCAACCAGCCCACCGACGGCGCGCTGCGCCACATCGACCTCAACCTCCGGGCCGACATCCGCGAGCTGCTGCCCCGGATCACCGCCCGCACGCTGGTGATCGGCTGCGCCAAGGACGCCACCGTCCCGGTCGAGCTGACCCGCGAGCTGGCCGAGGCGATCCCCGGCAGCACCTACGCCGAGATCGAGAGCGGCCACGTGGTGGTCTACGAGAAGCCGGCCGAGTGGGTCCGGCTGGTCAGCGACTTCATCGCGCAGGACTGACCCGCGCCGCCCGGCGCACCGCACCGCCCGTCGCACCGTGGGGCCCGTCCGAGCAGTCCGGACGGGCCCCACGGCCGTCCCCGGAACCGTCCTCGGAGCCGTCCCAGGAGCCCTCCCCGGCCCCGTGCCCTGTTCCGCTTCCGGGCCGTCGTTGGCAGCGGACCGCCGTCCCCTGTGACACTGGAGTCGCTCGAAAACCGAGGTGCGCTCCACCGCATCTCCTTGCGAACCTAGAGGGATGCCCGCCGTGAGTTCTCCCGCAGTCCAGCCCGCCGACGCCCCCACCGAGGACCAGGGGCCCGGGATCGGCGAGCTGGCCGCGCGCCTGCCCGAGCTGACCCTGCGCGACCAGGTGCGCATCGGCCGCCGGCTGGAGGGTGCCCGCAAGGTCCGCAAGCCCGAGGCCCGCCGGCAGATCGCCACCGAGATCGCCGGCGACATCGAGCGCGCCGAGCTGCTGGTCGAGCGCCGCCGTGCCGCCGTCCCCGCGATCGACTATCCCGCCGAGCTGCCGGTCAGCCAGAAGAAGGACGAGATCCTCGAAGCCCTCCGCGACCACCAGGTGGTGATCGTGGCGGGTGAGACCGGCTCCGGCAAGACCACCCAGATCCCGAAGATCTGCCTGGAGCTGGGCCGCGGCGTACGCGGCCTGATCGGCCACACCCAGCCCCGCCGGATCGCCGCCCGCACGGTGGCCGAGCGGGTCGCGGAGGAGATGCGGACCCCGCTGGGCGAGGCCGTCGGCTGGAAGGTCCGGTTCACCGACCAGGTCGGCCCGGACACGCTGGTCAAGCTGATGACCGACGGCATCCTGCTCGCGGAGATCCAGACCGACCGCGAGCTGCGCCAGTACGACACCCTGATCATCGACGAGGCCCACGAGCGCAGCCTCAACATCGACTTCCTGCTCGGGTACCTCAAGCAGCTGCTCCCCCGCCGCCCCGACCTCAAGGTGGTCATCACCTCGGCGACGATCGACCCGGAGCGCTTCGCCCGGCACTTCGGCGAGGCCCCGATCGTCGAGGTCTCCGGCCGCACCTACCCGGTCGAGGTCCGCTACCAGCCGGTCACCGACGAGTCCGACCCGGACGGCGACGGCGACGAGGTGGACCGCGACCGCGACCAGATCCAGGCGATCTGCGAGGCGGCCCGGGAGCTGCAGGCGGAGGGTCCGGGCGACATCCTGGTCTTCCTCTCCGGCGAGCGCGAGATCCGGGACACCGCCGACGCGCTCGACAAGCTCAAACTGAGGTCCACCGAGATCCTGCCGCTCTACGCCCGGCTGAGCTCCGCCGAGCAGCACAAGGTCTTCCAGCGCTCCGGCTCCCGCCGGATCGTCCTGGCCACCAACGTCGCCGAGACCAGCCTCACCGTCCCCGGCATCAAGTACGTGATCGACCCGGGCACCGCCCGGATCTCCCGCTACAGCCACCGCACCAAGGTCCAGCGCCTCCCGATCGAGGCGATCAGCCAGGCCAGCGCCAACCAGCGCAAGGGCCGCTGCGGCCGCACCTCGGACGGCATCTGCATCCGGCTCTACTCGGAGGAGGACTTCCTCTCCCGCCCCGAGTTCACCGACCCCGAGATCCTGCGCACCAACCTGGCCTCGGTCATCCTCCAGATGACCGCCGCCGGCCTCGGCGACATCGCCGCCTTCCCGTTCCTGGACCCGCCGGACTCCCGCAACATCAAGGACGGCGTCAGCCTCCTGCACGAGCTGGGCGCGCTCGACCCGGAGGAGAAGGACGTCCGCAAGCGGCTCACCCCGCTCGGCCGCAAGCTGGCCCAGCTCCCGGTGGACCCGCGGATGGCGCGGATGGTCCTGGAGGCCGACCGCAACGGCTGCGTCCGGGACGTCATGGTCATCGCCGCCGCGCTCTCCATCCAGGACCCGCGCGAGCGTCCCGCCGAGAAGCGCCAGGCCGCCGACGAACGGCACCGCCGGTTCAACTCGGAGACCTCCGACTTCCTCGCCTTCCTCGCCATGTGGCGGTACGTGCGCGAGCAGCAGCGGGAGCTGTCCTCCTCGGCCTTCCGCCGGATGTGCAAGGCCGAGTTCCTCAACTACCTGCGGATACGGGAGTGGCAGGACATCTACTCCCAGCTGCGCACGGTCGCCAAGCAGCTCGGCGTCACCATCGAGGAGCCGCACGACGACGCCGAGCCGGACGCCGACCGGATCCACCAGTCGCTGCTGGCCGGCCTGCTCTCCCACATCGGCCTGTACGACGTGGAGAAGCGCGAGTACGGCGGCGCCCGCGGCGCCCGGTTCGCGGTCTTCCCCGGCTCCGGCCTGTTCAAGAAGCCCCCGCGCTGGGTGATGTCCGCCGAGCTGGTGGAGACCTCCCGGCTCTGGGCCCGGATCAACGCCAAGATCGAGCCGGAGTGGGTGGAGCCGCTGGCCGCCCACCTGGTGAAGCGCAACTACAGCGAGCCGCACTGGGAGAAGAAGTCCGGCGCGGTGCTGGCGTACGAGCGGGTCACCCTCTACGGGGTCCCGGTGGTCGCCCAGCGGAAGGTCAACTACGGCCGGATCGACCCGGAGCTCTGCCGCGAGCTGTTCATCCGCAACGCGCTCGTCGAGGGCGACTGGGAGACCCACCACCGGTTCTTCGCGGAGAACCGGAAGCTGCTCAGCGAGGTCGAGGAGCTGGAGAACCGGGCCCGTCGCCGGGACATCATGGTCGACGACCAGACCCTGTTCGACTTCTACGACAGCCGGCTGCCGGACGGGATCGTCTCCACCCGGCACTTCGACTCCTGGTGGAAGCAGACCCGGCACGAGCAGCCGGACCTGCTCAACTTCGAGAAGTCGATGCTGATCAACGACGCCGCGGACGGCGTCACCGAGGACGACTACCCGGACTACTGGCAGCAGGGCAAGCTCCGCTTCAAGCTGACCTACCAGTTCGAACCGGGCAGCGACGCGGACGGCGTGACCGTCCACATCCCGCTGCCGGTGCTGAACCAGGTCACCGCCGAGGGCTTCGACTGGCAGATCCCGGGCCTGCGCGAGGAGCTGGTCACCGCCTGGATCAAGTCCCTGCCCAAGGCGGTCCGCCGCAACTTCGTGCCCGCCCCGGACTTCGCCAAGGCGGCGCTGCGCGAGCTGAGGGAACGGCAGGAGCCCCTGCTGCCGACCCTGGAGCACGTGCTCAAGCGGATGACGGCGATCACGGTCCCGCCGGAGGCCTGGGACGAGGAGCGCGTCCCGGAGCACCTCAAGGTGACCTTCCGGGTGGTGGACGGCCGCAAGAAGCTCGCCGAGTCCAAGGACCTGGAGGAGCTGCGGCTGAGCCTCAAGCCGAAGCTGAAGGAGACCCTCTCCTCGGCGGCCTCCGGGCAGGGCATCGAGCAGTCCGGGCTGACCGCCTGGCCGTCCGCCCTGCCGGTGCTCCAGCGCACCTTCGAGCAGCGCTCCCGGGGCCATTCGCTGCGCGCCTACCCGGCGCTGGTGGACGAGGGCGACACGGTCGGCATCAAGCTGTTCGACACCCCGCAGGCGCAGGCGCAGGCGATGTGGGCGGGCACCCGGCGGCTCCTGGCGCTGACCACCACCTCGCCGGCCAAGTCGATCCAGGGCCGGCTGGGCAACCAGGCCAAGCTCGCGCTGTCCTACAACCCGCACGGCTCGATCCCGGCCCTCTTCGAGGACGTGGTGGCCTGCGCGACCGACCGGCTGATGGCCCGGGCCGGCGGACCGGCCTGGGACGAGGCGGCGTTCGGCTCGCTGCACGACAAGGTCCGGGCCGACCTGTACGACCTGTCGGCGGACACCACCCTGAAGTCGGCCACCGCGCTGATCGCCTTCCACAAGGCGTCGAACCGGCTGAAGTCGGTGAGCAGTCCGGTGCTGCTGGGCGCGGTGAACGACATCCGGCTGCACCTGGCCTCGCTGGTGCACCCGGGCTTCGTGACCGCGACCGGCTGGCAGCGGCTGCCGGACCTCAAGCGGTACCTGCTGGCGGTGGACCGCCGGCTGGAGGCGCTGCCCAACCACCCCCAGCGGGACTCCCAGCAGCTGCTGAAGGTCCAGCAGGTGCAGCAGGCGTACGGGGAGCTGCTGGCGGCCGTACCGGCCGGGCAGCAGCCCTCCGAGGAGGTGCGGGCGATCCGCTGGATGATCGAGGAGCTGCGGGTCAGTTTCTTCGCCCAGTCGCTGGGCACGCCGTCACCGGTCTCCGAGAAGCGGATCATGAAGGCGATGGAGGCCGCCCGGGCGTCGCTCTGAGCCCGCCCCAGCTCAGCGGGCCGGGGTCCCCAGGAGCCAGTTCGACCTGGGGGCCCACCATGGGCTACAGTCTGTCTTGTTCGCAGCGCAGCAAGCGAGTGAACGAGATCAGAACACTCTGGTCCCGTGGAGCAGTTGGTTAGCTCGCCACCCTGTCAAGGTGGAGGTCGCGGGTTCAAGTCCCGTCGGGATCGCCGTAGTCGAGAGGCCCGGAACCGTTTGGTTCCGGGCCTCTCGTTTTTGTCTGACGCCCCATTACCCGGTCCAGGTCTAGACCACAAGTGACCGTGTGTGTGATGGTCGTCACCCACCCCCTCCGGGAACCGGCCGTTCGAACGCCTCTCCGGGAGGGCGCTAATTTAATATGTAAAATTGTACTGTCATTAACAGTAAATCCCCCCCACCCCATCCACCTCAAATCGTTATCCGGAGTTCAACATTCCGGGCGGTGGCGCCACCACGACAGACGTGTAGAAACAAAGAAAGGGACCGCTTACCGGACCCGGCGGAGTCCGGTAAGCGGCCCCTTTCGAAGAGCCTTGCGTCTTCGGCCCGTCAGGCCTCGGTGCGCTGAGCCGGAATACCGGCCAGCAGGGCGCGCACCTCCGCCTCGCGATAGCGGCGGTGACCGCCGAGCGTGCGAATGGACGTGAGCTTGCCGGCCTTGGCCCAGCGCGTCACGGTCTTCGGGTCCACGCGGAACATGGTGGCGACCTCTGCCGGCGTCAGCAGAGGTTCGGCATCAGGGGTACGAGCGGTCATGAGCGGCCTCCTCGGGAGAACCGAACCAGGGCGGTTCTATCCTTCAAATTCTGCACCTTGGCCCGCGATGCCCGAAATGGCATAGACGGGCCGAGTCGGTAATAGGACGAACGGCTTGTCCTGGTGTCTACAACTACACCATCCGTCCAGCCCTATCGACCAAACCGCCAAAATTGACCCCTCACGGGTTCAAGGCCGACGGATGGCGATGGACCACCCCATAACGGGCAGTCACGTAATAGTGACATTCGGTTACGAGGGGACCAGACCCCCCGTTTTCCCGCAAAGCGCGCATCGACTCCAGAACCACCCAAAAGTGGGCACGCTCACGTGAAGTTGGGCTGGTTGTCCCATTTTTGCACATAGGGGTTAGTTCGCGTCAACGGTGAGTAGTGTCACGTTCGACAGGTATTGACCCGAACCAGGACCTTGGTCATGCAGGACGGGCCGTAGGACTCTTACAGTCTTACAAGTACCACCGACACCCCGAGGGCCCTGCCGTGACGGCCCCTCAGCCGGACGGGCCCGCCTAGTTCGCGTACCGCAGCGCCAGCACCCGCCGCCAGCGCACCGTGAGCTCCTCGTACGCCCTCATGGCCTCCGCGGCCTCCCCGGCCCGCAGCGCCCGCAGCCCGTCCTCCAGCTCCCCCGCCGAACGGTCCGCCGACAGCCGCTCCGGCCCCAGCAGGTGCACCAGCCCCCCGTAGTCCAGTTCCACCAACGACCGCGGATGGAACTCCTCCAGCCACCGCCCCACCTGTTCCGCCCCCCGCACCAGTTCCCCCTCCGGCACCGCCTCGCGCAGCGCCCGGTACGCCCGGGCCACCCGCCGGCGCGCCTGCGCCATCGGCGTCAGGTAGAAGAGCGCCGCCGTGTCCCCCCGGATCCCCTCCCCGTCACGTTCCCCCGTTTCCCCCTCTCCCACTCCTGCGGGGACGAAGCACCGGTCCTCCTCCCCGAACGGCAGGAACCACCGCACCGGCACCTCCCACCGGCTGGTGAGGATCCACGGCCGGGCGTCCGGGTGCTCGGCCCGCCAGCGCTCCCGGTCCGCCTCCGCCGCCTCCCGGGTCGCCTGCGGCAGCGCGGTGTCCACCAGCGCCACCGGGGCCCCCGCCCGCAGCTCCTCCAGCGCCTGCCAGCTCCGCAGCCTGGTCGCCCACGGGCAGACGTACAGCACCCCGTCCACGGCGCGGACGAACGCCCGCTCGCTCTCCCGCTCCGGCAGCGCCCGCGGCGTCCGGCCGACCACCTCGGCCAGCGCCGAGCGCTGCTCGTCCAGGACCGCCGCCGCGACCGACCGGCCGGCCTCCGCCGCGTCCGGCCCGTGCTCCGCCGCGTAGGCCTGCCAGCGTGCCCGCTCGGGTTCCGGGTACGCGGCCAGCGGTTCGTAGACCCGCAGGTGCGCGGCGTAGGGCGGCAGCACGGAGGTGCGTACGACGGTCACGTCCTGCATGGTCCCACGCGGCCCCGCCGGCCGGGAGGGTGCGGTTCGCGGACGCACTCCCGCGTCGCCGCCGAACCGTCCCCGAACCGTTCGCGGACGGCCCCCGGGAGCGGCTCCGGAACGGCTCCGGGCCTGGTCCGGGCCGCGGGCGGGCCACGGGCGGGCCTGGTCCGGACCGCCCGCCGGTCGGACCGGCGGAGCCCCTCCCACCCGGCCCGTCTCACCCATCGGACAACCGGCCCGAGCTTCGCCAAGGGGGCGGATCGGCGGCTTTCCCGCGGCTACGCTTCGCCCTACGCGCCCGCACCACAGCAGCGGGCCTCGGAATTACTGGAGTCACCACAGTGACCGACGTACAGACCGCATCCGCCACGCACCCCGCACCCGGCGTGCTCAGCAGGATCTTCGGCACCTCCCAGGACGGCGCCAACGGCGACGGCCACGAGCAGGTCGTGCTCTGCCACGACCGCTCCTCCGGACTCAAGGCGATCATCGCCGTCCACTCCACCGCGCTGGGCCCCGCCCTCGGCGGCACCCGCTTCTTCCCGTACGCCTCCGAGGAGGCGGCGCTGGAGGACGCCCTCAACCTCTCGCGCGGCATGTCCTACAAGAACGCGCTGGCCGGGCTCGACCTCGGCGGCGGCAAGGCCGTCATCATCGGCGACCCGAACAAGGACAAGAACGAGGCGATGCTCCGCGCCTACGGCCGGTTCGTCGAGTCGCTGCGCGGCCGCTACATCACCGCCTGCGACGTCGGCACCTACGTCCAGGACATGGACGTCGTCGCGCGCGAGACCGGCTTCGTGACCGGCCGCTCGCCCGAGAACGGCGGCGCGGGCGACTCGTCCATCCTCACCGCGTTCGGCGTCTTCCAGGGCATGCGCGCCTCGGCCCAGGCCCGCTGGGGCCAGCCGACCCTGCGCGGCAAGCGCGTCGGCGTCGCGGGCGTCGGCAAGGTCGGCCACTACCTGGTCGGCCACCTGGTCGCGGACGGCGCCACCGTCGTCGTCACCGACGTCTCGGAGACCGCCGTCAACCGCGTGCGGGCGGCCCACCCGGAGGTGGAGGTCGTCGCCGACACCGCCGCGCTCCTCCAGGCCAAGCTGGACGTCTACGCCCCCTGCGCCCTCGGCGGCGCGCTCACCGACGACTCGGTGGCGGCGCTGGGCGAGTTCGGCACCGTCGTCGTCTGCGGCGCCGCGAACAACCAGCTGGCCCACCCGGGCGTCGAGAAGGACCTCGCCGACCGCGGCATCCTCTACGCCCCGGACTACCTCGTGAACTCCGGCGGCGTCATCCAGGTCGCCGACGAGATCGAGGGCTTCAACTTCGACCGCGCCAAGAACAAGGCGACGAAGATCTTCGACACCACCCTGGAGATCTTCACCCGGGCCGCCTCCGACGGCGTGCCGCCGGCCGTCGCCGCCGACCGCCTGGCCGAGAAGCGGATGCGCGAGATCAGCGCGCTGCGCTCGGTGCTGCTGCCGGCCGCCCGCCGGGGCTGATCCCGGGCCCCCGGCCGGACCGGGTCGACCCGCGGTGCGCGGGGGGCGTCCACTTCCGTCCCCCGCGCATCACAATGTGGAACCGGATTCTCACTTCTGCGCCCGATCGGGTGATCCAACGTCCCCCTTGGGGGGATAATCGATCCGGGAACAACGGACCCGAGACACCTCCGGACAGCGTGCAGAAAGCCGCAAAACCTCCCCTGACCTGGGACGACCCGGTCGCGGGTGCGGCCGGTGCGCGCCACGTCACACCGACGACGTACCGTCCAGCGGCAGAAACAGGTACCGTTAATGCTCCAAGGGACGGTTCTCCCCATTCGGGCAGGCCGCTCTTGATCATGAACACGTGTCAGACTCGGGGCCGTGAGCCCCATCGTTGAGGGGGTCGACCCATGGGGCGCGGCCGGGCCAAGGCCAAGCAGACGAAGGTCGCCCGCGAGCTGAAGTACAACAGCGGCGGGTTCGACGCCAATCGTCTCTCCAGCGAGCTGGGCGTATCGCCCTCCACCTCCCCGATCGAGCCGGAGCCGATCGAAGAGGACGAGGACGACGACCCCTACGCGGAGTACGCGGCTCGTTACGCCGATGACGGCGAGGACGACGACACCGAGTCGGGTACCGGGCCTTCGCAGGCCCGCCGGCGCGCGTAGTCTCCCAGTCTGACCAGACCGGCCTCGGTGCCCAGTGCACCGGGCCGGTTTTCGGCGTTCCCGCGTGCTCCCGGCGCACCCCGGGGCTCGTGGGGCACCCGCCCGGGCCTTCGCGTACCCCTGCGCACGGGCACCGGTACGCGAAGGGGCCCCGCCGGCGTGCCGCCCGGCGGGGCCCTTCGCCCGGTTCCGTGCTCAGCCCGCGGTGAAGCCCTCGTAGGCGTTGTAGAGCGCCGCGCCGCCGTCGTGCTCGTCGGTCCGCTCGACGATGTCGCCCAGCAGCCAGGACTCGACGCCGCGGTCCTCCAGGATCGACAGCACCACGTCCACCGAGTGCGGCGGGACGACCGCCACCATGCCGATGCCCATGTTGAGCGTCTTCTCGATCTCCAGGGTGGCCACCCCGCCGACCCGGGCGACGGCCTGGAACACCGGCAGCGGGGTCCAGGTGCCGCGGTCCAGGCGGGCGTGCAGGCCGTCCGGGACGACCCGGGCCAGGTTGGCCGCGAGACCGCCGCCGGTGACGTGCGAGAAGGCGTGGACCTCGGTGGCCCGGGTCAGCGCCAGGCAGTCCAGCGAGTAGATCCGGGTCGGCTCCAGCAGCTCCTCGCCGAGGGTCCGGCCGAACTCCTCGACCTTGCGGTCCAGCTTCCAGCCGGCCTCGTTCAGCAGCACGTGACGGACCAGCGAGTAGCCGTTGGAGTGCAGGCCCGAGGCGGCCATCGCGATCACCACGTCGCCGGCCCGGACGCGCTCGGCGCCCAGCAGCGCGTCCGCCTCGACCACGCCGGTGCCGGCGCCCGCGACGTCGTACTCGTCCGGCCCGAGCAGGCCCGGGTGCTCGGCGGTCTCGCCGCCGACCAGGGCGCAGCCGGCCAGGGCGCAGCCCTCCGCGATGCCCTTGACGATCGCCGCGACCCGCTCCGGGACGACCTTGCCGACGCAGATGTAGTCGGTCATGAAGAGCGGCTCGGCACCGCAGACCACCAGGTCGTCGACGACCATGCCGACCAGGTCGTGGCCGATCGTGTCGTGCTTGTCCATGGCGGCGGCGATCGCCACCTTGGTGCCCACGCCGTCGGTGGCCGAGGCCAGCAGCGGCCGCTCGTAGCGCTTGAAGGCGGACGCGTCGAAGAGCCCGGCGAAGCCGCCGATGCCGCCGACCACCTCGGGCCGGCTCGCCTTCTTCACCCACTGCTTCATGAGCTCGACGGCGCGGTCGCCCGCCTCGATGTCGACGCCGGCGGCGGCGTAGGTGGCGCCGTTCTGGTTCGTGGTCACTGCGGTGCGGCCCTCTCGGGTCAGTGGGGGTCGGAACAGCGGTGGGGCCCCGGGGTTCCGGGACCCCACCGTCGGGTCGTTACGGGCGGCGCAGCGCGTCGGCCGCGCCCGCCCCGCCGAGCAGCGACTGGACGCCGTCCAGGTCGCTGCCGCTGGTCGGCTTGCCGCGGACCGCCGGCTGCTGCTGGCCGCCCTTGATCTCGGCCTCCAGCAGGAGCTTGCCGAGCAGCGCCGGATCCGGCAGCTCCATCGGGTACTCGCCGTCGAAACAGGCCCGGCAGAGCCGGTCCTTCGGCTGCTTGGTGGCCTCGATCATGCCGTCGATCGAGATGTAGGAGAGCGAGTCCGCGCCGAGCGTGCGGCCGATCTCCTCGATCGTCATGCCGTTGGCGATCAGCTCCGCACGGGTGGCGAAGTCGATGCCGAAGAAGCAGGGCCACTTCACCGGCGGCGACGAGATCCGGATGTGGACCTCGGCGGCGCCCGCTTCGCGGAGCATCTTCACCAGGGCGCGCTGGGTGTTGCCGCGGACGATCGAGTCGTCGACCACGACGAGGCGCTTGCCCTGGATGACCTCGCGCAGCGGGTTCAGCTTGAGCCGGATGCCGAGCTGGCGGATGGTCTGGCTGGGCTGGATGAAGGTGCGGCCGACGTAGGCGTTCTTCACCAGGCCGGAGCCGTACGGGATGCCGCTGGCCTCGGCGTAGCCGATCGCGGCGGGGGTGCCGGACTCGGGCGTCGCTATCACCAGGTCGGCGTCGGCCGGAGCCTCGGCGGCCAGCTTGCGCCCCATCTCCACGCGGGAGAGGTGCACGTTGCGGCCGGCGATGGAGGTGTCCGGGCGGGCCAGGTAGACGTACTCGAAGACGCAGCCCTTGGGCCGGGCCTCGGCGAACCGCGAGGTGCGCATGCCGTTCTCGTCGATGGCGATGAGCTCGCCCGGCTCGACCTCGCGGATGAAGGAGGCGCCGCAGATGTCCAGTGCCGCCGTTTCGGAGGCGACCACCCATCCGCGCTCCAGCCGGCCCAGCACCAGCGGGCGGATGCCCTGCGGGTCGCGGGCGGCGTAGAGCGTGTGCTCGTCCATGAAGACGAGCGAGAAGGCGCCCTTGACCTTGGGCAGGACGAGCTTGGCCGTCTCCTCGATGGAGAGGTCCGGGTGACCGGCGAGCAGCGCGGTCACCAGGTCGGTGTCGTTGGTCGCCGCCGAGCGTCCGGAGCGGGAGACGTGCTCCTCACCGGGGAGTTCGGCGACCATGGCCGCCAGTTCGGCGGTGTTCACCAGGTTTCCGTTGTGCCCGAGGGCCAGCGAACCGTGGACGGTCGCCCGGAAGGTCGGCTGGGCGTTCTCCCAGACCGAGGAACCGGTGGTCGAGTAGCGGGCGTGTCCGACGGCGATATGCCCGTGCAACGACCCCAGCGAGGCCTCGTCGAAGACCTGGGAGACGAGTCCCATGTCCTTGAAGACGAGAATCTGGGAGCCATTGCTCACTGCGATGCCCGCGGATTCCTGACCGCGGTGCTGCAGGGCGTAAAGGCCGAAGAACGTGAGCTTGGCGACCTCCTCGCCGGGAGCCCAGACACCGAAGACGCCGCAAGCGTCCTGGGGGCCTTTCTCACCGGGAAGAAGATCGTGGTTGAGTCTTCCGTCACCACGTGGCACGCCTTCGAGTCTAGGGCAGTTGGCACAGGCTTCCGGAACCCGGGAGGACGGGATTGTCGGGCGGTCGGCTGGTAACGCGCGTAGACAAAACCCCTTACCCGCGGTGGATTTCGGCGGCCCCGCATTCCCCGCGCACCCGGTTGGCCTTGCGGTTCGCGCCCGTTGGCGCATTCCGTGCACGGACGACCCTTCGCCGCGCGTTCGGCCGCCGTTCGCCCAACGTGAGCCTGCTCACCCGGGCCGTTCGATGACGCCGGGTGTCCTCCGGGTAGCGCTGCGCTCCGCGGCGACTACGCAGCCGGCAGCAGCAGGCCCCAGCAGCCGGGGTGGACCGTCCAGGTGCGCGCCCGGACGGGGCCGACCGGATGGCCGTCCGCCTCGTACCCGAAGCCGCGTCCGACCACCGAGACACTGGCCGCCCGCACCCGCACCAGGGCGCCGGGCGTGCGGACCACGATCTCCATGACGCCCTCGCCGAGCGCCTCGCCGGACGGCAGCGTCACCTGGACCGCCCGGACCGGGTGGTGGACGTCGGCGAGCAGCCGGCCGTCCGCCTCGACCCGCACCCGGGCGCCCTGCTCGCCCCTGCTCTCGGCCCCGGCCTCGGGCGTGAGTACGGTCCCCTGCTCGGCCGCAGCCAGTTTCGCCCATAGCGAACGCCAGCCGCTCGAACGGCCGACCGGGCGACGGGTTCCGCCCCCCGGGATCCGCACGCCGCCGAGCGCCACCCCGCCGCCGTCGTCCACCAGCAGGTCGAGCTTGCGCGGCGCCCCCGCGAGCACCGCCCGCGCCGCCGCCACCGGAGCCCCCGGCACACCCAGCGCCCGCGCCGCCGCCAGTCCGTCCGCCCGGCCCACCGGGACCATGCCCACCGCGTCGGCCCCCAGCTCACGCTGGCGGTGCAGGGCCTGGAGCACACGCTGCAACGCGAGGTCGGAACCGATCACCACCGGTCGCCTCCGGCCGCGGTGCGAAAGCACCCGGTCGAGCTCGGACGGGCTCTCCGGGCACGCCACCTTGACGTCCGCCCCACCGGAGAGAACGTCCTTCGCGATCCGCACCGACTCGCCGTCGGTCTGCCGGGCCGCCGGGTCGAGGAGGAGCAGGAGCGGCTCGGGGCCGCCGGTTGCGGGCGTGGACAGGGACGACACAACCGGTCCTTCCTCAGGTAATCTCTCGGTGCAAGAGCCCCTTGCGCTATTGCGCCAGGGGCTTCGTCTATCTCGGGGCAGACTGCGGCCTACGCAGGATGCCCCAACCGGAAGGGGTGTACGCCTGTGCCGGCACTCGTGCTCGTTGGCGCTCAGTGGGGAGACGAGGGCAAGGGGAAGGCGACGGACCTCCTCGGCGGCTCCGTCGACTACGTCGTCCGCTACCAGGGCGGCAACAACGCCGGTCACACGGTGGTCATCGGCGACCAGAAGTATGCCCTGCACCTGCTCCCTTCCGGCATCCTCAGCCCGAACGTGACGCCGGTGATCGGCAACGGTGTCGTCATCGACCCGGGCGTGCTGCTCTCCGAGCTCAGCGGCCTGAACGAGCGCGGCATCGACACCTCCAAGCTGCTGATCTCGGGCAACGCCCACCTGATCACGCCGTACCACCGGACCCTGGACAAGGTCACCGAGCGCTTCCTCGGCAAGCGCCGGATCGGCACCACCGGCCGCGGCATCGGCCCGACCTACGCGGACAAGATCAACCGCGTCGGCATCCGGGTCCAGGACCTCTTCGACGAGTCGATCCTGCAGCAGAAGATCGAAGCCGCGCTGCACGACAAGAACCAGCTGCTGGTCAAGCTCTACAACCGCCGCGCCATCCCGGCCGAGCTGGTGCTGGAGGAGTACCTCGGCTACGCGGACAAGATCAAGCCGTTCCTCGCCGACACCACGCTGGTGCTGGACGAGGCGCTCAAGGCGAACAAGGTCGTCCTGCTGGAGGGCGGCCAGGGCACCCTGCTCGACGTCGACCACGGCACGTACCCCTTCGTGACCTCGTCGAACCCGACCGCGGGCGGCGCCTGCACCGGCGCCGGCATCGGTCCCACCAAGATCGACCGGGTCATCGGCATCCTGAAGGCGTACACCACCCGCGTCGGCTCGGGCCCGTTCCCGACCGAGCTGCTCGACGCGGACGGCGAGGCCCTGCGGCGGATCGGCGGCGAGCGCGGTGTCACCACCGGCCGTGACCGCCGCTGCGGCTGGTTCGACGCGGTCATCGCGCGCTACGCGACCCGGGTCAACGGCCTCACCGACTTCTTCCTCACCAAGCTCGACGTGCTGACCGGCTGGGAGCAGATCCCGGTCTGCGTCGCGTACGAGATCGACGGGCAGCGGGTCGAGGAGCTGCCGTACAACCAGTCGGACTTCCACCACGCCAAGCCGATCTACGAGTCGCTGCCGGGCTGGAACGAGGACATCAGCGGGGCGAAGACCTTCGGCGACCTGCCGAAGAACGCCCAGGCGTACGTGAAGGCGCTGGAGGAGATGTCGGGCGCCCCCATCTCCGCCATCGGCGTCGGCCCGGGCCGGTACGAGACGATCCAGATCAACTCGTTCGTCTGAGCACCCGCCACCGGCTGGGGGGAGCCCTGCGGACCTCGTGTCCGCAGGGCTCCCCTTTGCCCTTGCGTGTTTGCACTAGGACAAAGGGACATTGCATCTAGTGCATTCGCCCGCTATTTTTCGATCATGACTGCGAAGCTTCCCGCCCCCGTCACGCTCACCGGCCGCCACGTGCGCCTGGAGCCGCTCGGCCGCGGCCACCTCACCGAGCTGTGGTCGTCCGTCGGCCGGGACCAGGACGTCTGGCGCTGGATCCCGTTCGCCGCGCCGACCACCGAGGAGGAGCTCGGCGCGATCCTCGACCTCCGGCTCGCGGAGGTCGCCGCCGGGACGGCCGTGAAGTTCGCCGCCGTCGACCTCGCCTCGGGGCGGGCCGTCGGCATCACCGGGTTCTACGACTTCAGCGCGGAGAACGAACTGGTCGAGATCGGCGGCACCTGGAACGCCCGGTCGGCGTGGCGGACCGGCCTCAACACCGAGTCCAAGCTGCTGCTGCTCACGTACGCGTTCGAGGAACTCGGCATGGGCCGGGTGTTCTGGAAGACGGACGCGCTCAACGACCGCTCCCGCAACGCGATCCTGCGCCTCGGCGCCACGTTCGAGGGCATCCACCGCCGCGACAAGCGGCGCGACACCGGGGTCTGGCGCGACACGGCGTACTTCTCGATGCTGAGGGAGGAGTGGCCCGCGGCCCGTGTGCGCCTGGAGGAGCGGCTGGCCGCGGGCTGACCGCGCAAGGCCCGGGGCCCGCCGGGCGAGCGGGGCGAGCGGCCGACCGGGCGAGCGGGGCGAAGGGGCGAGAAGGTCTCAACACCGGCCGGTGGTGGGCCGTTTCACGACCCGCTGCGGCGTTCCACCGAGAGCTACCGGTGCGAACGCCCCCGCCCCGACGGAAGTCGGCGCGACAGCGCCTCCTCCTGTCGGCCGGTGGAGGAGCGGCCGGAGGCCGAGTCCCCTCCGCCGGAGCGCCTCTCCCGCTGCTGACGGCTCGCGATGATCTGCGCCACCACGCCGACGAAGAGCACCGACACCAGCAGTCCCGTCAGCAGCACGACAGCCATCAGCGATCGACCGCCGCCACGGCCCGAACCGCCCTGCCACAAAGCCCGATGAGTTCCACACCCCAGTCATCGGCCAAAGCGGCGACGAGGTCAAGCCCCCGCCCACCCGTTCGAGCCACCTCCGGTCCCGGTCGGACCGGCGGCGGGGAGCGTCGCGCTTCACGACCATGTGAGGCCGCCCGCACCGCAGTTCGAGCCCGGCGGCGGTTGCGCCGCCGCCGCCGACCAGGGCACCGGTCACCGGCTCGGAGAGGTCGGACCGGTCCGTCGGTGCCGGTCCCGCACGGCCCCGGCAGATCCCGGCAGATCCCGACGAAGATCCCGGAGCAACCGCCTCGGCACCCCGACGGCCCCGTCAGGGGATCCCGCCTGCCGCCCTCCACGAGTGGCGCCGAACCCGCCTCGCGCGCCACACTGCCGAGGCGTCGAGCACGGCGAGTTCGACCACTCCGCTCTCCGGAACCACGCCGCCCCTCACCACCGATCCTCCCGGGAGTACTCATGGACGACCACGACCCGCAGGCTCCGGGCGATCGCCCCCGGGTCACCATCACCCCGGACGCCGTCCTCGTCCGCAGCGGCCGCTCCCCCGACGCGCCCCACGCCGTCCTCACCCACCAGGAGTGGAAGGACCTCGTCGCCGCCGTCAAGCAGGGCGAGTTCACCGTCTGATCGACACCCCGGACCGCCGGGGCAGCGGTCGACCGCCACCCGGATCGGGCCCCGCACCGGGTGGCGCCGACGCCGGAGGGGCCGGGGCCGGTTAGGGTCGCGGCGTGGCTGAGGTGGCGGTGATTCGTAGCGACGTACCCGGGTCGTTCGCATGGGCGGTGTTCCACGAACGGCATCCGCGGCTGGTGAGCCAGGTGCTGGCGGCCCTGCCGTACGGGGCTCGGGAACGGGCGGCAGTGGAGCGGCTGCTGGTGGAGAGCACCACCGGGGTACTGGAGCCGCCGCCGGCGGACGCGCACGACCGCGCCGAGTGGCTGGCCTGGGGCGAGGGGCTCTGGGGGCGGCCGTGGGGCGAGGCACCGTTCCTGTGGGCGGAGAGCTACTTCTACCGGCGGCTGCTGGAGGCCACCGGCTACTTCGGGGACGGCGTCTGGCAGGGGATCGACCCCTTCGGACCGTTCAAGGCACCCGAGTTGGCGGACGCGGCGGTGGACGGGTTCGGCGACGGACCGCAGGAGCTGCTGGTGTCCTCCCTGTGGGGGAACCGGGCGGACCTGGGGTTCCGGATCACCGCCGGCGAAGGCCGGGACGCGGTACGGGACGCGCTGGTGGTGGATGACTCGGCGGCGTTCTGGACCGGGCTGGAGAAGGGCCGGGGCGGGCGGGTCGCCGTGGTGGCGGACAACGCCGGACCCGAACTGCTGCCCGACCTCGCGCTGATCGACCACCTGCTGACGAGCGGACTCGCGGCCGGGGTCGCCCTGTACGTGAAGCCCCGGCCGTACTTCGTGTCGGACGCGACGATGGCCGACGTCCTCGCGGCGGTCGGCCGCCTGCACGGCACGGCGGCGGGCCGGCGGATCCGGCGGGCGATGGAGGACGGCACGCTGGCCGTCCGGACGCACCCGTTCTTCTGCGCGCCGCTGCCCTACGACGCGATGCCCGCCGACCTGCGGGCGGAGTTCGGCGGTGCGGCCCTCACCGTCCTCAAGGGTGACCTCAACTACCGCCGGCTGGTGGGCGACCGGCACTGGCCGCCGACGACGCCGTTCGCCGACACGGTCGACCACTTCCCCTCGCCCGTCGCGGCGCTGCGCACGCTCAAGTCGGACGTGCTGGTGGGGGTGGACCCGGGAACGCTCGCGCGGCTGGACCGCTCCGGGACGGCGTGGCGGACGGACGGGCGGCACGCGCTGGTCCAGGTCCGGGGGGCGGGGCAGCGGTAAATACGAGCGAAGGACGACGGGGAGCTTCGCTAGGATTGGGCCCGCCCACAGTGGAACTCGCTCTGTGCGGCAGCCCGGGAGCCCGCGTGCGTGCCGGCCTCCCGTCGCGGCCCCAGAACCCTGCGCCTGTCACGGCACTCCGGGGTAGGGGTCCGTGCGGGAGAAATCGGAGCATCCGAGGATGGCTCGGCACCTGATCACCAGCGCCCTTCCCTACATCAACGGGATCAAGCACCTGGGCAACATGGTCGGGTCCATGCTGCCGGCGGACGTCTACTCCCGGTACCTGCGGCAGCGCGGGCACGAGGTGCTGTACATCTGCGCGACGGACGAGCACGGCACGCCGGCCGAACTGGCCGCCCAGGAAGCCGGGCTGCCGGTGGCGGAGTTCTGCGCACGGGCGCACGACCGGCAGAAGGCGGTGTACGACGGCTTCCGGCTGTCGTTCGACCACTTCGGGCGCAGTTCCTCGGTGCAGAACCGGGAGATCACCCAGGAGATCGCCCGCGAGCTGCACGCCAACGGGTTCGTCGAGGAGCGGGCGATCCGTCAGGTGTACTCGGTCACCGACGGGCGCTTCCTGCCGGACCGGTACATCGTCGGGACCTGCCCGCACTGCGGCTACGACAAGGCGCGCGGCGACCAGTGCGAGAACTGCACGCGCGTCCTGGACCCGACGGACCTGCTGGAGCCCCGGTCGGCGATCAGCGGCAGCTCGGACCTGGAGGTGCGGGAGACCAAGCACCTGTTCCTGCTCCAGTCGAAGCTGACCGAGCAGGTGGAGCAGTGGGTCGACGAGCACGGTGACCAGTGGCCGGTGCTCGCCTCGTCGATCGCCCGCAAGTGGCTGACCGAGGGCCTCCAGGACCGGGCGATCACCCGCGACCTGGAGTGGGGCGTCCCGGTGCCGGCCGACGTGTGGCCGGAACTGGCGGCCGCCGGCAAGGTCTTCTACGTCTGGTTCGACGCGCCGATCGAGTACATCGGCGCCACCAAGGAGTGGTCGGACGCGGCCGCCGACGGCGAGACCCGGGACTGGAGGTCCTGGTGGTACGAGGCGGACGGCACCGTCCGGTACACCGAGTTCATGGCCAAGGACAACGTGCCGTTCCACACCGTGATGTTCCCGGCGACGATCATCGGCTCGCGCCGGCCGTGGAAGAAGGTCGACTACGTCAAGGCCTTCAACTGGCTGACGTACTACGGCGGGAAGTTCTCCACCAGCCAGAAGCGCGGCATCTTCACGGACGTCGCCCTGGAGCTGCTGCCGGCCGACTACTGGCGCTACTTCCTGATGGCGCACGCGCCCGAGTCGGACGACTCCAGCTTCACCTGGGACCTCTTCGCCTCGACCGTCAACAAGGACCTCGCCGACACTCTCGGCAACTTCGTCAACCGGGTGCTCTCCTTCAGCCGCAAGCGGTTCGGCGACGACGTGCCGGCCGGGCACGCGGCGGCGGAGCCGGAGGAGCGACTGGGGGCGCAGATCGCCGAGCTGCTGGCCGACTACGAGGCGCAGCTGGAGGCCCTCAACTTCCGCAAGGCGACGCAGAGTCTGCGGGCGCTGTGGAGTGCCGGCAACGCGTACCTCGACGAGAAGGCCCCCTGGCTCCAGGTGAAGACCGACCCGGAGGCGGCGGCCCTCACGCTCCGGACGGCGATGAACCTGATCCACCTGTACGCGGTGGTCTCGGAGCCGTTCGTCCCGACGGCGGCGGAGGCCATGCGCGGGGCGTTCGCGCTGCCGGCCGACGCCCCCGCGCGGACCCGCGGCTGGGTGAGCGCGGAGGAGGCGCGGGCGCTGGACGCGGTGCCGGCCGGGACGCCGTTCACGGTGCCGCCGGTACTGTTCGCGAAGATCACGGACGAGGACCTGGCCGCCTGGGCCGAGCGCTTCGGCGGCGGCGAGTAGGCGGGGAGCAGGCGGGAAGCAGGCGGGGCGCGGACCGAGCGCCACCGGGTGGCGGGCACCCGGACGACGCGGCCGCACGACTCCGTCCCGGACGGGGGCGGGCGGCCGCGCCGTCTCCCGGTGCGGTAGCGGCCCCGGCCCCGACTCCGGGCCCGCTCCGGCCCCGCTCAGCCGAGGGAGGCGCGGGCGGCGGCGAGCAGCGGGGCGAGGTCGGGGGTGGCGGTGGCGGCCTCGTCGAGAGCGGCGGTGAGGCTCTCCTCGTAGGTGGTGCGCGCCTCGCCGTGGCGGGCGCGGCCGGCCTCGGTGAGGACGGTGTAGACGCCGCGCCTGTCGTCGGGACAGAGGTCCCGGTACGTGAAGTCGGCGGCGTTGAGGCGGGCGACCAGGCGGGTGACGGAGCTCTGGTTGAGGCCGAGCCCGGTCGCGAGGTCCTGCATCCGCAGTTCGCTCTTCGGCGCCTCGGCGAGCAGGCCGAGGGCGCGGTACTCCGAGAGGCCGAGTCCGTGCCGGCGCTGGAGGACGGTGGCGAGCCGGCCCTCGACCTGAGCGTGCAGGGCCGTCAGGCGGCCCCACATCCGGGTGTCGGCGGTCGGCCCGGCGGCGTCGGGGACCGCACCGGGGGCGGCTGGGCTGGGTCGGGTGGACATCGGGCGCTCCCTGGCCTTGCGGGTCTGGCGGGCGGGTCTGGCGGGCGGGGCGAAACGGGTTGACACGATGTTACTTGTACATGCATGCTCTTGCCCAGGTCGATGTACTTGCACATACATGCAACAACTAAGCCCCGAGAGGTCCTTCCCATGGCCTGGATCTACCTGCTCATCGCCTCGGTCTTCGAGGTGGTCTTCGCCCTCGCCACCAACGCCACCCACGGCTTCACCGTGCTGGGCCCGTCCCTGCTCACCGCGGGCGCCGCGGCCGGCGGGATCTTCTTCCTCAGCCTGGCCCTCAAGACCCTCGACGTCGGCGTCGGCTACACCGTGTGGACCGGAATCGGCTCGGTCGGCACCGTCCTCCTCGGCACCCTGATCTTCGACGAGGAGATGAACGCCGGAAAGGCCGTCGCCTTCGTGCTCATCATCGGCGGCGTCCTGGGCCTCAAGCTGGCCGACCGGCCGGGCCGGGCGGCCACTGCTGCCGGAGCGGCGGAGCAGCAGGCCGGGCAGGCGGGGCAGCAGACCGCCGCACCGGCCCCGGCGGCCACCGTCGCCACCGGCTGACCGCCCCGCCGGCACCCGCACCGCCCCCGCGCTCCGCGCCCCACACCCCGCACAGCCCCACGAGAGAGAGTTGCACCGTCATGGCCTGGGCCTTCCTCGCGATCGCCGTCGTCTTCGAGATCGTCTTCGCCCTCGGCACCAACGCCACCAAGGGCTTCACCGTGTTCTGGCCCTCCGTCCTCACCCTGACCGCCGCCGCGGGAGGGATCTACACGCTGAGCCTCGCCCTCCGCACCCTCGACGTCGGCGTCGGGTACACCATCTGGACGGGGCTGGGTTCGATCGGCACCGTCGTCCTCGGCGCGCTGATCTACAAGGAGCGCATCACACTGCCCAAACTGCTCTCCTTCGCCTCGATCATCGCGGGGGTGCTCACGCTGAAGCTGGCGTCAGGAGTCTGATCCCCCAGGGGATTTCACCCGATCGTGGAATCGTCCGCCCGATCCGGATCGGGAAGACTGGCCGTCCCCGACCGATCCCCGAGGGAGGCGGCGATGGACGCCGAGGACGAGCCGCTGGCCGAGTGGTACGCGCGGCGGGCACGCCGCCGACGGGCCCCCGGGACGCGCGACGCGATCACGCTGGCACCCGGGCCGCGGCGCGGGGCGCACCTGTTCCGGGACGTGCCGAGACTGGTCGTCGAGTGGGACGGCTTCGCCTGGCAGCCGGTCGCGGTGGCGGAGAGCTACGCCGAGGCGTACCCGCTGATCGTCCGGCCCGACGAGGCGGCCGGGCCGGCCACCGCCTTCCCCCAGGCGGACACCCCCGTACCACTGCTGCGCAAGGGAACCGGGCGCCACCGGAAGCCGGACCGGTAGCGCCCGGCCCGCCGCCCGACCGGGCCCCGCCGGGCCCCGCCGGGCCGCACCGGCCCGGCGCACGACCGGGGGCCGGGCACATCGCCGCGATACCGACGCCGGGCGCCACGAGCCCCGCGACCGTACACCGACGATCCCGTCATCCTTCCAGGACGAACCGTCCGCTCCCCGGATCGGGCGCCGTCCGGCCGATCGGCCTTCGGGTTATAGTGCCCACGTCAATCTCAGGGTGGGTCGGCGTCGAGCCATCCTGACGGTGGATCCCATCGGCCGCCCCGATCCCGACGTAGGAACCGACCACGGTGCCCAGAGCGCGAGTTGCCCGCCCGGCCACGGCCGAGGGACTGGATCCCCGTCGTCCGGGCACGGTGCGCGGAGCCGCGGGACACCGCCCCCGGCCCGCACCGGCGGGCCGGGCGCGCCGCCTCTCCCCTGCCGACCGGGCTCCCCTTCCTCCCCCGGACCCCGGCCCCGGTCGCCGCAGAACCACGCGCGGTCTCCCGCCCGCCTGAAAGCCCCGGCGGGATCCTCACCGGCCGAACGCCGCCGACCGCCCCGGCCGGAATGCTCACCGCCGAGCCGCTGTCGAGCCACCGCCGAGCCGCCGCCGTTCGAGCCCCCGTCACCCACGTCACCGTCACCCACGTCACCGTCACCCGAGCCGACGTCACCCGGCCCCCGTCACCCGAGCCCTGCCGCCCCGGCGCTCCCCGTGCACCCGCTTCCCGAGAGGACCGCCCCCGCCATGGTCGATCCCCGCTTCAGCATCCTGTCCGAGGAGTTCGCCGCCGCGCCCCACCGGCACTTCGCACGGCTGAGGGACCGGTCACCGGTGCACTACGAGCCGGCGGTCGACAGCTACTTCCTCTCCCGCCACCGGGACGTGAAGCGGGTGCTGACCGACCATGAGGCGTTCACCACCGAGACGCTGCAGGTCCGCGCCGAGCCGGTGATGCGCGGTCCGGTGCTCGCCCAGATGACCGGGGCGGAACACACCGCCAAACGAAAGATCGTCGTCCGGGGCTTCACCGGACAGGCCCTGCAGGACCAGGTGCGCACCATCCGCGCCAACGCCGCCGAGCTCGTCGCGCCCTTCCTCCGCCGGGGGCGGATGGACCTCGTCAACGACTTCGGCAAGCCCTTCGCCGTCCAGGTGACGCTGGAGATCCTCGGCCTGGACCGGAAGGACTGGCGAAAGGTCGCCGCCTGGCTCGGCGGGATAGGGGAGTTCGTCACCGCCGTCACCCTCACCGACGAACGCCGCCGGCACTGCCTGGACCGCGCCCTGGAGCTGGAGGCCTACCTCGTCCCGGTCATCGAGCAGCGCCGCCGTCACCCCGGCGAGGACCTGATATCGACGCTCTGCACGGCCGAGTTCGACGGCATCACCATGAGCACCCGCGACGTCACCGCGTTGATCATCAACGTTCTGGTGGCCGCCGTCGAGCCCGCCGACAAGACCCTCGGCTACCTCTTCAAGCACCTGATCGACCACCCCGAGCAGATGGCGCAGGTCCGCCGGGACCCGGCCCTGCTGCCCGCCGCGATCGCCGAGACCCTGCGCTACACCCCGCCCGTCCAGCTCGTCCCCCGCCAGGCGGAGCGGGACGCCGTGTTCGCCGGCACCGTCGTCCCGGCGGGCGCCACCGTCTTCTGCCTGATCGGCGCGGCCAACCGCGACCCCGAGGCGTTCGACGCCCCGGACACCTTCGACCTCCACCGCCCGGACCTGGGCACCGCCCGCTCCTTCACCGCCGCCGCCCAGCACCTGGCCTTCGGCACCGGGCTCCACCAGTGCGTCGGCGCGGCCTTCGCCCGCGCCGAGATCGAGACCGTGGCCGCGCTGCTGCTCCCGCTGCTCGACCGGGTCCGCCACAGCCCCGGTTCCCGCTACCGGGAGACCGGCCTGTACACCCGCGGCCCCGCCGCCCTGTCCCTGGACTTCACCCCCGTACACGAAGGCGCCGCCGTCCCCGGCCGAACGCCCCTCCCGCTCCCGGCTCCCCACCGGCCGGGGCCTTCCCGGACGACGACCACGAGGCCGTCCCGAACCACGACCACCACCCGCGGAGAGGAGCCGTCATGGCGTCCGTCGGAGAGCGACTGAGCAACGCACGCGTCCGGGCCTTCATCGGCCGGGACGAGGAACTCGGCCGCTTCGCCCAGGCCCTGGCCGGCGATCCGCCGGCGCCGTTCGCGTTCTACGTGTCCGGGCCGGGCGGCATCGGCAAGTCGACACTGCTGCGGTGCATGGCCGACCGCGCCCGTGCGGCGGCGCGGCCGGTGCTGGAACTCGACGGCCGTTTCGTGAGCCGGGACCCGGACCACTTCCGGCGCGCCGCCGCTCCCCTCCTGGAGGTCCCCGGCACGGTCCTCGTCGTCGACTCCTTCGAGCACTGCCAGTGGCTGGAGAGCTGGCTCTGGCAGCGGTTCCTGCCCGGGGCCGCCGACGACACCCTGGTGGTCCTGGCGGGCCGCCTCGCACCGCAGCCCCAGTGGACCGCCGATCCCGCCTGGGCCGGACTCCTGCACGTCTGCGAACTGGAGCCGTTCACCGAGGAGCAGGCCCTCGGCCTGCTGACCGCGGCGCAGGTCCTGCCCCAACTGCGGGAGCGGGTCCTCCGCTTCGCCGGAGGCAACCCACTGGCCCTGTCCCTCGCGGCTGCCGCGAGGGCCGCCGACTGGAGCCGGGAGGACGTCTGGGCGCCGTCGGCCGACGTCCTGCGCACCCTGCTGTCGGGCCTGATCGGCGAGGTGCCGACCGCGGCCCACCGCCGCGCGCTGGAGGTGGCGGCCCAGGCCTACTCGACCTCCGAGGAACTGCTCGCCGCCGTGCTGCCCGACGAGGACGCCCACCCGCTCTTCACCTGGCTCAGGGACCTGCCCTTCATGGAGTCCACCCACCGGGGGCTCCACCCGCACGACGCCGCGCGCGAGACCCTCGCCGCCGACCTGCGCTGGCGCGCCCCCAACGCCTTCGTGGCGATGCGCCGGCGACTGGCCGAGGAGTACCTGCGCCTGCTGCGCGAGGCGCCCGAGGAACGGGTCTGGACCGTCACCGACGAACTCTTCCACCTCTTCCGGGAGGGGGAGATCGTGGCACGGCTGCGCACCTGGTCCCGCGAGGACGAGGTGCACGACCGGCCCCTGCACCCGGACGACCTCGACGTCGTCCTGCGGATGGCCGAGCAGACCGAGGGCCCGGCCTCCGCCGAGCTGGTCCGCTACTGGGCGGAACGCCAGCCGCAGTCCTTCAGCGTCTACCGCCTGGTGAGCACGGGCCGCGTCGTGGCGTTCACCGCCCGCCTCGCCCTGCCCGCCCCCGCCGACCCCGAGGACCTGGCCACCGACCCCGTCGTGGCGGCGGCCTGGGAGTACACCGACGCCACCGCGCCGGTGCGGCCCGGCGAGCACATCGGCATCAGCCGCTTCTCGGTCTACCCGGAGCGGTACCAGGTCCCCTCGCGCGTCATCGACCTGAGCAGCTCCCGCGCCCAGGCGGAGTCGGCCCGTGCCCGCGGCCGCGCCTACGGCTTCGCCGTCTGGCGGGACGCCGAGACCTGGGCCGCGCGCGTCAAGGGCAGCCTCGCCGACACCGGCGCCCGGCCGCGGGTCGGCGAGCACACCTACGGCCTGTTCGGCGTCGACTGGCGCCAGGTGCCCGTCGAGATCTGGCTCCGCCACCTCATATCGGCCACGGCCGTGCCCACCCGGGCCGGGCCGTCGGGCGTCTCGCGCGGCGTGTTCGACCAGGACGTGCGCGAGGCCCTGGCGCACTGGCGCGACACCGACGCCTTCGCCGCCTGCGCCCTGCTGCGCGCCCGCCTGGCGGCCGACTCCGCCGACCCCGTCGGGGAGCTGCGCGCCCTGCTGCGCCGGACGGTGGACGACCTCGCCCGTGACCCGCGCGGCGTGCGCGCCCGCGAGGCCCTGACGGCGGGGTACTTCTCCGGCGCCCCCACCCAGGAGGCGGCCGCCCGGCGCCTGAGCCTCCCGTACGGCACCTACCGGCGCCACCTGCGCCAGGGCCTGGACCTGCTCTGCGACGCCCTGTGGCAGCAGGAGCTGCACGGCCCCCGCTGAGGACGCCCGCACCCCGCCCGGATCCGGTGGACAGGTGCGGACAGGAGTGGACAGTCCCCGCGCCCGCCGGGCCTGGAAGGTGGACGGCGACCGGCCCGAGTCTGTGCGTCATGAACGTTGCACGCACGCAGACGGAGCCGGCGACAGGCCGGTCCCCCCGGCCGGGAGCGGCGCTCGCGGCGCTCGCCGCGGCCCAGTTCACCGTCATGCTCGCCACCTCGATCGTGAACGTGGCGCTGCCGCAGATCCGCGCCGGGGTCGGCCTCTCGGACGGCGCGGTCACCTGGGTGGTCAACGCCTACGGTCTGGCGTTCGGGGCACTGCTGCTGGCGGGCGGCCGGGCGGCCGACCTGCTCGGCCGCCGCCGGGTCCTGCTCGCCGGGCTCGCGCTGTTCGCCGCGGCCTCGCTGGCGGCGGGACTGGCCGCCACCTCGGACGTGCTGATCGGCGCCCGCGCCGCCCAGGGCCTCGCCGCGGCGGCGATCGCCCCGGCCGCGCTCGCCCTGGCGATGGAGCAGTTCCCCTCCGGCCCCGGGCGCGGCCGGGTCCTGGGGGTGTGGGGCGCGGTCTCCGGCGCAGGCGGAGCGGGCGGCGTCCTGCTCGGGGGTGTGCTCACCCAGGCACGGGGCTGGCCCTGGATCTTCCACGCGGTCGCGCTCGGGTCGGCGCTGGTCCTGGCCGCCGTGGCGGCCCTCGTACCGCCGGCGCCCCGGCAGGCGAGCGGGCAGGTGAGCGGACAGGTGAGCGGGTCGGGGCGGAAGGACGGGCGGGAGGAGGCGCGGTTCGACCTGCTGGGCACCGCCACCGTCACCCTCGCCCTGACCTGCCTGGTCTGGGGCCTGACCACCGCACGCGGCGCCGGCTGGAGCGACGGCCGGGTCGTCGGCGCCCTGGGCGCCGCCGCCGTCCTGCTCCCGGTCTTCGCCGTGATCGAGCTCCGCCGGCCGAACGC
The DNA here is from genome assembly GCF_042726075.1 of Kitasatospora sp. NPDC127035. NCBI lineage: Bacteria > Bacillati > Actinomycetota > Actinomycetes > Kitasatosporales > Streptomycetaceae > Kitasatospora > Kitasatospora sp. NPDC127035. The sequence continues at coordinate 50,214 of NZ_JBHXDN010000010.1, read as the reverse complement.
ACTGCTACCGCCCCGGCTGCTCGGCACCGGCCGGGTGGCCACCGGCAACCTGCTGATGGCGCTGCTGGGCTCCGTGTGGATCGCCCTGTTCTTCTTCCTTCCGCTCTACCAGCAACAGGTCCTCGGATCGGGTCCGCTGGCCACCGGAGCCGGCCAACTACCGCTCGCGGCAGCCAACATGCTCGGCGCCGCCCTGGCGCCGCGCATCTCCCGGCGCCTCGGCGCGGCCACCACCGTGATCGCCGCCCTGCTCACCGAAGCCGCCGGCCTGCTGTGGCTGTCGCGGATCGACGCCGACGGCAGCTACCTCACCGACGTCCTCGGGCCGAGCATCCTGATCGGCCTGGGCCTGAGCACCGCCTTCGTCCAGCTCACCGCTCTCGCCGTGGACGGCGTCCCGCCCCGGGACGCCGGACTGGCCGGCGGACTGGTCAACACCACCCGCCAGGTCGGCGGCGCGATCGGCCTCGCCGTCCTGACCACGCTGGCCGGATCCGTGACCGCCCACGCGGCCACCCACCGGCCCCACCTGGAGGCCCTCACCGCCGGGTACCGGACCGCCTTCGCCGTCTCCGCCTCCGTCGCGGCGGCCACCGCACTCCTCACGCTGCTCCTCACCCGGGCCGTCGGCCGGAGGGCCGTGACCGCCGCTCCCCTCCCGGCGCCCGACCCGCGAACCGCCTGATTCCCCCGGGGCCCGCGCCCGCCCAGCTCAGCCTCTCTCCCACCCAACTCCTCTCACAACTCCCCTCACACGCAACGCACTTCACCGGAAGGACTCCTGCCATGACCACAGCGAAGCCGTACCTGACCGGCCACTTCACCCCCGTCACCGACGAGGTCGCCGTCACCGGCCTCACCGTCGAGGGCACCCTGCCCACCGAGCTCACCGGCCGGCTCCTGCGCAACGGCCACAACCCCAAGCCCGGCGTCACCCCCACCCACTGGTTCAAGGGCAGCGGCATGGTCCACGGCATCAGGCTGCGCGAGGGCCGCGCCGAGTGGTACCGCAACCGCTGGGTCCGGACCCCCGCCCTGGACGGCGCGCCCTACATGACCGAACGCGGGCCCGACCTCACCGCCAGCGCCGCCGGCACCCACGTGATCGAGCACGCCGGACGGCTGCTCGCCCTCTGCGAGGCGAACCTGCCCTTCGAACTCACCCGGGAGCTCGACACCGTCGGCGCCTACGACTTCCGCGGCAAGCTGCGCACCGCGATGACCGCGCACCCCAAGGAGGACCCGGCGACGGGCGAGCTCCACTTCTTCGGGTCCTCGCCCCTCCCGCCGTTCCTGACGTACTACGTCGCCGACGCCAAGGGCGAGATCGTCCACAGCGCCGAGGTCCCCGGCGCGACCGGCGCGCTGAAGCACGACTTCGCCATCACCCGCCGGCACGTGGTCTTCGTCGAGGGCAACGTCACCTTCGACCCCACCGACCACTCCGGCATCCCCTACGGCTGGGACGACCAGCAGCCCGCCCGGATCGGCGTCATGCCGCGCGGAAACGACGGCGCCCGGCAGGTCCGCTGGTTCTCGGTCGAACCGGGCAACATGCTGCACGTCGCCAACGCCTACGAGGACGGCCGGGGCCGCATCGTCCTGGAGGGCCCCACCGTGGACCGGGACGGATTCCGGCTCTCCTGGAACTGGTGGATCGGCGCTCCCGGACGCGGCAGCGAGCCCGTCTCCCGTTCCTACACCCGCCGTTGGGTGATCGACCTGGCGGCCGGCAGCGTCGACGAGCGCATCGTCGACGACCTGCCCGTGGAGTTCCCGACCCTCAACGAGGCGTACCTGGGCGCCGAGAACCGCTACCAGTACGCCGTCGCCTTCCCCGACGAGAAGGGCTTCGGCGGCTACGGGGTGGTCAAGTACGACCGCGTCACCGGTGCCCGCCGCATCCGGCAGGTCGGCGACGCCCGGATGCCCGGCGAAGCCGTCTTCGTCCCCGCCGCCGGGGCGACCGGTGAGGACGACGGCTACCTGCTCACCGTGGTCTCCGATCTCAAGCAGGACGCCTCGCAGCTGCTGGTCCTCGACGCCGCCGGCCTCGAACGCATCGCCACCGTCCACCTGCCCCACCGGGTGAGCGCCGGACTCCACGGTTCCTGGATCCCCGACAGCGGCCCGGACGCCGACCGGGACTGACCCACGCGCCCCGGGCACCGCCGTGAACCGGCCTCGCCCGGCCCCTCACCCAGACCTCACCCGGCCCCCTCCGAAGAAGGACCCACCACGATGTCCCGTCTGCCCCGCGCCATGACCACCCTGATCGCCGCCGCGGCCCTGTCCGCCGCGCCCGCCACCACCGCCTTCGCCGCCCAGGACGCCCACGACGCCGGACGGCGACCGCCGAGGATCGTCGCCGACTGGGCCTGTGCCTGGAACGGCACCGACCCCCGGGCGCTCGGCGCCCTGTTCACCGCCGACGGCGTCTACACCGACCTCGGCGTGGGCGTCACCTTCCACGGCCGCCGGGAGATCGCCGGGTGGAAGGCCCGCGCGGACAGCCTCATCGACAACGTCCACGTCACCGTGCGCGCCGCCCACCGCGACGGCGGGCGCATCACCGTCGAGACCGTCTACGCCGGCCGTCTCAAGGGCGCGCCCAAGGCCTTCGCCGTGCCGATGACCACCCTGCTCGACGTCGACCGCCGCGGCCGGATCACCTCCGACCAGGACCACTACAGCCTCGCCGACGTCCTGACCCAGTCCGGCCTGCCCGCCGACTGGACCCCGCCGGGCCACTGACCGGCCGGCCACCGGCCGACCACCGGCCGACGGGCCGAAACGCCGACCGGCCCCGCTCCCTCGTTCGAAGGAGCGGGGCCGGTGTCACGGCTACCGGGGGCCGGTCGCGCGGGCGGTGTGGACGGTGACGGCGGTGAGGTAGAAGGCGTCCGGGCGGGTCAGGATGCCGGTGGGGGCCTCGGGGTCGAGCAGGGCGTCGAGGACCGCGCGGTCGTCGGCGTCCAGCTGCTCGGCCAGCTGGTCCCGGCGGCGGGCGAGACTGACGTGCAGGTACTCGCGGGCCGGCCCGTCCAGCGGGGCCGGACGGTCGGCCAGGAACGTCCGCGTCCCGCTCGGGACGAGGCCCGCCGCGGCCAGCATGGCCGGCCAGTCCTCCACCGTGGCGACCGAGCCGGGCAGTTCGGCCCGCATGCCGCTGAAGGTGTCCTCGTGGGCGGCGTCCAGCCGGGCCTGAGGTCCCGGGCGGCCGAGCCCGAGGTCGCGGGGGAGGAAGCGCGCGGGCAGACCGCGCCCTACCGGTCAGTGCTGTGTGTCGCTGGACAGCGGTGTCGTGTCTGTACTGAAGGGCAGTGTCGCAGCCTGGCGAGGTTCCGAACCGTCTTGACCGCCACGGGCCTGCCGACCCGGGAGTCGTAGGCCTCCCACACGACACCGAATCCGCCCCGGCCGAGCTCGCGGACCAACCGGTACCGCCCGTCGAGCACACCCCCCGCTCGCACCCAACCCCCCGCCGGTCCACCCTGGCCCAGGGCCCGCAGCATACGGGCCGGCGGCGCCCCTCCGGGAGGGATTCGGGCGACCCGCGGCCGCCCACCTGTGTGAGACGGGCGGAGAGCTCGCTTCGCCGGGCACGAGTGGACTACCGCACGGCAGAACGACGACTTCCGACCGGGCGAGGGGCGGTGGAGTTCCAGGACATGGTGCCGGTTCGGTTCAGGCCGGGGGAGTCGGGGCGCTGGTTGCCACCTGGCGCAGAAGTTCGGTGTTGGTGGTGGTCTGCTTGAGGCGGTTCAGGAGCAGTTCCGCGGCCGGCTGGAGGTCGAGGTTTCCCAGGACACGGCGCAGGGTCCGGGCGGCGGGGGTGCGGGTGTGGCCGAGGAGGAGTTCCTCGCGGCGGGTGCCGGAGGCCCGGACGTCGACGGCGGGGAAGAGGCGCTTGTCGGCGAGGCGGCGGTCGAGGCGCAGCTCCATGTTGCCGGTGCTCTTGAACTCCTCGAAGATCAGGTCGTCCATGCGGGAGCCGGTGTCGACGAGGGCGGTGGCCAGGATGGTCAGCGAGCCGCCGTTCTCGACGTTGCGGGCCGCGCCGAAGAGTTTCTTCGGGCGCTGGATGGCGGTGGCGTCCAGGCCGCCGCTGAGGGTTCGTCCGTGGGCGGGTGCGGCGGCGTTGTGGGCGCGGGTGATGCGGGTGACGGAGTCGAGCAGGACCACCACGTCGTGGCCGAGTTCGACGAGTCGCTTGGCGCGCTCGACGGCGAGTTCGGCGACGGCGATGTGCTCGCGGGCGGGCCGGTCGAAGGTGGAGGCGATGACTTCGCCCTTGACCGAGCGCCTCATGTCGGTGACCTCCTCCGGACGCTCGTCGACCAGGACGACCATCAGGTGCGTCTCGGGGTGGTTGTGGGCGATCGCCGCCGCGATCCTCTGCACGACCATCGTCTTGCCGGCCTTGGGCGGTGCCACGATCAGACCGCGCTGGCCCTTTCCGATCGGGGCCACCAGGTCGAGGACCCGGCCGATCAGTTCGCGCGGGCCGGTCTCCAGACGCAGGTGCTGCTGCGGGTACAGCGGCGTCAGGTCGTTGAACGCGGGCCGGGGCGGGAGGTCGTCGGCGGGGCGGCCGTTGACCGTGTCGATGCGCTCCAGGAGCGGGCGGCGGTCGCCGCTGTGCGGGCGTGCGGCGCCGGTCAGGACGTCGCCGGAGCGCAGGCCGAGAGCGCGCAGCTGGCGGGCGGGCACGTGCAGGTCGGTGGGGCCGGGGAGGTAGCCGGAGGTCCGCAGGACGGCGTTCCCGTCGTGGATGTCCAGCACTCCGGAGGCCGGGACGAGGCCGCTCCCCGCTGTGGTGGCGGGCTGCGCCGGCCGGCCGGCGCGGTCGCGGGTTCGCTGAGGCGGCAGTGCGGGGCGGGCCCCCGGGCTTTCGGTGTCGGCGGGCCTGGGACCGGGACCGGCCGTGGGCGGGGTCGGCCGGCCGGCGAGGCGCTTGGCGGTGATTGCCTCGACGAGTTCGCCCTTGCGCAGGCGGGAGGCGCCCGGGACGCTCAGGGCGGAGGCGAGTCGATGGAGGTCGGCCTTCAGCAGGCTGTCCAGCGGTGTGGTGGTCGAGGGTTCGGTGGTGGTCGTCACGAGATTGGTACTCCTGTTGAGTCAGAGGGTGTCTGGCGGCACTGGGCGGGCCGGACGTGGCGTGGAGCGGCGCGGTTGGTGGCGCTGCCGGCTGGGTGCGGAGCTCGGGAACGAGTTCGGCCGGAGCGTCCGGACCCTGGCGGTTGTGTCCGCGGGTGGCGGTCCGGCGCTCCAGCGCCCCGGTGTGGGCGAGGGAGGTGAGCACGCGGGGTTCACCGTCTGCCAGGAGCGCGGATCTTTCCCGGGAAGCGGCCACTGCGGGGCGGCGCTCATGTACTGCCGATGTGCCTGGCCGGGAGGGCGGGGAGCGTCGGTCTGCCTGCTATCCGGAGCGGCCGGCCGCGGACCGTGTCCGCTGTGCCATGGGGCCAGGTTCCCGCACCGTGAGGTGGGCGTCCAGTGGCTCCTGTGTGGATTGTAGCGTCTCGGGGCGCTGTGGGGCGAGGGGATATCGGCTTGGCCGCGCTCGGATCGATCCGAGCGGCGCTTCCGAACGGTGCCCCGGCCACGTGATCATGGACAGTCTCTCGACCCGCAACGACAGGAGGACCCGTCACTGGGCTCCGAACCACCCGGTTCAGGCCCGCGCGCTGCACGCCCACCGACGCTGGCACGACGCCGACGCCCGCCACCCCGACGTTCCGGCCGCCCAACGCCGCGAACGTGCGCGTATCCGTTTCCTTGATCACCCCACCCCCGCCTGAGAGCCTGAGCCGGCCCAGGCCGCCCCGCACCGCACCGCAGGGCCGAGGAGTCGGCCCACCGAGAACCGGAAGCCTCTCGGCGGCCCGCCGGTCAACCGGACTGGTGGTCCGGACCTGTCACCAAGGCCGGACGACTCCCCGATGGTGATCGCTGAGCCACCTCCGACAGGCCCACAGCAACTCGTGAACCCTTGTGGGTCGGTTCGTGGTCAGCGTCGGACGACCCCATCGCCGTCTACAACGAAACCGGGCCGGCGCCTGAGCCGCCGTTGTCGGAGCTGGAGAAGTCCCGGCTCAACCGACGCGCCAGGCCGTAGCTGCCGGCCGGAGGACGGTCACGTACGAAGCCGGATGACCAAGGCCGCTGCGGCCACGGCCCGGGGCGGGGATGGCCTGTTTCCGCGAGGGGGGGCGGCCGGGGCCGGGCCGGCCGGCGGCGGGTGTTTCGAGTGCCGGGTGGCGGTGGGGCGGTTCTCGGTCCCGGTGGTGATCGATCGGCGAGGTGACCACCCGTGACCGTCACCCAGATTCTCGCCGGGGCCGACTGTCGTCATTGGGGCGGGAGTTGGCCGAGTGACGGGGACGGTTCCCGGATGACCGAAACCGTCTGCCCAGGCGGGTCATCTGGCGCGTCTACGCGTTGACCGCGTCGCTCCGGCGCTTTTTGATGGTCGGTGGTTCTCCGAACGGGGAGCCGAAGCGGAAGCTGCGTGGGGGGATACATGCGAGGACGTACGAACCGGGTCACAACAGTCAGACGTGGACGGGTCGCCCTGAGCGCGGCGGCCGTGGTCTGTGCGATCGCGGCGGCCCTGCCCGGAGCGGCCTGGGCCGGGCCTGCCGGGGGCGTGGGCGGTGCCGGCGTCCGCTCGGCCGGTATCGAGAGGGTCAGCGTCGCGGCCGACGGCACCCAGGCCAACGATGATTCCGCCCGGGTGTCGATCACACCGGCCGGCGACCGCGCCGTGTTCACCTCGTACGCGAACAACCTCACCCCCGGCAATACGGGGAGGAACGACCGGGTGTTCGTCCGCGATCTGGCGACGGGGCAGAACCGGCAGTTCGACGGGTACGCGTCGGCGCCGCCCATGCTCAGTGGCGACGGGCAGGTCCTCGCCTATCTGGCACCCAGGTTCGCCAACACGGCCCTCTACCAGGAGCATCTGAGCCGGGGATGGACGTCCGCCTACACCTGCTCGCTCTTCACCTGCGAGGCGTCCATGGGCGCGAACGAAAACCACCAGGCCTTCAGTATCAGGTTCAGGCCGCCGGAGCCCAATCAGCGCGTCGAGGTCCGCAGGCCCGACACCGGGGCCCTGCAGACCGTCGACATCATCCACAACACCGCGGCGGTCCGGCCGTCCATCAGCGGCGACGGGACCCGTCTCGCCTACCAGGACGGCGGTGAGCACGACGTCTTCCTGTGGGACTGGGCCGGCAACACCGCCGCCGGTCCGATCGAGGGTCCCGGCAGGGCGGCCGAGCTCGTCCAGCTCAGTGACGACGGCAACAAGGTCGTCTACCTCTCGGGCCCCGACACGTACGTCCACGACGTCGCGTCCGGCACCGCTCTGGTGGTACCCGGCGTGAAGGGAGTCGCCGTCGACCCCACCGGCCGCTACCTCCTGCACACCCCGTCGGGTACGACCGGGCCGGCGCCGCTCACGCTGCGCGACCTGGAGACGGGCACCGACGAGACCGTGACCGACCGCCCCGCCACGGCCGGGATCGACACGGTCAGCGCCGGCGGGCGCCACGTGGTCTTCCAGTCCACGGCCGAGGACCTCGTCCCCGGCGACACCAACGGCAAGGCGGACATCTTCCTGCGCACCCTGCGCTGACCCGCTCACAGACCGGGTGCCGGCCCGGGATCCGCGCCGAAGGTGATCCCCGGCGCCGGGAGGACCGCTGCGTTCCGAAGCCCTCCGCCATGATCACTGCCCATGGCGGAGGGCTTCGGAACGCTGCGGCAGGACGGTGCCGTACCGAGGAACCCGCCCGAGTCCGCGCGGCACCACCTGCGTCGGCGGCCGAACGCCTCGGGTACGGGCGGTTTTCGGGTCCCGGTTGTGCCGGTGGACGCAGGGCACTGGACACCGATGTCGACGCCTGGCGCGCCGTCGTCCACCTACCACAGGCCGCAGGCGAACTACTTCCCTGGCTGCCCCGGCTCCTGGCCGACGCGGACCTCTCCCAGGGCTGGTCCTGGCCGGAAACCTGCGCGCTGGTTGCCGTCCTTCGCCAGCTCGGCGACCCGGCGGCCGTGCCCGCACTCGCCGAGGCCCTCACCACCTGCGTGCGCCAGGACCAGCAACGCGGCGCAACCGCGGCCCTCCACGCGTAGGCCGGTTTCTGAACCGATGCCGCCTGAGTCCTGGAGAGCGTCCGTCCGCTCGCCGACGCCCCCGCCCTGCCCCAGATCCACGCGGAACTCGCCCGGGCCCCGCCGCAGCGGCGGCATCTTCACCGGCATCTACGAGGACGAGGCACGGCAGGACACTGCTCGGACCCTCATCGACCGGCCGGCCTGAGCCGGGATCGGAGGTACGCCGGCCTGCGGCGCGCGCGGGAGTACGGGCCGGCCACTGTCGGGAGTGCCGCCTGTCCTGGTGACCGCTCCCCGGACACGGCGTCGATCGTCTTCCTCGCGCCGGACCCCGGGCGGGTTCTCATCCCCGGGAGGGCAGGCCGGTGTCGTTGTGGTGTCGGCCCCGCGGAGCGGACGCCCCGGTCGGGACAGCGGTCACCCGGCCGGTGGCAGCAGTGACACGCGCGGTCCGGCGCCGTCGTTCGGTCGGCTCGGGGACAGTGGTGAAGCGACCCCATGCCGAGGTATCAGTCGCCGATTCCCGTTCGCGCCCGCGCTTGTGTCGACCGTGGGGCATCCGGCGAGGCTGTCGAAATTACGTTCGGGAATGTCGGTGGTTCGTGAGAATCTTTCCCCTGTTCACCTCACCTGATGGAGAAATTGTGACGAGCCGTCGTTCCGCCCTGATCACCGTTGCCACGGTGCTCGCCCTGTCCGCCGTGGCCGCCTGCAACGACGGCGACGCGCAGTCCGCCCCGACGGCTGCCGGCGCCCCGGCCACGCCGAGCGGGACCACCAGCAGCGCGCCGACCGGGACAGCGAGCAGTGCTGCGACCGCGGACACGCCCACCGTCGCACCGACTCCGGCAGCGACCGCGATGCCGAGCCCCGCCGGTGCGCCGGTCGACGCCGCCGGCGCGTTCGACCCTGCGGTGGCCCTGGCGAATGCCGACCGGGCGCCCTACGCCGCCACCGAGACCATGAAGACCACCGCGACGGCGGGCGGCCAGGTGGGGTCCGTTCTCACGGGGACCGGTCGGGTCAACTACAACACGCCGACCCGTGAGGGCCGGACCGAGTCGAAGATGACGCTCGGGGGCGACGACGAGCCGATGCTGTGGATGGACACGGTCAGCACCGGCACGATGATCTTCACGCGTGACAGGACCAAGCCGGGAAGCACGTGGAGCGCCGAGGACGTCGTCAACGAGGCCCGGGGCGACGACTTCAACGCCTACGTCAAGGCGCTCGTCGATGCCGGCCCCGCCGCCCGCAAGGGCATGGAACAGAAGAACGGGGTCCCCGCCTACCATCTCGGTGCTGGTCTGACGGCCGCCCAGATCAAGGCCATCGACCCCAAGGAGTACCAGAAGATGCTCGACAAGGGCGTCGACGGCAAGCAGTTCGACGTCTGGATCGACCGGGCCGGCCGCGTCCTGGCCCAGACGCAGTCCATGAAGATGACCACCGGTGGTAAGACCGTCACCAGCACCATCACCTTGACCTACACCGACTTCGGGCCGCGAGAGACCTTCACCGCGCCGACCGCCACCGCCAGCTGACCCGCCACTGTCGTCGACTCCTCGCACGGAGCCAATAGCACCCGGCGAATACCGTGGCGTGGACCTGCGCGGGGAAGGGTGCAGCGGTTCCTGGTGGCGCCGGTCCTGACCCGGCCCCCCTCTCCGGTGCAGGCCGCTGACCTGCACCGAAGAGTTTCGCCCCCTGGGTGCGGTGAGTCTCCCCTCGGACCCGGCGAGCTTCGGGCGTCGTCGCAGGTCAGCGGCCGGTTGGAACGGACTGCGGTTCGCCGTCCGGGTGGTGGCGGGGCTCGGCGGGATGGCGGGGTGGGCAGAGCCTGCGCATGACGACACCCATGACCAGGCGCCGCCGTCCGGCCGCGCCCATCGCGCCCGCCCTTCCGGTCTGCGCCGGATGGCGCCGGCCCTGGCCCGGCCGGGCCAGGGCCGCGTGCTGCCGGGCCTGGTCGAGCGAGCACCTGACTCCGGGCGGAGTAGTCGTCCGCACCATCTGGCACGAGCCCGCCTGCCCGGTGACCATCGGCACGGGTGGCCGGTCCGGGCCGGGTGCGGGTGTGTGCGGTGCTGGTCCGTGCTTGGCCAGGTCCTCGAGGCGGGCGGCGCCTGCCGGAACGGCGGCCAGCAGGTCGGCGACGGCCGGGTTCTCCTCGGCCACCAGCAGCACGTCCTCCACCGCCGCGCCGGCGGCGGTGCCCGGGGTACCGACCAGGACGACCATCACGCTCGGGAACGCCCGTCAGCGCCGCTACCACTCCCGCCCCGTGCCGTCGGGGCCGGGCTGCTCCCAGAGCCGGGCGCAGCCCGCCAGCTGCGCCGCGGTGTGTTCGGTACCGGTGCCGGGGCGGTGGAGTTCGATGAAGGCACGCAGCCGTCGGCGGCGGCCGCCGGTGGGGGCGGTGTAGGCGAGTTCGCCGCCACGCCCGCTGAGAGGTGACCGTAGGGGCGCCGCCACCGGCGGCCGGCGTTCCGATCGCCGCCCGCGCGGCCGCCGACGGTGCCGATGGACGGCATCACCGCGAGTGCGTACACCGTCTGGAGCACGACCGGCACCAACGCCATCTCGTACCCGAGCAGGGCGAAGAACGACGGGACCATGTTGGGAAGCACCGCCACGAGCCCGCCCACATGACGGCCCTGCTGTGCCCGGGGTGACTGGACGAGTAGCAGAACGAGCGTTGGTACCGTCATCCAGATGACCAGGAAGCCGAGTTGGTCCAGATAATGCTCGGGCTTCGGCAGCGGGTAGCCGTACTCGTCCTCGCCGCCGGGTGCCCGCAGCGCCGCGACGACGTACAGCAGGAGGACGGGCGTCAGGCAGCAGAGCAGGTAGCGGCCCGCGGCGCGGCCGAGCCACCGCATCTCGGCCCGCCACCGGGCCATCGTCCTGCGGACCACCAGCCGGCTCGCCAGGAAGAGGACAACCACGGCCCCGGACCCCCACAGCGGCGCCAGAAACAGGGGGTCTGTCCGCTCCATCTGCCCCAGACACCAGACCACCACCGCGACCGGCTGCGCCGCCAGCAGCACAGCCATCGTCCAGGTGAACACCAGCCTGACCATCCCGCACCCTCCTGTGCTTGAAGGTGTTCAGTGCTTGAACGCGTTCAAAACTAGCACGGGGGATCTGCGGCACCGCCGCGGCCTGCTTCGCCTGACCGCCGAGAACCAAGGAGCCCCTTCGACCGAGAACTCCTCCTGGTCGTCCGGCCGCCGTTCGCTCTTCGCCGACCTGGTTCTCACCGTCCGGCACGGACGTCCCGGTCCCTCTTGGTGGAGATCGACCGGGAAGACGAGGCCGCCGAGCGCGAGCGGACCGGCCGTCGAAGCCGCGGCCGCCGAGGCGAGGCGCACCAGCTCCTGGTGGCGCCGGTACCGACCTGGTCCTGCCCTCGCTCACAGGCCGCCACAGGCCGCTGACCTGCACTGGGGAGCTTCGGCACCCCTGCTGGCCTGCGGTGGGGAGTTTCGCCTCGGACCCGGTGATTTTCGGGTGTCGTCGCAGGTCAGCGGCCAGTGAGAACGGACTGCGGTCCGCCGTCCGGGTGGCGGCGGGGTTCGGCGGGACGGCGTGGTGGGCACAGCCCGCGACATGACGACACCCATCACCAGGCGCCGCCGTCGCAGTCGCCCGGTCGCTCCCACCGCCTCCGCGCCCGCCTCCCCGGACCGTGCCGGATAGCCCCCGGCCCCGGTGAGGCCGAGCAGCGCCGGGTGCTGCCGGACCTGGTTCAGCGAGCACCTGACCCTGGGCGGGGTGGTCGTCCGCACCACTTGCACGAGCCCGCCTGCCCGCCTGCCCGCCTGCCCGGCCTGGGCCCGGCCGTGACCGCCGGCACGGCGGCCGGGCCGGTCCGGGGCCGGGTGTGCGCGGTGCTGGTCCGTGACGGCCGGGTGTGTCTGATCCGCCGCCAGCGCCCGGCCGGAGACCAGTTCTCCTTCCCCGGCGGCGTGGCCGAGGACGGCGAGGATTTCACCGAGGCGCTGCGACGGGACCTGCTTGAGGAACTCGGCCTCGATCTGGAGGTGCTGCCCAACCCGCCGGTGCTGTGCTTCGTCCAGGACCATGAGACCGAGCGTCCGGGGGAGAGTGCGCCGTTCCGGTGTCGGCACCTGGTTTCACCGCCCACCTGCCCCACAAGGACCGGGCCGAGAAGCTCGTCGAGGAGGAGATCGAGAAGGCGTACTTCGCCGACCTGCAGAACCGGTTGTCCGGGATCCAGCAGGTCGCTTCCCTCTACGTCGACCTCGCGAAGGAGGGCACCGACCTCGAACACATCAGGACGAACTGGACCGTCGCCCACGACGACATCCTCGCCGCCGACCCCTCCTTCCGCGACAGCCGGTACTCGGTCGCGTTGATCCCCATGTCCGCCCAGCTGACGAACATGCGGATGCTCCTGCTCGCCGACGTGGTCAAGCACGGCGAGAAGTGGGGCTTCGCGAGCTCGACCGTGCAGAGGTACAAGGACGAGCTGCTCAAGGAGATAGAACCCGACTCCAAGGACTCCTGCGCCTGGTGGATTCTGGACAGGTACAAGGCGGGCCAGGACCAGGTCATCAAGGAGTACGGCCGGGTGATGCGCGAGCGCCTGGAATACCAGCGGGAGATGACGGTCTCCGCCGTCGAGTACGTCAAGGAGATCTGGCCCTACCTCGACCCCGACAAGTACTCCCAGGGGCACAAGGTCTACCGCTCCATCCACGTCTACGGGGGTCGGTGGGGAAGCGTCCTGGACGGCGATGACTGGAACTTTCCTGCAGAAGTACGTCGCCTTCCCGAAGTCCCTCCTGCCCGAGCACATGGACCGGATCCCGGTCTGGTGCCACGACAAGTTCGACGCCTTCCAGTGCACCTTCGACGGCGTCGTAGCCGAGAAGTGCGGAGGCGGCGGTGGCAGCGCGGCCGGGCCCTGGGACTTCGACGACAAGACCTGGATCGAGCGGGTCTGGGCGACGAATACAGCGTCAACAACCGGACCGAATTCGGGGTCTACGGATTCTCCTTCCGCACCAACCCGGTGCGCCCGCGCCGCTCGTGTGCACTGTGCAGCGCGACCTGATCGGTGCGAGCCGCCCGCGCGCCGGGGGTGTCCCTTCCGCCTGTGCGGAAGGGACACCCGCGGCGCAGTGCGCCGAGGCATGACCCTCTCCGGGGCCGATGCGCCAAGGCCGGGAGTGCCGAGACCACGCCCGCCAGCCGTCGAACCCGACCGGGCCCGGCCATCGACCTCCTCGCGGTCGACCGCGTGGACGCCGAGCGATGCCTCGACGAAGATGCCGCCGAGGGCCGGGACAGTGCGGAGCGGCTGGAGGGCTGGAGGCGCGCGTCTGCCCGCCGCCCGCCCAGACCGGCCCGGCCACCGCCGGGGCCGGTGGCGTTCAGGGTGTCGGGCTCTGATCCTCCGGGCCGGGCGCGGCGGCCTGGCCGGCCTCGACGGCGGCGTCCGTGGTCTTGGCCAGCACGGTCAGCTCGCGCTCCGGATCGCCGAACACCGTGCGGGGCATTGCCGCGGCCAGCGCTCGGGCAGCCTGTCTGCGGGTCGGCTGCCGGTGACGACCCCGGCCGCCAGGTCGTACGTCGGCTCCTCAGTTTTCCGGTCTGTCGGTCTGACAGCCTGTTGGCACTGGTCGGGCCGGTGACGGGGTGGGGTAGTCCCCACCCCCGGTCCGGGGGATGGCCCTTGATCGTTTGGGGGGTGTGCCTCGTGTCGGTGGGCGGGCGGCGTGCCTAGCGTGGTGGGTACGAGATCGAGGCCGCGCGCCGCACCCTCCGTACTTTGGCTGGGTGGCGCCGTCGGGGCGGAGCCGCAAGGGTGCTCCGTGCCGGGTGCCTCGGCAACAGGGTGGGAGACAACCATGCGTTCGTTCGTCAGGACTCCGCTGCGCTGCGCGGCGGTCGCGGCTGTGTCGATGGCTCTGCTGGCGCCGGTGGCGGCGCAGGCCGACGCCGGGCCTGCTGGGGCCGCGGACCGGATCGCGGGGGTGGATCTGGACCGGGTGACGATTGCGGGTCTGCAGCAGGCGATGGAGCGCCACCGGCTGACCTCCGAGCAGCTGACCGGGCTCTACCTCGACCGGATCCGTCGGCTGAACCCGCGTCTGGGGGCGGTGGTGGCCGTCAACCCCGACGCGGCGGCCATCGCGCGTGCGAGCGACCGCGCGCGGCGCGTCCACGGTGCGCGCGGACCGCTGGAGGGCATCCCGGTCCTGCTCAAGGAGAACATGGACACCGCTGACCGGCAGCCGACCACGGCCGGTTCGACGGCGCTGTCGGGGGCGAAGCCCGCCAAGGACGCGGAACTGGTCCGGCGGCTGCGCGAGGCCGGGGCCGTCGTCCTGGGTAAGGCGAACATGACGGAGTGGGCCAACTTCCGCTCCCCGATGGCCGTCGCGGGCTGGAGCGCGGTCGGCGGGCAGACCCACAACCCGTACGTGCTCGACCGCAGTGCGAGCGGTTCGTCCAGCGGGTCGGCGGCGGCCGCGGCGGCGAGTCTGGCGGCGGTGACGATCGGCACCGACACGGGCGGCTCGATCGTGGACCCGGCGGCCACCACGTCGACGGTGGGCGTGCGCCCCACGCTGGGGCTGGTGAGCCGCAGCGGCATTGTGCCGATCACCAGCCGCCAGGACACCGCCGGTCCCATCGCCCGCAACGTCACCGACGCCGCGCTGACCCTGTGGGCGATCCAGGGGCCGGATCCCGCGGACCCGGACACCGCACCCGCCGCGGGCACGCTCCCGGCCGACTACCGCGCGGTGTTGGACCGGGGGGCGCTGCGCGGCAAGCGGATCGGCGTCTGGCGCGAGGGGCACACGGGCATCAGCCCCGACGCGGACCGGGTCTTCGACGCCACCGTCCGGCGGCTTAAGCAGCTGGGCGCCACCGTGGTCGAGGGCGCGGACGTGCCGCAGCCCGAGAAGCTCCACGAGCACCTGCTCCCGGCCCTGATGACCGAGTTCAAGCACGACGTCAACGCCTACCTCGCGGCCACGCCGGGTTCCCACCCGGCCGACCTGGCGGGCCTCATCGCGTACAACGAAGAGCACGCCGACATCGAGGACATGGCGAGGTTCGGACAGGAGTACTTCGAACTGGCGGAGCAGACCGACGGGAACGTGGACGATCCGCAGTACCGGGCCCACCGCGCCGCCGCGGTCGACCTGGCCCGGCGCGCCATCGACGACACCCTCGCGGTCCACAAGCTCGACGCGATCGTCACCCCCACCACGCTCCCCGCCACGCCGGTGGACTTCCAGCCCGACGCCCCCAGCCCGTTCGCCAGCACGACCGACAACTCGGTGGTGGCCGGCTACCCCCAGATCACCGTGCCGGCCGGCTACACCGACCAGGGACTGCCGCTCGGGGTCTCCTTCCTCGGGACGCGCTTCAGTGACGCCCGTCTGCTCGGCTATGCCTACGCCTTCGAGCAGGCCACCCACGCCCGCCACGCCCCGAACTACCTCCCCACCCTCCCGTAGCCCGCCCGCGGTCGAGGCCCACGGCCTTTCGGGGCGCCGGGCGCCGAGCCCCCGGACGGCCGCGTGGGTGGTGCGCCGGGCCTCGACGGCGGCATCCATCGTGGCGGCCAGGCCAGGCCAGGCCAGGCCAGGCGGCTCGCGCTCCGGCTTACCGAGCACCGCCGAAGTCATACCGCCCCCGCGACTTGCTCTCATGTCACCGGGCGGACGGATGCCAGGCGGTTGCGCCGGCGCGCACACGCCGGTGTTCGGCGTTGTTCTCCTCCTGGGCCCGGGCCGTGCAGAACGCGGCGGTGTGTCCGGCCGGGCCGGAGCCGATGATGATCACGCTATGGGCGTCTGTACAGGCGGCGGTGTCGGTCATGGGTCATCTCTCGTGGCCTGCGGTGGACTTGGCGTCGATCTCGGCGATCAGGTTCTCGATGAGGGTGCGGATGGCGTCACGGACGGGGCGGACGGCGTCGACACCCTGTCCGGCCGGGTCGTCGAGCTTCCAGTCGAGGTAGGTCTTTCCGGGGAGGTAGGGGCAGGCGTCGCCGCAGCCCATGGTGATGACGTAGTCGGAAGCCTGGAGGGCCTCGGCGGTGAGGACCTTCGGGGCCCGGTCGGAGAGGTCGATGCCGACCTCGGCCATGGCGGCGACAGCGGCCGGGTTGATCTCGTTGCCGGGCGCGGAGCCGGCGGAGCGGACCTCGATGCGGTCCCCGGCGAGGTGGGCGAGGAATCCGGCCGCCATCTGGGAGCGGCCGGCGTTGTGGACGCAGACGAACAGCACGGACGCGGCGGGCGCGGTAGCGGTCATCGGAGGTGTGTCCTTCATGGTCGGGCGCAGCGGCCGGCGGGGGCGGACGCGAAGCGCCGGCCGGTACGGGCTGGTATCAGTCGCGGATGATGTGACAATATCAGTCCATGATGATGTCAGTCGACGCTGATCTGATCCGGGTGCTGTCCGACCCGCTCAGGCTCCGGATCGTGACCCTGTTGGCTCGCGAGACCCTGTGCACCACCCATCTGGTGGAGGAGACCGGCGCCCGCCAGACCAACCTCTCCAACCACCTCAAGGTGTTGCGTGAGGCGGGCGTGGTGGACACCGAGCCCTGCGGCAGGTTCACGTACTACCGGCTGCGGCCGGAGGTGCTGGAGGCCTTGTCGGGGCAGTTCGCCGACCTCGCGGCCACTGCTCGCGCCAACGCCGACACCAAGAGGTCCTGCTGATGGCCCGCACCGGGCCTGCCCCGGCGCCCGGGTCGACCGACCGCCTGTCGGTCGCGGCCGAGCTGTCGTTCCTCGACCGCTACCTCGCGGTGTGGATCCTGGCCGCGATGGCGGCCGGCATCGGGCTCGGCCGGCTGGTCCCCGGACTGAACGGCGCGCTGGCGAAGGTCGAGATCGGCGGGATCTCCCTGCCGATCGCGGCCGGCCTGCTGGTCATGATGTACCCGGTGCTGGCGAAGGTGCGCTACGACCGGCTCGACGCCGTGACCGGTGACCGCAGGCTGATGACCTCGTCGCTGGTGATCAACTGGATCGTCGGCCCGGCGGTGATGTTCGCTCTCGCCTGGGTGTTCCTGCCGGACCTGCCGGAGTACCGCACCGGCCTGATCATCGTGGGCCTGGCGCGTTGCATCGCCATGGTGATCATCTGGAACGACCTCGCCTGTGGCGACCGGGAGGCCGCGGCCGTCCTGGTCGCCCTCAACTCGATGTTCCAGGTGATCGCGTTCGGGGTGCTCGGCTGGTTCTACCTCGACCTGCTGCCCGGCTGGCTGGGCCTGGGGGAGGGGCAGCGCCTGGACATCTCCATGTGGAAGATCGCTCTCAACGTCGTCGTCTTCCTCGGCGTTCCCCTCCTCGCAGGCTTCCTGACGCGCCGCCTCGGCGAGAAAAGGCTCGGTCGCGCACGCTACGAGGCGAACGTCCTGCCCCGGATCGGCCCCTGGGCGTTGTACGGGCTGCTGTTCACGATCGTCGTCCTGTTCGCTCTGCAGGGGAAGACCATCACCTCCCAGCCGCTGGACGTCGCCCGCATCGCACTGCCGCTGCTCGTCTACTTCGCGATCATGTGGTTCGGCACGTTCGCCCTCGGCAAGGCCATCGGTCTCGCCTACGATCGCACCGCCACCCTGGCCTTCACCGCCGCCGGCAACAACTTCGAGCTCGCCATCGCCGTCGCCATCGCCACCTTCGGCGTCACCTCCGGCCAAGCGCTCTCCGGCGTCGTCGGCCCCCTCATCGAGGTCCCCGTCCTGATCGCCCTGGTCTACGTCTCCCTCGCCTGGCGCAAGAAGTACACCGCCGCCGCCTGACCGCTGCGACCATGACGCCGTGACCCGGCGAGCCCGCCGGTGAATCCCGCGGGCTTGCCGGGCCGAGCGGCGAATCAGGCCTCCGACGTCGCTGGGCCACTCACCGGGCCGGCACGCTGAGAGCGCCGTTGCTCCAAGGCTTCGCGCTCGGGCAGCTCGGGCAGCTCGGGCAGGTTGGCCTCGTGGCTGCCGGGGTTGCGGATGGCGGCGAAGCAACTCTTCGCGAAGGCCGCGGCACTGCGGTGGCCACTGCGGTAGGTGTCGCCGCCGAGCTTCTCCCTCGCCTCCGCGTCCCGTCGCAGTACACGTCTCCGCGCGCCGGACCGCCGCCCGGTGCTGTCGCCGACGCCCGGCGCTGCCGGCCTGCACCTCGGTGCGCCACCCTCTTGACGTGGCAGTCACTGGCGGGCGCGGGGTGTCAGTCGATGGCCGGGCTGCGGCGCTCGATCAGCAGGACGTCGCGCCAGACGCCGTGGTGGCGGGCGACGCGCTCGCGGGTGCCGATCACGCGGAACCCTGCTCTGGAGTGGAGGGCGAGGCTGGCGGTGTTCTCCGGGAACACCCCGGACTGGATGGTCCAGATCCCGGCCGCCTCGGTGGAGGCGATCAGCGCCTCCAGGAGGGCGCCGGCAATGCCGAGGCCGCGGCAGCCGGGGTGTACGTAGACGGAGTGCTCGACGACCCCGGCGTAGGCAGGCCTGGCGGAGACCGCGCTGACCACGGCCCAGCCCAGCACCTCGTCGGACGGGCCGAGGGCGACGTGGCGGTGCTCCGTCAGGCGGGTGGCGTCGAAGGCGTCCCAAGCGGGGACGACGGTCTCGAAGGTGGCGTTGCCCTCCTCGATGCCCGCCCGGTAGATCGCCAGGACCTGCTCGGCGTGCTCGGGCCCCATCGGCCCGAGGGTGACGACGGCGTGCGGCAACGGGGCTCCTTCGGGCGGCGGGTCAGCGGTTGAGGTCGAGCAGGGCGGCCATACCCGCCACCACGGACGGCGCGACCCGGTAGTACACCCAAGTGCCCCTGCGCTCGCTGGTCAGCAGTCCGGCCTCGCGCAGCTTCTTCAGGTGGTGGGAGACGGTCGGCTGGGACACCCCGACGTCCTGGATGTCGCACACGCACGCCTCCCCGCCCGGGTGCGAGGCGATCTTCGAGAACAGCCGCAGCCTCACCGGGTCGGACAGCGCCTTGAACATCGCGGCCATCAGTACCGCGTCCTCGGCCGACAGCTCCGCCGCGGTGATCGGCGGGCAGCAGGGCACGGCCTTGGGCTCCAGGACCGCCAACTCGGAATTCGACATACGTCTATGTTGACATCTGTCGAACCCGAGTGGCAAGGTCGAGATCGCCAGAACATCGATATTCATCGAATCAGAGACGCGGTTCATCTCCACCGACCGCTCACCTCGAAGGAGACCATCGCCATGCCCGAAGGCCACGACCTGCCAGTCCTCGTCATCGGCGCCGGCCCGATCGGCCTGGCCGCCGCCGCCCACATCACCGCACGCGGTCTGACCCCGCTGGTGCTCGAAGCGGGACCCTGGGCCGGCGCCGCGGTGCGCGAGTGGGGCCACGTGCGGCTGTTCTCCACCTGGGCCGAGCTCGTTGACCCCGCTGCTGAGAAGATCCTCGCCCCCACCGGCTGGACCCGCCCGGACGGTGCGACCTACCCGACCGGCGCCGACTGGGCCGAGCTGTACCTGCAGCCGCTCGCCGACGCCCTCGCTGACAAGGTCCGCTACGACAGCCAGGTGACCGGCGTCGCCCGCAGCGGCCGCGACCGCGTGGTCGACTCCGGCCGTGAGGACCAGCCCTTCACCGTCCACGTCACCACCGCCGACGGCCGTGAGGAGCGGATCACCGCTGCCGCGGTCATCGACGCCTCCGGCACCTGGTCCACCCCCAGCCCCCTCGGCGCCGACGGCCTCCCGGCGATCGGCGAGAAGACGCACGCCGCCCGCATCTCCTATCGCGTCCCCGACCTGGGGGACCCCGCCGTGCGCACCCGGTACGCGGGCAGGCGGACCGCCGTCGTCGGCTCCGGCGCCTCCGCCTTCACGGCCCTCGCCGTGCTCGCCGACCTCGCCGAGGAGGAGACCGGCACTCACGCGGTGTGGATCCTGCGTCGCGGCATCACCGGCTCGACCTTCGGCGGCGGCAGCGCCGACCAGCTCCCGGCGCGCGGTGCACTGGGACAGGCAGCCAAGGCCGCCGTCCAGAACGGGCACGCCAGTGCACTCACAGGCTTTCGGGCCGCCGGCGTCGAACAGGCCGGCGACAGACTCGCCCTCGTCTCCGAGGACGGCCACCGCGCCGAGGATCTGGACGAGGTCATCGTCCTGACGGGCCTGCGCCCGGACCTGTCCTTTCTGGGCGAGCTGCGGCTCCACCTGGACGACCGCCTCCAGGCCCCCGCGGCGCTCGCCCCGCTGATCGACCCCAACCAGCACTCCTGCGGCACCGTCTACCCGCACGGCGTGAACGAGCTCTCCCACCCCGAGAAGGGCGTTCACCTGGTCGGTATGAAGTCCTACGGCAGGGCTCCGACGTTCCTCGCCATGACCGGCTACGAGCAGGTCCGTTCCGTCGCCGCCCACCTCGCCGGCGACCACGAGGCCGCTCGGCGGGTCGAGCTCACCCTCCCGGAGACCGGGGTGTGTGGCGGCGCAGGCCTGTTCGACGAGCCTGCCGCCGAACAGGGCGCCGACGGTGGCTGCTGCGCGGCCCCGGTCGCCGTGCCCGCCCCGGTCGCCGTCAGCATCGGTACCCCGCCCGAGCAGGCCCCGGCCGACGGTGGCTGCTGCGTAGCCCCCCGCCGCCGCACCGTCCAGGCCGTCCCCGACCAGGAATAGGCGAAGGCGGGCCCCGCCGGCCTCCAACTGGTCCGCAGGTTCGCCGGTACAGCCCCACGGCCGGGACCTGGACGGCTAGCGTCGACACCACAGGCCCGGCCCGGCGCCGGGGAGTGACGATCAGAGGTGAGGCTGTGGGGGTGAGCCCCCGGCCCGCCGGGCGGAACGGGGGCCACGGCCGCATCGGCCGGCCGCCGGTGGCGACCCTCCCCGAGCTGCGCGCCGCACTGTCCTCCGGCTGCGGCTACCCCGGCGACGCCGATCGCCTGGACGCCGAACCCGCCGAGCAACTGCTGCGCCGTGTGCCCCCGCGCCGCGTGGTAGAACCCGGGTCGCCGGTGCTCCGTCCGCTGAGCTGCTGCCGGTGCTCCCGGATCCATCGCACAATCCGGGCCATCGCCTGCGGGCGCTGAGCGGCCGCAGGGCTGGGACAAGGGTTGTCCTGGCCGGGTGCGGACGTCATGATCGCGGGATGGCTGAGGAGACGGTTGTCGAGAAGACCTGGCGGGGGATGGTGGAGAGACATCCCACGGCGCGACGGGGGGAGCCTGCGGTCATAGCGGCCGCTTACGCCGAACCGCGATTGACGATGGATTGCCTGCCAGGAATCTCGTGGACGGTCTGCCTGGTCGGGGTGGATGATCCGGTCATGCCGACGGAAGAAGAGCTCGTCTCCTGAGCCCGTTGGCCGCCGAGGCATGGTGGCGCGGACGCGTGCTGGAGGCATGGTGGCGTACGTAGCCGTCTGCTGGTGCTCTGAGCAAAACCTTCACCGGGCGAGGGCCCAGGGCGAGGTGATGCGGGCGCACGGAGGCCAGTTCGTGCCGGACCCGGTGGTCTGTCTGACCGGTGCCCTGGATCGGCCCGGCGACATCGCCTGTGGTGCCGACCACCCGAAGCGGGTGACCGGCACCGGTCGGACGGAGAGGCTGTGTCAAGCCCCTGGTGCAGGTTGCTGGATGTGAGCGGGGTCGCGCCCGCACGTTCCGGCGGGGTTCAGGCTCAGGAGCCGGTCGCGGGCTCAGTCGTTGGTGGGCGCGGTGACGGTCACGGGGTCGCCGAACTCGGTGAAGGTGATCTTGTTCACGTTAGCCTGGCCCCGGAGGGTCGTCCGCTGTTCGAAGCGGAGCGTGCGGCCCTGACTGTCGATCCACTGGTCGCACCCGGCTGAGCTGTGTCCTCCACCGGTGGTCGAGGGCTGGGACGGGGGAACGCACAGGGCCGAGCAGGCGGAAGTCCTGATCGTTGCACGCTCCGCTGCCGGCCGGATCGGGGGAAGGCTCCGCGACGATCACCGACGGCCTCCTGGACGATATGGCCACGGCCTGGCCGCACCGCAGCTGACCCGCCACAAGGCGGTCCCCCCTGACTCCTCTCCTCGCCGACCAGGAAGGCAGCACCCGTGATGACTGACAGCACCCGTCCTGACCTCGCCGCCGCGCCCATCCCGCTGCAACTGTCCGCCAACCGCAGCCGGTTGCTGCCCGCGCACCGGGACCTGGGCCGGGTGGTCCTCTACTCGGCGTTGGTGCGCGGTGCGATCCGGCTCCGAGGTCCCGTGCCGAGCCGGTCTTGGGGGCTGGCCTTGGGAGCGGGCTGGTCGGCATGAAAGCGGTCGGGGGGCCGGTGTTCGATGTTGCCGATGATCTCCCCGGAGTCGTTGATGCCGGTCGCGAAGCTGCGGATGGACCCGGGCGGCCGCTCCAGGAAGGTCGGCTTGCCGTCGCGGTCCCAGCCGACGGCCCAGCTGTCGCCGGCGCGGTCGGCCGCCGTCCCGGTCGCCACGTGCTGGTTGTTGACGTCCTCGCGCGGCTCTCCGGGTAGCCGTCGGGCTCCTGGAGGCGCCTGGGCGTGCCGGAGGCGTCCCTTGTCACCGCGTGCGTCCTGCCGTGCCCTTCAACCGGTTGGCTCCGCTGGGCCCGGGTGCTGCGCCGGCCTGTGCCCAGCCGTGAGGAGTTCGGTGCGGCGAACCCGGCCGGGTTGCGCTGCCGGGTTCTCGGGTGGCGACGGCCCGGCGGTGTCGGCGGCCGTCGCGGGGTTTCAGGACTTGGGTGCGGCGAAGCGTTTGAAGGCCTCCCGGGTGCTCGGTCCGGCGATGCCGTCGATCGGACCGTGGTAGCTCTCGTGCTCTTTCAGCCGGCGCTGCAGGGCCTGGACGGTCTCGGTGCCGGTGATGCCGTCGATCGCGCCGAGGTAGCCCCACTTCGCTCGGAGGAAGCGCTGGAGGGCTTTCCAGCTCTCGGTGTCCAGCAGGCCGTTGATCTCGCCGGGGTAGCCCCAGTAGAGCGCCAGCCAGTTCTGGAGGTACTCGGCCTCGGAGGTGTTCAGGCCGAGGTTCTCGACGGTTGTGAGCCCTGCGCCGGCCGGGGCGCCTGCCGCCTGCGGGGCGGCAGGCGCGGGCGTCGCGAAGGCCGCGCCTGCGGACCCGCCGACGGCTAGGGCGGTGGCGATGGTGAGCCTGACGAGGGGCCTCGTCATCGAGCTGGACCGCATGTGCTCCCCCTTCAAGATCGTGGGCGACGTCCGGGGACCCTGAAGGGCCGATCACCCACGTACCAGTGTCGCCTTCGCCGGTCGTGTCGAGAAGCCACCAATCGGGCTCTGCCCCACCGGATCACGCCAGCTCGGCACGGGCCGGAACACGTCCGCTGACGGTTCGTCAGCTCCAGAAGCCCTGTCTCGACCACAACGACAACAGGGCCTCCGTGTGAACCACTCGGAACGGGATCGCACCCCCGAGCTGCCTGGAGGCCCTGCTCTCGCGCGCGGAAACCGCCGCAGTCACCCGATCGAGACTCCCGTTCGATCGACCGCCTTCGAGGTCGGTACGGGCGTCAACCACTTACATGCCGGGATGCTCCGGCAGGGCGAGCCAGTCCGACCAGGAGATCTCGCGGCCGAGGAAGCGCGGCTGCTCGAACGGCCAGTCGGCGGCGATCCACTGCGGCACCAGCGCGTCGAGGGCCTGTTCGACCTTGCTGCCCACCAGCTCGTCCACTACCCACCAGGAGATGTCGCCGTCCGCGCCGGCCCTCTCCGGTGGGTCGATGTAGACACAGCCGAGCAGAGCTGTCTCGGTCGTGTCGAACAGCGCGTAGTTGAAGGACTGGTGTGCGGCGATCTCCTTCTCGTGCCGCAACAGGTCGGCCTGGTCGGCCTCGTAGGTCATGGTGGCCGCGGGCCAGCCCCAGGCCGGGCCGAAGATGGTCCACAGCCGCTCGCGCGAACTCATCACCGCCGGATAGTCGAGCGGGGTGTCCGCCTCCCGGATCGGTCGCAGGTGATGGCCACCGCCCGGCAGCGGTACCAGGACGGGGTGGACGAAGTCATCGGGAAGCCAGCTCATGGCGTCCGACCGTAGCAGCGCGCGGCCGCCCGCTCTCGGTCCCGGCGGTGCTCGATTGGTGAGGTGACCACCCGTGACCGCCACCCAGATTCTCGCCGGGGCCGATTGTCTTTATTGGGACGGGAGATGGCCGAGTGGCGGACACCGGGGCCCTGCAGACCGTCGACATCATCCACAACACCGCGGCGGTCCGGCCGTCCATCAGCGGCGACGGGACCCGTCTCGCCTACCAGGGCGGTGGTGAGCACGACGTCTTCCTGTGGGACTGGGCCGGCAACACCGCCGCCGGTCCGATCGAGGGTCCCGGCAGGGCGGCCGAGCTCGTCCAGCTCAGTGACGACGGCAACAAGGTCGTCTAAACGAGGATGCCCTGGTGTGGCTGCGGGTGCGGCTGCGGGTGCGCAGCAGGGTTCCGTCCAGTAGGACGACAACACCACCCTTTTGAGTTATGTTCTTCGGGGCGAAATCCAGGCGCGGTGAGCAGTTCGATCGCCTCCAGCAGCCATCGGCGGACGGTGGAGGCGGAGATGTCGTTGCCGCCCGCCATGTCGCAGAGCCGCTGGTCGTGGCACAGGACCGCGAGGACGATCAGGGCGATCTTCCCGGGCGCGGCCTGCGCCAGCGTGAGCCGATGTTCTTCTGATGGCGGCGGACCAGGTCGCAGACCGTGGTCGTGGTGGCGGTGGACTGCTCCGGGCGGCACTGGTAGACAGAGCTGTCGGGCCCTCGCCGGGACTGGTCTTCTTTCACACGGAATCCCCAACTTCCGTCGGGGGACAATTCGTTACGCCGAACTCCAGTCGGGACCGGTCATGCCGGTCGGCTCCAGCTGGTCACGAGAGAGGCCCCATCGTGCGAATGCTCCGCCGTATCGCCGGCTCCGCCGCCCTGGCCGGTGCCCTGGCGCTGGCGCTGGTCACGCCCGCCAACGCCGCCCCCGCGAACGCTCCCGCCCCCGCTCCCTCCGCCTTCGCCGAGCGATCCGTCGGCGCGGTGGGCCCGGTGCAGCTCTACTTTGGCGGAGTCGGGGGAGGCCCCTACAACATCGCGGAGGCGGCCGCCCACCGGACCGCGCTGGACCAGGCTGCCGCCAAGGGCTTCACCGCCGGACAGTGCCGGCTCACGGCCGGCCCCGCCGTCGTCACCTCGCTGCCCAACGGCTACGTGCAGGTCGCGGTCGAATACCTGTGCACCGGGGAGCCGATCGTCACCTCCCCGACCTTCGTCCTCTACCGGTACCACAAGAAGTCCGACACCCTGAGCACCACCTGGAACGCCCCGGTCTCCTACCAGCTGCAAGGGCCGCTCGGCACACTCCACACCTCCGAGGCCCCCGGAACCCAGCCGTTGTACCTGTGCCAGGTCCGCGGCGACCACTTCTCCACCACGGACGTCAACTGTGAGGGGCAGACCTACGTGACCCGCCTGGGCTGGCTCTACAGCTCCCCGCCGGCCGGCGTGGGCTCGCTGCCGCTGCTGCGTTGCCTGAGGAACGAGGACCGTCAGATCTTCGAGTCCCACCAGACCAACTGCGAGGGCCAGATCATCGGCGGCACCCTGGGTTACGTCCTGGCCTGAGGTCCCGTCCCGTCAGCCCTGACGCCCCCGAACGCGGGGGCACCGCTCCGGTCCCAGCCGCGGCCGGGGCGAGGGCCCGGCCACCCCCTGCCACTGCGCCTGCGCGCCGGCGTGGTCGAGGAACTGCGCCTGCCGGCGAACCTGCCCTTCGGCGTTCACGGCCAGGGCGCCTACCACGTCCGGGAACTCGACCTGCGCCCCGGCGACCGCCTCCTCCTGCACACCGACGGCATGCAGGAGCGCCAAGCGGAACAGGTAGACCTGTCCCAACTCCTCCTCGACACCTCCACCGACCACCCCCGCGAGGTCGTCGGCGCCCTGGTCGCCGCCGTCACCATCGCCTGTGCGGGCGACGTGAGGGACGACGCCACCGTCCTGTGCCTGGACTGGTACGGCCCCCGAACCGGCACCCACCCGGGACCTGACGTCACATGACGTCCCCGTTCGCGGGACGACCCGGCCGCCGGGCGACCAGAGGCGCCACGTTCCCTGGCACGGGCTGCCGGTGATGTCCGCCGGGCTACTGGCGGTGGTGCTGTCGGGCCGCGCCGTGGAGCGGCACTTGATCATGATGCTGGGCGGTGCTTCAGCCGGGAACGGGGTCCGCTCCCGCTGTGCGCGCCGGCGGGGACGGGCGACAGAGAACGGCGGCGGCAGTGTCGTTCGCCCTGCCCCGAAAGGCACCGGGCGCCGTGCCGGCCTCGGCCTCCCGTGTCGCGGCGATGATCCGGCCGGGCCCGGATTCGGACAGCTCGGCCATGAAACGCGGCCAGCTCCAGCCGTAGCGCTCGGGAAGGTGGGCAGCACCCTCGGACAGCACGGCGACCTGCTGAATCCGCGACAGTGGGATGCTCGCTGTCAGTGCGTGGTCTGCGGCCTCGGGTTTCGCACCGGCTACCCAGAAGCCTCCGGCGGCGTTGTTGCGGAAGCCGCTTACGGCCTTCTCCGTATACGAGTCGAGGTAGGCCGCCCGGTCGTCGACGATCACCTCGATCGCTCCGTTGCTCCGCTGCAGCGCCACGGGTGAGTGGCCGAGCACTAGGACGTCCAGGACGCCGTCCCGCTCGCGGACCACCGCGACGGTCGAGGACGGGCTGTCCGCGTTCGCCATGTCACAGCTTTGGCCATGCTCCTCGACCAATGAGGTCAGGGCGGTACGCAGGATCTCCCGCAGGCAGGGCGAGCCAGGTGAGAGCAGCCGCGCGCGTAGCAGGCCGGCCAATTGCCGCACGTACCAGGCGACGTCGTGGGCGCAGCCCGTCGCGGCTCCCGTGGCGGTGGCGCCGTCCAGGACCAGAACGAACGTCGGCCCCGTGACGACGACGGCCTCGGTGACACCGCCCGGCGCCGGGACGGTCGCGTGCGTGATCTCGAACGGCATCAGGAAGTTCCCTGCTCGGGTCGGTCGTACGGGGCGCGGGCATGAGCGGCTGCGGTTGTCAGGCGTGCCGCGCCGGGGGCTCAGCAGGTGAGGCACCGGCGGGTCGGCATCTGTCGGTCGTGGGCGATCGGCAGGCGTCTCTGGGGCGGGGAAGGGAAGCGCCGGATCCGGAGGTCAGAGCGCCGACAGAGCAATTGCCGGCGCCGACACCAGCGGCGTGGTGTTCTCCCGGCTCAGCGCGTGGACCCGGTGGCCGGTCGACATGCCGATCACCACCCGGACGAGACGAACCCGGAACGCGTAGGCGTGATGGGTGAGAACCCCGGCCGATCGACGCGCCAACAGGCTTCGCGCAGCAGGTGGTTGAGTGGTCGTCGGAGACCAGGAGAAGTTGGCGCGATCGCCGCGAAATCGGCGCGGGACGCTAGCGAGGACCAGCCCTGAGGCGGCGCGGCGGAGCGAGGAGAAGCGGGCAGGAACGGGAATGCGAAGAACCCTTCTCGGGCGGCACGTCCTCGGAACGTTCCACGCCACAGACGGCGCAGGGTTCAGGGGACGGGCCGGGAGGATCAAGCGGAGGCGACGGCAGGACGCCGGTCGTGTGCGGCGCAGGTGATCGGTGTCGCACGACGCCTCATGTGGGCGGAGGTGTGCGAACCGCGGCACGATTCAGATCGCTGTGACGCGCGCTGTGCGTCAGGCCGGCGGCAGGGGGACTCAAAGGCCAGGGGTGTGTCATGGCGTCATGTGGAGTCCCGCACCGCACGTGCATGCGGTGCGGGCCCCTCGCTGCCGGGCGGGTGCCGTGGCAGAAACTACAGCGGACGAATGTTCTCGGCCTGCGGGCCCTTCTGGCCCTGCGTGACGTCGAACTCGACCTTCTGGCCCTCGAGCAGCTCACGGAAGCCGTTGGCGTTGATGTTCGAGTAGTGGGCGAACACGTCAGGACCGCCGCCCTCCTGCTCGATGAAGCCGAAGCCCTTTTCCGCGTTGAACCACTTCACAGTGCCATTAGCCATAGAGAAATCTCCTTCAAGGGGCCGTCCGGAACCCGCACAGTGCGGACTCCGAGTCGCCGGGATGAGCACCCACCCGGGAAAGAGCCGGGAAACAAAAGGTGCGCCTGCGACACATCAGCAGGCGCACACAAAGTCCATGGGACCACAACTGCAACTCGAAAGAGACTAGCAGGCTCCGCAGCGCGATGAAAGCGGCCACAGCCGTCCGCGACCCTGACGCGCCCACCCGCCGCGGTGCACCGTCCATGACCTGCGCCACCTCGCCGTCACCATCGTCCACAACGCAGGCCGACCCGCGAGGTGCGCGCAGACCGGTGGCCGGTGGACCATCAGGTCCGTTAAGGAAACGTGGCGTGAACCCTCGCTGTGTGAAGGCCCGGGATGCGATCGGCCGAGGACCGCGTTGTCGGTCAGGTTGTGCGGCGAAGCAGGGGGAGTGGAGGCCGCAGGGACTCCGGAGCCTGAAGGCGTGTCATGCGGTGGTCAGCGCCGGCGGCCCTCGGTACTCGAACTGGGAGCCCGAACTTCGACCCGTACTTGCGAGCTGGGGAGCCACTGGGACACGGCGATCGCGGTACGCAGCGCAGGCTCTGCGCGGTTCGGGACGGGACCGCTCTGCCTGTTCAGCCCCCGAGACGAAGCCCCGGGAACCGGCCGCAGCCAGGCAGGCCCAGTGACGACTTCGGGCCGGCGTGGCCGTAGGGCGTCAGGTCCCGGCCCGCTCGCTCCGGTGCAACTGGGTGCGAACGGCCGCGCACCGCTGCCGCACCTCGGCGCTCAACACCTTGACGGGGTGGTCGTCGGTGAACGGGAGGTCGTTGAGGCTCCCCGCGCCGCCGTATGCGTTCAGGACGATATCCAGTCCTTGAGCGTCCCCCGCCGCGATCTTCGATCGTCCGCGCTCCATCCTGCGGGCCCAGCCTGGGTAGCCGCTTTCGTTGAGTGTTCGCGCGAAGGCGTCGAGTGCGGTTATCAGTTCCCCGGGGACGTCGATCATGGGGCAAGTATGTACCCCTGCGCGGTGGTGGGGAGATAGCGGTCGACCACAGCCCGACGCCATGCCGCACCGCCGATCCCGGCGCCCGAGGCCTCGGCGACCCCGACCTGGCCCGCTCGACGACGGCCTGGCCCACCTCACCCGGTCCGCCGACCCGGGACCAGGAGCTCCAGCGAGCCGGCCGCCCGGTCGGCTGGATCGAGGAGTACGACGTTCAGCGCGGCACCTGGACCGCCCTGATCGACAGCAGCATCGTCTCCGACGCTGCCGGCGGCGAACCCCTGCGCTGCCCCGGCGCCGACGCGGCCCTCGCCCTGTTGCGCCGGGCGCTGGGGGAGCACCTGGCCCGCTGGTAGACCGGGCCGGTCACGGGGCGGCCGCGCGCACCGCACCGCACCGCGCGGCCCGTGCCTGCACCGCGCGCCGTCACGCCTATCACGACCAAATACGCGCTAGGCGGCGGGGGTGGGGTAGTCGTCGTAGAAGCCGCGGCCGGTCTTCAGCCCGAGGTGCCCTGCGTCGACGTAGCTGCGGAGCAGCTTGCGCGGGCCCTCGGGCAGGTGCGGGTTCTCGGCGGCGTAGTGGTTCTCGATGTCGAGTACCACGTCGAGGCCGACCTGGTCCATCATCCGGAACGGGCCGGCCTTCAGGCCCATGTTGATCTGCCACATCCGGTCGACGTCCTGGGGGGTGGAGACGCCCTCGGCGACCACGGCCAGGGCCTCGCGCTTGATGGCGGCCCAGACGCGGTTGAAGATGAAGCCCGTGCTCTCCCTGTGGGCCTCGAACGGGAAGACCCCGTACTTCGGCAGTTCCTGCTTGAGGAAGGACAGCACGTCCGGGTCGGTCCGGCCGTCAGACATCAGGTCGACGGCGTTCTGCTGGGGCGGCATGTAGAAGTGCATGTTGACGACGCGTTCGACGTGGGTGACGCCGTCGATGAACTGGCTGGTCGGGTAGGACGAGGAGTTGCTGGCCAGGATCGCGTCGGAGGCGGCCTGCCGGTCGAGGTCGGCGAAGACCCGCTTCTTCAGGTCGAGGTGCTCGGGCACGGCCTCCACGACCAGCCAGGCGTCCGCCACGGCGTCGGCCTGGTCGTCGTGGGCCACGGCGGTGCCCGGCCGGCCGGCCCCGACGGTGGCGGCGACCTCGCCGACGTGCTCGGCGACGTAGGCGACGGCCTGTTCGGCGACGGCACGGTTGGGGTCGAAGATCCGGACCTCTCCGCCGCGGGTGGCGAACATCAGGGCGATGCGGCGGCCGAGGGTGCCCGCGCCGATCACGGTGACGGGGCGGGACTCGATGCGGTCGGGGAGGACGAAGGCCATGGCTCTGTGCTTCTTTCCGGAAACGGTGGGGGGCGGGGGCATGCGGCCGCGGTTACGGCAGGCACAGTCCGGTCAGCGGGGTGCCGAGGGCGGCCACCTCGCGCGGGGCGCGGCCCGCGGCGGGGCCGTCCGGGAGCGGGACCTCGCGGATGTGCCCGCCGAGGTCGGCTACGTAGGCGAGGCCGGCGGCGGTGTCGACGGCAAGGCCGATCGCCTCGGCGAAGCCGGACGCCAGGATCTGCGGTCGTTGCCCGGACCCGTCGGGGCCGGGCAGCGGGGCCCGGTTGAGGGTGTTGCCGTCGGGGGCTGCGCCGCGGTCGGTCCAGTACAGGGTGTCGCCGTCGAGGTGCAGATCGATCGGCTCGGGCAGGTGGTCCCAGAGCACCTCGATGTCGGTGCGGTGCTCGGCGCTCTGTCCGGCCGGGATATCCAGGCCGGCCCGCAGGATGCGGCCCCGGCCGCCCTTCGCGGGCCCCTTCTGGGTCCAGTACAGGTGGCCGCGGACGGAGTCGACGGCGATGCCGACGCACTCGCCCATGATCCCTTCGGCGGCGGGCGTCACCACGAGGTCGATCAGGCCGCTGCCGTCGGTGCGCACCCGGCTGATCCGGTGGCCCTCGCGGTCGCACCAGTACAGGGCGCCCGCGCCGTCGGAGGTGAGCTGCTTGCCGGTGGTCATCGCCCCGGCCTGGACCAGGTCGCGCCGCGGGCCGCCCGGGCTCCAGGCGTGGACGCCGCCGTTGCGGGGGGAGAAGTCGTAGCCGCCCTCGCCCGGCGTGCCGGGGTCGACGTCGGGCGCGCCCATCGTGGTCCAGTACACGGTGCCGTCCGCCGCGACAACGCCGTCCGGGGAGTTGCCGGCGTCCTCGACCAGGGTGCGCACCCGGCCGTCGGCGGTGTCCACCTCCAGCACCCGGCCCGGGACGAGCTGCAGCGCCAGCAGGCGCTTCGAGGCCGCTCCGGCCGCGGTCACTTCCGGCCTCCATCGGTGGCGCCGGTCGGGGGCTCGGGCCAGTCCAGCGGGGCGAGGGCTGCCCTGGTGCGCCGGTCGCGGAGTTCGGCGAGGCGCCGGTAGGCCTGCTCACCGGTGCCGTAGGCCGCTTCGACCGCGTCGAGGACCTCGCCCATGCCGGCCGGGTCGGGGCTGCCGATCTCGAAGGTCAGCTGGGACCCGACGTGCTCCACCAGGTGCCGCATGCCAGCCGGTCCGCCGCCGAGGGTGCCGCTCTCGAACGGCCCGATGGTGGCCCAGCGCAGTCCGAGGGAGGCGCGGACCAGGTCGTCGAGGTCCGACACGTCGATGACGCCCTGCTGCACCAGGTAGATGGCCTGGTCGTTGAAGACCTTCTGCAGGCGGTTGCCGACGAAGCCCGGGATCTCCTTCTTCAGCCGGATCGGCAGCTTGCCGAGCCCGCGGTACACCTCCACGGCCCGGTCCACCGTCGAGGCGGAGGTCTCCGGCCCGGGCACCACCTCCACCAGCGGCATCAGCTCGGGCGGGTTGAACGGGTGGCCGATCACGATCCGGTCCGCCGCCGGGTTGCCCCTCACGATCACGGAGGGCAGCAGCGAGGACGAGGACGAGGCCAGCACCACGCCGTCGGCCGTGCGCGCGGCCAGCGTGCCGAACATCTGCTCCTTGACGTCGGTGCGCTCGGGCCCCGCCTCCTGGACGAAGTCGGCGCCGGCCGCCGCGGCGGCCAGGTCGTCGGTCGCCGTCACCTCGAAGCCCGCCAGGTCGCGGGCCACCACCTCGGCCAGGTCGGGCCGCGGGTCGCTGATCCGGACCTCCCAGCCCGCCTTGCCGAACAGCCGTGCCCACGAGACGCCGATGACACCGGCCCCGACGATCGTCACGACCGCCATGAAGATCACCCCAGAGGAATCAGAAGGACAGGAGAGCCCGGCCCCGGTCCGTCCCCGGAACACATTCCAAGGGACGGGCCGCCCGATGGGGCGGCAAGCCGACAGGACCGAACAGGGTCGGACTGCGGCGGTGTCCCACGGGCCGTGCACGATCCACTCCACACCCGCCCGGCTAGGTCTGTCCAATATATGATTGCGGCATGAACGATAGGGCTGACGATATTGCACTGTCCCGGCGGCTGATGGAGCAGTTCCTCACCGTGGCCCGGGAAGGGCACTTCGGACGGGCCGCCGAGCTCCTCGGCATGAGCCAGCCACCGCTCAGCCAGTCGATCCAGCGCCTGGAGCGGATGCTCGGCGTCCGCCTGCTGGACCGCGGCCCCGGCGGGGCCCGGCCGACCGCCGCCGGGCGGGTGTTCGCCGCCGACGCGCAGCGGCTGCTCGACCTACAGGGCGCCGCGGTCGCCCGCGCCCGCCGGGTCGCCGACGGCGTCGAGGGCGACCTCCTGGTCGGCTACGTCAGCCTGCTCAGCCACCTCTACCTCCCGGCGGTGCTGCGCGCCGCCGCCGAGGAGCTCCCGGGGCTGCGCATCCACCTGCGGCACGGCTCCTCGGCGGCGGTGGCCGACCAGGTGCGGACGGGTGCGCTCGACCTCGGCTTCCTGCGCGACCCGGCCCGGCTCTCCGCCGACCTGGTCAGCGCCGTCGTGGCCACCGAGCGGATCGAGGCTGCCGTCCCCCGCGGCCACCGCCTCGCCGACACCGGCGGGATCTCACTGGACCGGCTCCGCGACGAGGACTTCGCACTGCCCGACCCCACCGCCCTGCCGGTGCTGGCCGAGCAGGTCCACCTGGCCTGCCACCGGGCCGGCTTCACCCCCCGGGGCACCGTCCTGGCCGACGACCTCAGCGGCCTGCTCAGCCACGTCGCCGCCGGGTGGTGCGTCAGCCTGCTGCCCGCGGGGGCCCGGCAGCTCACCGACGAGGTGGCGCTCCTTCCCTTGCTGGGCGACACCGGCGATCTGCGGACCACCGTCCGGGCCGTGCACCGCACCGACGCCGACGCGACCGTGAGCCGCCTGCTCCAGGTGATCGCGGGCCTGCGCCCCGGGCACGCCCAGGGTCCGGTGTAGTGACCACGGACGTCGGTGACAGGGTTCACGGGTCGGTGGTCTTGAAATGAGTGAGGGCCTTCTGGCCAGGTGTGGATTGCGACATCTACCCCGGTGCCAGAAAGGCCCTCATGCCACACCGTGACGCACCGCTGACCGAACCGCGGAGCCCGGCACCCCGACCCCCACCTCGAACTCCTGCACTTTGGCGTGCGGTACACCGAGGCTGACGTCACGGTGACCCTGTTCGTCCCCGACGCGATCGTGACCGGCACGGTCATCACCCTCGACACGTGGGAGCAACTGCTGCTCAGGCCGCCTGCGCAACGTTCGTCGGCGAGCAGGGTGAGCTCGCGCGGCAGGTCGCCGCGCACACGATCGCGAACCGGCTGCCGGAGTGGGGACTGCGCGGGGTCGCGGTGGACTGCACGACGGCTTCCAGCTGGGCGGCCGCCGCCGCGTTCAGGAGCGGGATCACCTCGTCCCACCGTCCGGCCTCGGCGTCGCCGAGCCGACAGTCGGTCATCCCCACCACCGGGGTCGCCCGCTGGGGCGGGGTGAGTCCGAGAACGCGGGCGATGCGGACGAAGTGCTTGTTGTGCCAGCGGTAGCAGCTGCTCACCTCCTTCACACCGCGCTGGCGGGCGACGCCGTGCGCAGCGTGGTGCGGAAGCGCCTGCAGGTTGTCCCGGTCGTTGGTGCTCCCGGCCCCCGTTCGCCGGCTGCGCTTGCCCGTTCCCGGATCCGGCTGCCGCCCGTTTGCGGGAAGGCACAGGGGGTCCGTCCGTTCTCCGGTCGTGCCGGCTCCGTGTCCGGGCCCGCCCCGCGTCCGCCACGCTACTGGCCGGACGGTCGTGCCGTCCGGCGCCACGAGGGGTGTCGGGCGGGCCGGTTCAGCGCAGTACCTCCAGCTCCGGCCAGTGGTCGCCGGGCCGGTCGAGGAAGCCGGTGGGCCGCCCTGTCAGGTACCGCGCGAAGAAGGCGGCGACGGCGGTGCGCTGGGCGGCCAGGGAGCGCCGGGGGTCGACGGTGCCGATGAGTCCGGCTGTGTCGGGGACCGGCAGGCGGCGGACGAGCTGGGGCAGGAGGACCTGGAGGTCGGTGTACGAGCCGTGGGCGGCGTTTCGCAGCCGCAGAGCGTGCCGGGGGCCGGTGGACGCCGCCCAGCAGGAGGCCCAGCTCGGTTCGGTGCGCAGGGTCTTCGTACCGGAGGCCATCAGCAGGAAGGGCTTGGCGAGGCCGCTGTCGGCGACGGGTCCGAGGAGGGCGCCGTCGAGGTCGGCCGCCGCGCGGACGCGGGGCTCGTCGTGGGCGAGCTGGGCGGCGACGGAGCCGCCGAGGGACTGCCCGAGCACGCCGGTCCTGGCCGGGTCGGCAGCTTTGGCGAGCCCGTCCGGGAGCGGGTCGGTGCCGGTGTCGGGGCGGTCCCCGCAGGCGAGTCGGTCGAGTGCGCCGAGGACGAAGCGGGCGTCGGCGAGGCGGGCCCGGGAGTGCCCGGCGAGAAGGGCGGCGATGACCTCCGGGGTGAGGTCGTCGGGGAGCGGGAGGGCGCGTTCGACCCGGCCGCCGGGGAACTCGACCTGTTCGGCCTCGTACGTGGAGTCGAGGGCGACGACGAGGTGGCCGCGGCTCGCCAGCTCCTCGACCAGGGTGGTGCCGAGGGCGCGCGAGCCGCCGTCGCCGGAGGAGACCAGCACCACGGGCAGCCGGCCGGCACGGCGGGCGACGGGCGCGCCGGTGCGGGCGTGGGTCCTGATCCCCCGCCAGTCGGCGGCGCCGGCGGGGACACCGAGGGCCGGTGCGGAGTGCGCGTCCCAGTCGGCCGCCGCGGCCGGGGGCAGCCAGGGGGCTGTCGGGTGGCTTGCCCCGGGTTCCGCCGGGTACCAGAGGCCGGCCATGAGCTCCCGGTAGGGCTTGGCGGGGAGGAAGGGATCGGGGCGGCTGTCGTCGACCAGGTGCAGCGCGACGGTGCCGACGGGCCAGGGCCCGGTGGGCGCGGGCAGCCGCAGCGGGACGGGGGTGCCGGGGGCGTGCGCGGGGCCGTGTCCCCCGGCCGGGGCGGCGGGGCGGTTTCCCGGGGCGGGGGCGGCGGCCACGGTGGCGAGCACGGCGGCGCCGAGCGTGCCGAGCAGGGCGCGGCGGGTCGGGGGCATGGGCAGGCTCCTCGGGCGGGTACGGCTGCGGGGTCGCCACCATGGTTTCGCCGCCGAGGGTGCGGGGCGCCCTGCCGGGGGACGATCCCGTTGGTGGGCGCGGGTCGCCCCAGGGCGCGACCGCTCCTCCGCGCGGAGGAGACCCCGGTGGCCCGGGGTCTCCCCGGTCTCCGCCGGTGGGCGGACGCCTTCGCGGGCGCGGGGGCCCTACCGTGGGGCTCCGGCGAGGACGCCGGACGACGCGGACGCGAGGACGGACACGATGACCGGGACCGGCGCGGTACGGACGGGCCCGCCGGGCGCCCTCGCCCGGCTGCCGGGGCGGGTGCCGCCCCTGGTGGCGGACGCCGCGCTCGCGGCGGCCCTGTTCCTGGTGACGCTCGGGCCGGGGCGGGTGGCGGACGGTACGGGCTTCGCGCTGCAGACCGCTCTGGTGCTGCCGTTGGTGTGGCGGCGGCGGGCGCCCCGGTCCGCGTTCGGCGTGATCGCCGCCGCGGCGCTCGTGCAGTGGCTGCTGGGTGTTCAGCTGCCGGCCGACGCGGCGTTGCTGGTCGCCCTCGGGACGGTGACCGCGCGGGCGCCGCACCGGTCGGCCTGGGCGGCGGGTCTGGTGGCGGTGGCCGGGGCGGTGCTGGCGGCGGCGCGCTGGGCGCCCGAGGGCCGGTTCCTCGCCTCGGCCGCCGCGATGACGGCGGCGGTCGCCGCGAGCGCGCTGCTCGGGGCGAACGCCCGGATCCGGCGGGCCGCGCGGGCGGAGCGGCTGGCTCGGCTGGAACGGGACCGCGACGAGCGGGAGCGTCGGGCGGTGGAGGAGGAACGCGCCCGGATCGCGCGGGAGTTGCACGACAGCGTGACGCACGGCCTGTCGGTGGTGGTGGCGCTGGCGGACGCGCTCGGGCACGCGCGGCCGGCCGACTCCTCCGCCGTGACGGCCCGGATCGCGGAGACCGGGCGGCAGGCGCTGACCGACATGCGGCGGGCGCTGGGCCTGCTCCAGGACGCCGGTACCGACGCGGGGGCCAGGGACGACCGGCGGTCGCCACCGGGGATCGCGCAGCTCGGGGCGC
Organism: Kitasatospora sp. NPDC127035; assembly: GCF_042726075.1. Lineage (NCBI taxonomy): Bacteria > Bacillati > Actinomycetota > Actinomycetes > Kitasatosporales > Streptomycetaceae > Kitasatospora > Kitasatospora sp. NPDC127035. The sequence goes on along the minus strand of NZ_JBHXDN010000010.1, from coordinate 13,580 downwards.
TGTGCGAGCGGATGGAGGCGGCGGGCCTCGTGACCCGGCTGCGGGTGGACGGCGAGGCCGCCGGGGTGCCGGCCGCGGCGCAGCTGACAGTGCACCGGCTCGTCCAGGAGTCGCTGACCAACACGCTGCGCCACGCGCCGGAGGGGGCGCGCGCCGAGGTGCGGGTGTCCTGCGCGCCGGGGACGGTCACGGTCGAGGTGACCGACGACGGGCGGGCCGGAGGGACCGGGCGGCCGGGATCCGCCGGGTCCGGGCGGGGTCTCACGGGGATGCGGGAGCGCGCCGCGGCCTTCGGCGGGGTGCTGGAGGCGGGCCCGCGGCCGGGCGACGGCTGGCGGGTCTTCGTACGGCTTGATCCCGGGGACGCGCCGTGAGCGTGCGGGTGCTGCTGGTGGACGACGAGGAACTGCTGCGGCTGGCGTTCGGCATGATCCTGCGCGCCGAGCCGGACATGGAGCCGGTCGGGGAGGCGGCCGATGGGGCGGCGGCGGTGGAGCTGGCGCGGCGGCTGCGGCCGGACGTGGTGCTGATGGACGTGCGGATGCCGGGCACCGACGGCATCGAGGCGACCCGGCGGCTGCTGCGCGAGGTGCCCGGGACGCGGGTGTTGGTGCTCACGACCTTCGACCTGGACGCCTACGCCTTCGAGGCGCTGCGTGCCGGGGCCTCCGGCTTCCTGCTGAAGAACATCCGGCCGGAGGAGCTGCTGGGGGCGATCCGCGACGTGGCCCGGGGGGACGCCGTGGTCTCCCCCCAGGTGACCCGGCGGCTGCTGGACCGCTTCGCGCACCGCCTCCCCGCCGCCGGGGACGACGGCGGCGGGGGCGACGCGAAGCGGCTGCGCGTGCTGACCGCGCGCGAGCGGGAGGTCCTGCTGGGGGTCGCCCGCGGCCTGACCAACACGGAACTCGCCGCCGCCCTCGGCCTCGCGGAGCCCACGGTGAAGAAGCATCTCGGCCGGGTCATGGCCAAGCTGGGTCTGCGGGACCGGGTGCAGGCGGTGATCTTCGCGTACGAGTGCGGGCTGGTCGGGCCGGGGTAGGCGCGGCCGGTCCGTGGGCGGGGGCTGCGTCCGGGTGTCCGCCCGTGTTCCGCGGTGCCTCGGGGGTCCGCCCGCGGACGCCTGCGGTTCCGGTGGTGCTGTTCCCGGTGGCCGGTGTCGCGTTCCTGGTGCGGATGCCGTGGGGCAGGTCCGGTGGGCATCCTCTTCGCCGCGGCGGGTGGGGGTGCTGCGCAGCGCCCGGGGGTCCCGGCTGGCGGCCCGGCTTCCCGCGCCCCGCCGCCGCGCTGCCCCGCTCCACCGGTGCCGCCGCAGGCGACACCCCCAGCCCCCTCGCTGAGGTGCCGCCAGGCCCCGGCCGCTCCCGTGCTTGGAGCCGGAGGTCGAGGACGGCGGTCTCGCAGGACTCCTCCCGTCCGACCTGACCGGCTTCCACGACGGGGCGAGCGCTCTGGCCCGGTTCTACAGCGCGGTCCAGCCGCACGCCCGCCCGTTCCGGCCGACCCCGCAGGCCAGGTCGATCCTGATCTCGTCCGGGCGGAACGGCATCCAGTCGATGCCGAGGTCGCGCAGTCAATCCGCCGTCAGCCGCGCCGGCTTCGGGCAGCGGGGGAGGCTCTCGTAGGAGAAGAGGGTGGCCCACTCGTCCGTCTGATCGGTCATGCCGCCCATCATGCCGCGAACCCGCTTCGGGGTGCCCGGCCAAGAAGCCGACGTGGTCTTTTCGGTCAGATCCTGTGCTCAGGACGGGGGATTCAGGACACCGTTCGTGCTCGCCCCTCCCCGTCGGGCGGGGTTTCGCATGCTGGACGGGTGCCCCGGTCCCGATCGGGCGGGGGTCTTTCCGCAGCTGTACACACGGAGGTGGACGGATGAGGTCGGGGATTCGTACGTGGGCGCGCGGGGCGGGCGTCGCCCTGCTGGCGGTCGCGGCGGCGGCGCCGGTGGCGGGCGCGACGCCCGCCGACACGTCGGCGCAGCCGGGGATGATCGACATCGCTGACCTGCCGCCGGACTCGCTGCCCTGGATGGGCGGGGCGTACGACGAGCCCGGGTGGAACATCACGGGCCCCTGTTTCTGGCAGTACAACACCAACGACATCCCGGTGGAGAGCGTCTGGAGCGCCGGGTTCAACACCTCGGAGACGGCCTCGGTCTACGAGCACGCCGTCGTCCTGCCGACCGAGGCCGAGGCGGTCGCCCTGGCCTGGTCGGTCCGGCAGCACTACGAGGGCTGTGTCGACCGTACGCGCGCCGGAAACACGGGTGACATCGTGACCGGGTACGACCACGGGTCGATCGCGGTCGAGGAGGGGGCGACCGCGGGCGGCGTGCACATCGCCTATGTCCCCTACTGGCAGGGCTACCGCAACTACCTCTACGGCGTGGGCCGGGACGGCAATACCGTGGTCCTCGTCGAGTGGGAGAGCAACTGGACCCAGCCCGACGTCCCCGCCTTCAAGGAGACGGTGAAGGCGGCGGTGAACAAGCTGTACTGATCGGGCCGTCGCCTGCCGGCCCGCGTCGGCCGGACCTGCGCCGGGCTGTCTCCTGGCCGGGGCTGCGCCGTGGTTCGGCTGGCCGGGCCGTCGTTGAGGTTGCTGTGCCGCCGTCTGGGCCGGGTTGCGGCCTCGCTGCGTCGCCGGCCTGACCGGCTCGTGGAGGCCCGGCTGCTGTGCTCCGGCGGCCCGGCTCGGCCCGCTCGGCGTCCGTCCTGCTTCGGTCTGGGTGTGCGCGGCAATCACCCGGGCCGCCCGGTCCTGGCCGCCGCCGGGCCGGCCGTCCCTGGTGGCCGTGCCCGCCGTGCTGCGCCCCCGTCCCGGGCTGTCGGGCGCCGCTGTCCTGGCTGGGTGGCTGTCAGGCCGCCCTGGAGGACGTCCAGGCGCCGCCCTGGACGGCCGGTGGGGCTTGGGCGGCGGGGTCGGCCAGTTCGCCGTGCAGCTCGCTGTGGCCGAAGGCGCACGGATCACCGTCGTCGCTTCCGAGGACGAGCCCTGGCAGCACCTGCCCGCCCTCGGGGCCGAGGTCGTCCACGACATCGACAGCCTGGACAACGGGATGTTCGACGTCGTCCTCGAATCCGTCGGAGGGCGGCTCGGCTCCGCCGCACTGCGGAAGCTGGCACCCGGCGGCCTCTTCCTCTGGTTCGGTCAGGCGTCCTCCCAGCCCCTGACCCTCGACTTCTTCGCCCTGTTCGACGGAGGGCGGCAACTCACCCTCCACCACTTCGTCTATCTCGCTGCCGACGACCACCAGGACGCCCGGGACCTGGCCGCCCTGCTCGACCCCGGCTGGCACCCGGCCCGGGGCTACCGCACGGTCGGCCCGGCCTGCGGCCATCCCGGGCGCCCATGCCAACGGTGTCGATCCTCGGCCGGCGCCGCACGCAGGGTCATCGCCTCGGCAACACCGGTATCCGCTCGGGCCGCGATCGCGGTGATCAGCTCGCCGATCCGCCGATCCGCCCGTCGTCGCCCGTGTGGACCACTTCGACGTCGGCCTTGCCGATCAGCCGCTGCACGGGCACGGGCGTGCGCGATGCCGTCCGCGCTATCCATCACCCGAACGGGAAGGACAGTGAGGCGGACGCATGACGTCGGGCCGCGACCGCGCTCACGTCAGACCGGACCGGGATCACCGGCGCCGAGATGCCGACGTGCCACCGCCACCGTCGCTATGCGGCCTGCGGCGGCGTCCGGGCGATGGACGGCCGGCAGAACCGAGGCCCGCCGGGGTGGCTTGACTGATAGACCCGCATGTTCATGTGTCGCCTCTTCGCCGCGAAGCCGGTGTGGGGTTCGCGCAGAGAGCTCAGCGCGAACCCGGCGGATCACTGGCTGGCACGGACATCGCGCGAAGACGCTCGACTCTGCCCGAAGGTACCAAGGCGGCTCCTGCTGTCAGGGGAGTTCGGGCACTCCTCGGCGAAGCCCTGCGAGACGGGCTGCCACACGCCGTGGTCCGTCTGGGCCGGCTCAGCCCGGAAGAGTACGAGGAGGAGTACTGCACCGGCCAGGCGATGGCCGAACCAGTGACCGTCGAACCGCCCGCACCCGCCCTGACCAGCTCATCAACCCCTCCCGCGCAGCGGGGGAGGCTCAGCTACCGTTCTGTTCGACCGGGCGCCGAAGCAGACCCGTCGGGCTGCGCTGCGTGAGCAGGGCCTGGTGCCACGCCCGCTGCCGCAGGTCCGCATCGTGCGCCGCCTGCACGTGCCCCGAGTACCACGTCTACAAGATGACGGGCGCTCTCGCCCGCCGAGCCGTCCGGAACGTCGGAACCGTCCCCTGTCGAGTGGGGGGCTGCGGACACTGATTTGGCGGTGCCCGACGGCCACCCCCGGGCGGGCGCGGAGGAGCGGCCGGGCGGCATCAGCCGCCCGGCCGCTTTGGGTGTGCTGTCGGGTACGGCCTACCGGTGCGGGTTGGCCGTAGGTGCGGGGTGGGTCGACCGGCTGGTCTTGGCCGTGTCGATGTGTAGCCCGTGGTTCAGCGCCGCGCGGCAGCCCGCCGGGATGGTGACGGTCTGCGAGGCGGTGTCCTGGTGGGTGGACCCGTAGCCGTTCGGCCAGGCCTTCCAGGAGCCGCCGTGGCTGGCCTGGTTCGGGTCGGCGTCGAGTACAGCGGGTGTTGCCGTCCAGGGCAGGGCTGCGCCGCTCTCGAAGCCGGCGTTGCCGATCAGCTTTGCCGAGGGGCAGGGGGCAGTACCGCGCCGACGTTGACGGCGCTCCAGGCGGCGGCGACGGCGGTGTACTCGCCGGAGTCGGCGCCGTACAGGTCCTCGGCCGCGTGCAGGGTCGCGGTCCGGGCGGCGGCGTAGTCGGTGGTGGAGGTCATGTAGGCGGTCAGTGCCAGGTACCAGATGGCGGTGGCCTTGTCCCGGCCGATTCCGGTGAGCGTGGAGTGGTCGAAGGTGGGGCTGTCGTACGCGACGCCGTTGACGGTCTTGGGGCCGCTGCCCTCGGAGAGCAGGTAGAAGAAGTGGTTGGCGACGCCGGAGGAGAAGTGGACGTTGATGCCGCCGATGCCCCGGCGCCAGTAGTCGGCGGAGCGGCCGTCCTTGGACGGCTTGTCCATGTAGCGCAGCGGGGTGCCGTTCCCGCGGAGGTCGAGCTCCTCGCCGATCAGGTAGTCGGGGGTGTCGGCGGGCAGGTTGGCGTAGAACTCCACCATGGTTGCGAGGATGTCGCTGGTTGCCTCGTTCAGGCCGCCGGACTCGCCCGAGTAGTTGAGGTTGGCGGTCGCGGCGGTGACGCCGTGGGTCATCTCGTGGCCTGCGACGTCGAGGGAGGTCAGCGGGTGGGTGTTGCCGTCGCCGTCGCCGAAGGTCATGCAGAAGCAGTCGTCGTCCCAGAACGCGTTGGCGTACCCGTTGCCGTGGTGGACCCGGCTGGACGCGCCGACCCCGTCGCCGCGGATGCCCTCCCTGCCGAAGGTGTTCTTGTAGAAGTCCCAGGTCGCCGCGACGCCGAAGTGGGCGTCCACGGCGGCGGACTCGCGGTTGGACGGCAGGCCGTCGCCCCAGGTGTCGGTCGCCCTGGCGAAGGGGGACCCGTCGCTGGGGGCGCCGTTGTGCATGTCGGTGGTGTAGGTCCCGCCGCGCGTTCCGTCCTTGAGCTGGTATCCGGAGTCGGTCGGTGTGGTGCCGATCGGGACTTCGCCGACGTGGACGCCGTGGCCCGTGCCGGTCTGCAGACCCTCGAAGGTCCGGATCACCTCGCCCTCGGCGGCGTCGGTGATCACGTGGAGCTTGCTCGGGCCGCCGTCGTCGCCCGTCCGTTCGATCACGGTCTCCCATGCCACGCGCGGGGCGCCGTCGGCCGCCCAGACGACGAGCCGGGGCGGCCGGGTGACCGCTGCCCCGGGCTGGGTGTCGAGCGAGGTGGCCTGGGCCCGTGCGGCGCTCAGTGCGGGGGAGGGGTCGAGGCCCGCCAGGGGTGCGTCGGACGCGCGGTCGACACCGCGCAGGGTTCCGTCCGGGGCCTGGTGCGCCACCAGATCGCCGCCCAGGACGGGGAGCCCGGAGTAGGTCCGTTCGTAGCGCAGGTGCCGGCCGCCGTCCGGGGAGAGAACGGCGTCCTTGGCGACGAGCTTCTCCTGGGGAGCGAGCCCGAGGTATCGGGCGATGGTTGCGCCCTGTCGGTCGGCCGCGGCCAGCGCGGAGCTTCGGCCGGAGACGAGCGCCGGCGTCGGGGAGGGGGGCGCCGCCTGCGCGGTGACTGCCGGGGCGCCGGTCACCAGCAGGGCGGTGGTGACGGCGAGTGCGGCGAGACTGTGGATGGAGGTCTTGCGCTTCACGAGCGCTCCTTTGCCTGCCGACCGCGTGTGCGGTCGGGCGTGGGTCCGCGTCGCAGGGTGCGGCGTGGCGGGCATCCGGCCGGTGATGCGTCAGGTGGGACGCGGGGCACGGCTGCTGCGGCTCTGGACGGTGCAGGGGGCGGCATGCAGAGCAGAACAGTCATGAGTCATGGACATGACATAAATGACGCGACAGGTCACCTTGGCGGCGGTGGCAAGGGTCCGATGTCGAAGCTGCACGCAGCACCGGCGCCCCCGGAGCGGGTACCGGGGGGCGGTGTTGGAATAGTAGCCATCAAGTTCGGGAATTTGTTGGAACGTGAGCTCTTGTTGAGCGGGATGGGTGGAATCCAGCCATCTGTCAGCCGCGTCCGAGGGCCTGACCGGCGTACGTCCCACGGGCCGGCGAAGCGGGCCGGACGGGTGTGCCGCGGACCGAGGCCGATCACATCATCCCGAGGAGCTCTGCTTCCGCTGCCGTGAGGTGGCGATCTACGCCGTCGAAACAGGCCGCTACGACCCCAGCCTTCCGCTCGAAGTGGGAGGTGACGATCGGGATGCCGTCCCGTGGCGTTGCGCATTCGTTGCCGCGAGGGTGTCTCCCCTGTCCTTCCGTCGCCCTGATCCGGCCGGGCCCGCGCGGCGCCGCTGCGCCGTCTCCGTCGGGACGGTGGTGAAGCCTCCGCGTGCGACTCGTGGTGTTGACGGGACAGGTATGACATAGCGAATTGATGACGGGTCTAGTCCCTTTATGGATGTCACCTTCCGTTCACAGGACCGAACTGAGCGTGTAACACGTGCGGGACACCGTTCCGGGCATGCGAGTCATAGTCATCGGTGCAGGCGTTCTGGGAACCATGCACGCCTGGCACGCGATCAAGCGCGGTCATCGGGTGGTCCACATCGAGCGCGAGGCCGAGGCCCGGGGTGCCTCGGTCCGCAACTTCGGCCTCATCTGGGTCAGCGGCAGGGCCGAGGGTGAGGAACTGGCGGTCGCCCAGCGCGCCAGGCAGCTCTGGGGGGAGATCGGCGCGGAGGTCCCGGAGCTGGGCTTCCGGGCGAACGGTTCGCTCACCCTGGTGCGGACCGAGGCGGAGCTGGCGGTCGCCGAGGAGGCGATCTGGGGTGTCGGGGCCGCGGCCCGCGGGTTCACCCTGCTGGATCCCGCCGGGGCACGGGCATTGAACCCGGCCCTGCGCGGGGAGTTCCTCGCGGCCCTGCACTGCGCGCGGGACGGCGCGGTGGAACCGCGCACCGCCCAGCTCGCGCTTCGCGCGGTCCTGCGGGCCAGCGGCCGGTACAGCTTCCTGCCGGGACGGGAGGTGCGCGAGCTGGTCGGCGCGAGAGCGGTGCGCGACGACCACGGCGAGGTGCACTACGGCGACGCGGTCGTCCTGTGCACCGGAGCCCACCTCGGCGGCCTGGTGCGCGAACTCGTCCCCGACCTGCCGGTCCGCCGGGTCAGGCTGCAGATGATGCAGACGGACCCGCTGGGGGAGCAGCTCACCACCTCGGTCGCGGACGGGGACAGCTTTCGCTACTACCCGGGCTACGGCGGCCCGGCGCTGGACGCCCTCGACCTCGGGCAGCCCCAGCACCCGACCGCCGCCCGGCACCGGATGCAACTGCTGATGGTCCAGCGACGCGACGGCGGGCTGACCATCGGTGACACGCACGCCTACGACCAGCCGTTCGACTTCGACGTCGTCGAGGACTCCTACGCCTACCTCACCGGCCTCGTCGAGTCCGTCCTGGGCCGCGCACTGCCGCCGATCCGGCGGCGCTGGGCAGGCGTGTACGCGCAGTGCGCGGACACCGCCCGGGTCGTCCACCGCCAGCAGGTGCGCGACGGCGTCTGGCTGGTGACCGGACCCGGCGGCCGCGGCATGACCTGCTCACCGGCCATCGCCGAGACCACCGCCGACCTGCTCGGCCTCTGACGCAGGCCCTGCCCCGCCCGCCGATCCCGCCCGCGGCTCCCGAAAGACGCCGCCATGGACAGGAATAATTGTCATGCGCGACTCATGCCGGCCCGTCCGCCCCTCCGCCCTCACCACAACTCCCTCGCGCACCACCCGGGACCGCATCCCGGCAGCCCCCGACCGGCGGTACATCACCGACCCGCCCGACATCCGGCCCGGCTGGAATCCCTACACACGGATTGGAAACACCGCACTCGTGGCCACTCGAACACCCCCGCGGTCGCCGGACCGGTCCGCCGCACCCCCTCCCGACCCCCGGCCGCACAGCCGGTCCGGCATCGACTTCCAGGAGATCACGGTCGCCTACCACGGCGCCGTGGTCCTGGACCGCTTCACGCTCTCCGTCGCCCCCGGCGAGGTGGTGGCACTGCTCGGCCCCAGCGGCTCCGGCAAGACCACCGCTCTGCGGACCGTCGCCGGCTTCACCACGCCAGCGGCCGGCCGGGTGTACATCGGCGGACGCGACGTCACGGCCCTGCCGCCGTACGAGCGCGGCATCGGCATGGTGGTGCAGCAGTACGCGCTCTTCCCGCACATGCGGGTCGACCAGAACGTCGCCTTCGGCCTGAAGGCCCGCAAGGTCACCCGGCGGGACATCCCGGGCCGCGTGTCCGAGGCGCTGGAACTGACCGGCATGGCCTCCCTCGCCGCGCGCTACCCGCGCGAGCTGTCCGGTGGCCAGCAGCAGCGGGTGGCCATCGCCCGGGCGCTCGCGATCCGCCCGGACGTGCTCCTGCTCGACGAACCGCTGTCCGCGCTCGACGCCCGGCTCCGCTCCGACATGCTGACCGAACTCGCGCGCCTGCACCGTGAACTGCCCGACCTCAGCGTGCTGTACGTGACGCACGACCAGATCGAGGCACTGACCCTGGCGGACCGCATCGCGGTCATGAAGGACGCCAGACTGGTGGACTGCGGCACCCCGCAGCAGCTCTACCGCCGCCCCGGCGACACCTTCACCGCCTCGTTCGTCGGCGACGCCAACCTGCTGCCGGTGACCGTCGAGGCGGGCGGCGGCCCGCACGACACGCCGGTCCGCCTGGACGGCACGCCGCTGCGCGCCACCGCACCGACCCCGCTGCCGACCGGCAGCACGGCCACCCTGTGCATCCGTCCGCACCTGCTGCGGATCGTCCGCGCGACCGACGCCGCCAATCTGCTCCGCGGAACCGTCGCCCACGTGCAGTGGCGCGGGGCGACCCACCGGCTGCTGGTCGACCTCCCGGTCGGCCGGCGGATCACCGCCGACCTCACCGAACCTCAGGTCCCCGTCGGCCCCGGCGACCCCGTCACGCTCGGCTTCGACACCGAGGACGCGATTCTGCTGCGCGCGCTGCCGGACGGTGCCGACCGCGTCCCAGCCCCGGGGGGCGCCGATGGCTAGCGCGGCGCTCGGCGCGATGCCCACCCGACCGCGCCGCACCCGGGTTCTTCGCCCAGGGGTGTGGATCCTCCCGCCCCTGGCCGCTCTGGGCTTCGCCTTCCTCTACCCGCTGGCGCTCGTCGCCCTGCAGTCCTTCTCACCGGACGACGGCGGTCACTCGGTGGAACCCTGGCGGGAGGTCCTGGCCTCGGCCGCCTTCCGCAACGCGCTGTGGAACACGGTCTGGATCGCCTCGGGCGCGACCGCGGGCTGCGTCGTACTCGGGTTCTTCCTGGCCCTGGTGATCGCCTTCGTTCCGTTCCCCGGGGCGCGCGCGCTCGGCCGCTTCATCGACACCTTCCTCGCGTTCCCGTCGTTCCTGATCGCGCTGGCCCTGGTGTTCATCTACGGCTCCACAGGAATGGCCAACAGCCTCCTGACGGGCCTGACGGGCAGTCACGGCACCCCGATAGCCTTCCTCGCGACCCCGTGGGGTGTCCTGCTCGCCGAGGTCACCTACTTCACGCCCTTCGTGATGCGACCGCTGCTCGCGGCGTTCTCCCAGGTGGAGACCGCCCAGATCGAGACCGCGTCCTCGTTGGGTGCCCGTCCGTGGCGGATCGTGCACCAGGTGATCCTGCCCGAGGCCCTGCCCTCGCTCGCGGCGGGCGGGAGCCTGGCCCTGGTGATGTGCCTCAACGAGTTCGGGATCGTCCTGTTCACCGGTGCCAAGGGCGTCACGACACTGCCGACACTCGTCTACAGCCGGGCCATCCTGCAGTCCGACTACCCGGCGGCCTGTGTCATCGCGATGGTCAACGTCCTGCTGTCGGTGGCGCTCTACGGCGTCTACCGGCTCTGCCTACGGGGCCGGCACAGGAGGGGCGGCAGCCGTGCTGGTGCATAGCCGGGCCGCCCGCGCCCTGGCCTGCGGCGCCTTCCTCCTCCTGGCCGTGCCGCTGTTCGCCCTGCCCTTCCTCACGGTCCTGACCGCCTCCTTCGCCCAGGGATGGAGCGGGGTCCTGCCGTCCGCCTTCACCACCGCGCACTACGCGGCCGCGGCGCACGGGGAATCCCGGGACGCGCTGTTCACCAGCCTCGCCACCGCCACGATCGCCAGTGCGGCGGCGCTGACGGTCGGCAGCTGGGCGGCACTGGCGGCCCGCAACGCGGGCCCGCGCCTGCGCCGGCTGACGGACGGCCTGTTCATGCTGCCGCTCGCGGTGCCCTCCGTGGTGGTGGGCCTCGGCCTGCTGGTCGCTTTCAGCCGCCCGCCGGTGCTGCTCAACGGCACCAGCACCATCGTCATCCTGGCCCACACCGTCCAGGTCACCGCCTTCGCCTACCAGTCCGTCGCGGCCGCCGCGACGCGGCTGCACCCGGCCCTCGAACAGGCCGCCACCGGGCTCGGCGCCCGGCCCGCCCGGGTGCTGTGGCGGATCACCGTCCCGCTCCTGCTGCCCTCGCTGAACGCCGCGCTCGGCCTCTGCTTCGCCCTCTCGATGGGCGAGCTCAGCGTCACGATGATGCTGTACCCGCCGGGCTGGCTCCCACTGCCGGTACGGATCTTCGCCGCCACCGACCGGGGCGCGGTCTTCACGGGCGCCGCCCTCGCCGTGGTCCTCCTCGCCAGCACGCTCGTGGTGCTGATCGGCTGCTCCCGGCTCCGGACGAGGGCCCTGTACCGCTGACGTCCTGTCCAGCTCGCCGCCCGGCCCCCTTCCCCGCTCCACCCGGCCCCTCTCCCCGCTCCGCCCGGCCCCCTTCCCCGCTCCGCCCTGCTCCCTCTTCCCCTGCTCCGACCCGTCGCGGCCCCGCGCCGCCGCATACCCCAAGGAGTCACGACCCATGAAGGAACTGCGCAGAACAACCCTCGCAGCCACGGTGGTGATGGCCCTCGCCGGATCACTGGCCGCGTGCGCCGGCAGCGGCCCGTCCGCCGGTCAGGGCTCCACGGTGGTCACGCTCTACAGCGCGGACGGCCTCAAGTCCGAAGACGGAAACGGCTTCTACGACAAGGTCTTCAAGGACTTCACCGCGAAGACCGGTGTCAGGGTCGAGTACGTCGAGGGCGGCTCGGGCGAGATCGTCCAGCGACTGCTGCGGGAGAAGTCCAACACCAAGGCGGACGTGATCGTCACGGTACCGCCGTTCATCCAGCAGGCCGTCGGCAAGGGCCTGATCACCCCCTACCGTCCGGCTGGGGCGGACGCCGTCCCCACGGCCGACAAGGACGCCGACGGCGCCTGGACCACCGTGGTCAACAACTACCTCTGCTTCATCCACAACACCAGGCGACTGCCCGAGCCCCCCGCGAGCTGGAACGACCTGCTGGACGCCGGGTTCCGCGGCAAGCTCCAGTACTCGACACCCGGCGTGGCGGGCGACGGAACCGCCGTGCTGATCAAGGCCATGCACGACTTCGGAGGCATCCAAGGAGCCGCCGACTTCCTGCGGAAGCTTCAGAAGAACAACGTGGGCCCCTCCAAGTCGACCGGCGCACTGGCCGCCAAGGTCGACAAGGGGGAACTGCTGGTCGCGAACGGCGACGTACAGATGAACTACGCCGGCATGAAGTCGATGCCGAACCAGGGAATCTTCTTCCTCGCAGGTCCCGGCGGGAAGCCCTCGACCTTCGCGCTGCCCTACGCGGGCGGCCTGGTGGAGTCGGCCCCGCACCCCGTCGCCGGCCGGATGCTACTCGACTTCCTGCTGACCGAGTCGGTGCAGGGGCAGGTGAGCGCGGTCGCCGGCGGCTTCCCGGCCCGCAGCGACGTTCCGGCGACCGGGGACGACGCCGCCAGGCTCGCCGCGCTGCTGAAGGGCGTCGACGTATTCGCGCCCGACTGGAAGGACATCGACGCCAACCTCAAGAGCTACACGGACGCCTGGAACCGGGCCACCGGGAGCTGATGCCCCCCGGGCGGTGGAACAGCGCTCGAAAGGGGCGGGGCCACACGGCCCCCCCTTCGCCCCCGTCCGAGCGGAGCCGGTACGCGGATCCGGCCGCTGACGGCGGCTGCGGCACGCCCTACTGCTGAATTTCTCAAGTTGCTCGTATAGAGCCTCTGTTGGGGTGAATCTGGTGCGGTAGGGGGTGGGGTGTGCGGGGGTTGTTGCGGGCCCGTGCCGCTGTGGGGGCGGACGAGGAGAGGGTGATCGCCAGGCTCGCCGGGGCACGGAAGGCGCCGGCGGATCTGGTGATGCGGGCGCGGATCGTCGCACTGAGCTGGTCCGGTCTGCGGGTGGCGGGGATCGCGGCGGAGCCGGGCTGTCATCCGAAGACGGTGCGGTGGTGGCTGCACCGCTTCAACGAGCTCGGCCCGGAGGGTCTGGAGGACCGCCCGATCACCGGTCGGCCGCGCCGGCTCACCGAGTTCGAGCGGTCGCGGATCATCGCGCTGGTCAAGCAGGCACCGCCCGGACGTCCGGTCCGGCAGGAGGACGGGGAACTCGCCCCTGCCGACGGGACGGGCCCGCCCGAATGGACGCTGGACGCGCTGGCGGCCGAGGCCGCGCGGCTGGGGATCGCGGTCGGGCGCTCCCAGGTGCGGCGAATCCTGCTCGCCGAGGGGGTGCGCTGGCGCCGCACCCGCTCGTGGACGCGCTCGAAGGATGTGGACTTCGAGGGAAAAGGACGCGGATCATCGGCCTGTACACCAGCCCGCCCGACGGCGCGACGGTCGTGTGCGCCGACGAGCTCGGACCGGTGATCCCGCGCACCTTCCCACCGGCACCGGGCTGGTCGCCGGACGGACACCGCATCAAGACGGAACTGGACTACTCCCGCGGACCGGAGAAGACCTGGGTCTACGGCGGACTGCGGATCGCGGACGGATAGGAGGTCACCATGACCGCCCGATCCCGCAACAGCGCCTTCTACCAGCAGTTCCTCCACATGCTCGAGGACACGAATCCCACGGGCGACATCTACGTGG
>NZ_JBHXDN010000009.1:174727-201287 GCF_042726075.1 Kitasatospora sp. NPDC127035 | reverse complement strand
CCCCTTCCCCGGGCCCCCGCGGCCCCCGCTCCAACCGGGGGCGGCGGACCGCGGGCGGCCCTTGGTCCCCGTGCCCGCTCCGCCCGTCGCCCACCCTCCGCACCCCTACCGCCCGCGCTCCCGCCGTCCGCACTCCCACCGCCCGCACCCCTCGCGCCCGTCGCCCGTCCGGCCCCACCGGACCGGCGACCGCCCCCACCCGTCGGTAGCGTGGCCGGGACGGCAAGGGCAGCGAGCAGCGGAAGGCGGGCGGGAGCGATGGTCAGCGACATCGGCGGCGAACTCGATCTCACCGGCCTGCGACGCGTCTACGGGCGGCCCGGCCACCGGCTCTTCTACGCGCTCGTCTGCCGCAACGCCCGGCACTGGGGCTGGACCGAACCCGGCCAGTCCAAGTGGCGCTGCTGGCAGGCACAGCGCCGGCTGGAGGCCGTCCTGGGCCGCAAACTCGCGCTGCCGCCCGGCTCGCGCGTCCTGGACGCCGGAGCCGGCTCCGGCGTGGTCGCGCGCCGGCTCGCCGCCCGCCTCGGCCTGCGGATCACCGGCGTGGACGTCCTGGACTTCCACGTCCGCGAGGCACGCCGGCTGAGCGCCCTGGCCGCGCTGGAGGAACGCACCACGTTCAGCTGGGGCGACTTCCACGAACTCGACTACCCGGACGGCTCGTTCGACGGCATCTACTCGATGGAGACGCTCTGCCACTCCTACGACCCGGCCCGCGCGCTGGCGGAGTTCCACCGGCTGCTGCGCCCGGGCGGGCGGCTGGTCCTGCTCGGCCCCGTCGGATTTCCCGCGGCGGAAGTCCCGGCGGACAAGCGGGCGTTACTGGAGCCGTACCTGGACGCGATGACGATGGTGGGCGCGAAGCGCTACGACACCCGCTCGCTCGGCGGGCTGATCACCGACGCCGGCTTCCGGATCGAGGAGGAGCTGGACGCCAGCTCCTACTACCGGCCCACCACGGAGGCGCTGTACGCCTACTTCCGGATCCCGTACGCGGTGCTCCGGCGGTTCGGGGCGACCGAACAGTGGCTGGCGCTGCGGTCGACGGTGGAGATGTACGCGCTCCGGGACCACATCGCCTGGCTGGTGCACACCGCCGTCAAGCCGTGAGCCGGTTCACGGCCCCGGCGTCGACGGACCGGCCCCCGGCAGCTGCGCGCCCAGCATCCTGAGCACCAACTCACCGTACCGGCGGCCCAGTTCCTCGGGCGTCTCACTGCTTCGGTCGGTGTACCAGCGGGACACGTCGATGCCCAGCGAGGTGACCGCGCGGGCGGCCGTCCGCACCTCGCCGACCTCGAAGACGCCCGCCGCCAGGCCCGCCTCGATCAGCCGGGTGACCTCGCGCTCGATGTCCAGGCGGAGCGCCGCGACCACCGCGTAGGCGTCCTCGGGGAGCGCGTGCAGCTCGTAGTTGACCACCCGGCCGACCGTCCGGGCCCGGGCGTGCCAGGCGGTGAACTCCTCGACCAGCCGCCGCATCCGCGTCACCGGGTCACCCTCGCCGGCCACCGCCGTCCGGACCAGCGCGAGGGTGGCGGCGTGGCCGACCCGGCTGATCTCAGCCAGCAGCGCGGCCTTGGACGGGTAGTGGATGTACAGCGCGGCCGGGCTCATCCCGGCACCGGTGGCGATGTCCCGGGTCGTGGTCGCGTGGAAGCCGCGCTCGGCGAAGGACTCCACGGCGGCCCGGAGCAGCCGGTGCGCCGCCTCGGGGCGGGTGTCGGCGCCACCGGGCAGCGTGGGCCAGAGCTCGGCGATGGGCGTGCTGGTCATGGCGCCATCCTCGCAGATCGGTCGTACGGACATTCGCCCCGCAGGAGCCCGCGAGAGCCCACGAGAGCCCACGAGGGCCGGCTCGGGCGGGACGGACCGGCGGCCCGGGACCGGCGGACGGAGCGGCCCGGGACCGGCGGCCCGCCCCGGCCCGACGGCTGTTGACAGGGTCACCCGCCGACACCATGCTAAGCAAGCGCTTAGTCACGGCCGTGCCGAGCCGCGCACAGGGCCGACCCCCGCCGAGAGGACCCCGTGGTGCACTCCTTCAAGGGCCAGGTGGCCGTCGTCACCGGAGCGAGCCGGGGCATCGGCCTCGGCATCGCACGCGAGCTGGTCGCCCGGGGGGCCCGGGTCTGCCTGACCGCCCGCACCCCCGGACCGCTCGCCGAGGCGGTCCGCGACCTGGGCGGTCCCGAGGTCGCCGTCGGCGTCCCCGGCAAGGCCGACGACCCGGCCCACCAGGAGGAGGCCGTCACCCGCACCCTGGAGGTCTTCGGCAGGCTCGACTGCCTGGTCAACAACACCGGCATCAACCCGGTCCACGGCCCGGTGCTGGCCACCGACGAGGCCGCCGCCGCCAAGATCCTCGCCGTCAACGTGCTGGCCCCGCTCGCCTGGACCCGCCGCGCGCACGCCGCCTGGATGGGCGAGCACGGCGGCTCGGTGGTCAACGTCGCCTCCGTGGCCGGCATCCGCGCCTCCCTCGGCATCGGCATGTACGGCGTCTCCAAGGCCGCGCTGATCCGGCTCACCGCCGAACTCGCCGCCGAACTCGGCGAGCAGGGCATCCGGGTCAACGCGGTCGCGCCGGCCGTCGTCAAGACCAGGTTCGCCGAGGCCCTGTACGAGGGCCGCGAGGACGAGGTCGCCGCCGCCTACCCGCTGGGCCGGCTCGGGGTCCCGGAGGACGTCGCGGGCGCCGTCGCCTTCCTGCTCTCCCCGGACGCGGCCTGGATCACCGGCCAGACGCTCGTCGTGGACGGCGGCGTCACGCTCGGCGGCGGCCTGTGAGCCCGGACCCGGGCCGGCACCCGGCCGCCGACCCCTCGCCGCACGCCGCCGCGCCCCCGTACGCCGGCCAGGGCGTGGTGGTCACCGGCGCCGGGCGGGGCATCGGCGCCGCCGTGGCCCGTGCCTTCGCCGCCGCCGGCGCCCACGTCGTGGTCAACGACCTCGACGCCGGGGCCGCCCGCGCGGTCGCCGCCGACTGCGCAGGCACCGCCGTCCCCGGCGACGCCGCCTCCGCCGAGGGGCTGGCCGCCCTCGTCGGCGCCGCCCGGACGGCGCTTGCCGAGCACGGTGCCGAGATCGACGTCTGGTGCGCCAACGCGGGCGTCGCCCCGACCGGCGGCGCCGACGCACCGCCCGCCGCGTGGGCCGCCGCGTGGGAGGTCAACGTGCTGGCCCACGTCCGGGCCGCCGAGCTCCTCCTCCCCCGCTGGCTGGAGCGCGGCACCGGGCGCTTCGTCGCCACCGTCTCGGCCGCCGGGCTGCTCACCATGCTGGGCTCGGCCCCGTACGCCGTCTCCAAGCACGGCGCCCTCGCCTTCGCCGAATGGCTGGCCGCCACCTACCGGCACCGCGGCCTCCGGGTGCACGCGCTCTGCCCGCAGGGCGTGCGCACCGCGATGCTGGACGGCACCGGCCCGGTCGGCGCGGCCCTGCTCGCACCCACCGCACTGGACGCCGACGACGTCGCCGAGGCGCTGCTGGACGGGCTGGCGGCCGACCGCTTCCTCGTCCTGCCGCACCCCGAGGTCGCGGAGTACACCGCCGTCCGGGCGGGCGACCCGGACCGCTGGCTGGCCGGGATGAACCGGCTGCAACAGGGACTGGAGAGGAGCGGAGCACTGTGAGGGCTTGGCAGGTCAGGGAGTTGGGCGAACCGCGTGAGGTGCTGCGACTCGCCGGGGGCGTCCCGCGGCCGGTCCCCGGACCGGGACAGCTGCTGGTCCGGGTCCGGGCCGCCGCCGTCAACTTCCCGGACGCGCTGATGGCACGCGGCCAGTACCAGGTGCGCCCGCCGCTGCCGTTCACACCCGGCGTGGAACTGTGCGGCGAGGTCGTCGGCGCCGACGGACCGTGGCGTCCGGGCGACCGGGTCATCGGCACCCCGTTGCTGCCGCACGGCGCCTTCGCCGAGTACGCCCTGCTGGACGCGACCGCCGCCTTCCCCGCTCCCGCGGCGCTGGACGACGCCGAGGCCGCCGCGCTGCACATCGGCCACCAGACCGCCTGGTTCGCCCTCCACCGCCGGGCGGCGCTGCGCCCCGGCGAGACGCTGCTGGTGCACGCCGCGGCCGGCGGGGTCGGCAGCGCCGCCGTCCAGCTCGGCCGGGCGGCCGGCGCGCGGGTGATCGCGGTGGTCGGCGGGCCCGGAAAGGCCGCCGCCGCCCGGGAGTCGGGCGCCGACCTGGTGGTGGACCGGACGGCCACGGACTTCGTCGCGGCCGTCAGGGAGGCCACCGACGGCCGGGGCGCCGACGTCGTCTTCGACCCGGTCGGCGGCGAGGCGTACACCGGCTCCACCCGGTGCGTCGCGTTCGAGGGCCGGATCGTGGTGGTCGGCTTCGCCTCCGGGCGGATCCCGGAGCCCCCGCTCAGCCATGTGCTCGTGAAGAACTACACCGTCCTCGGCCTGCACTGGGGCCTCTACGCCACCCGTGACCCGCAGGCGGTCCGCACCGCCCACGAGGAGCTCACCGCACTCGCCGCCGGGGGCGTGGTCCGCCCCGTGGTCACCGCCCGCCTGCCGCTCACGGAGGCGGCCGACGCCGTCCAGCGGGTCGCCGACGGCACCACCACCGGACGGCTGGTGGTGCTGCCCTGACGGCGCGGGGCGGCCGGGACTCCGCCGCCCCGGCCGTCACCGCCCGTCGGCGCCCCGCCGACCGGCTCAGCCGTCGGCGCCCCGGCCCGCCGCGCCGGCGGCGATCACCTCCAGGACCGGACGGGGGCGGCGGCCGAGCAGCGCCGCGAGGTCCCCCGGCCCGCCCGGCCCTGCGAGGAAGCCGTGCGCGACGGCCGAGTACGTGCCGGCCGTCATCGGCACCTGGAAGGACTCCGCACCGGAGGCCACGACGGCCGCCCGCAGTTCGGCGAGGGACCCGGGCCGGTACTCGACCGGCCGTTCCCCGGCCCGGCTCAGCGCCGCCGCGACGTCCGCGCCGCCCACCGCCTCCTCGCCGACCAGTTCGTAGACCCGCCCCGCGTGCCGGGCCGGCGCCAGCGCCACCGTCACGGCCACCTCGGCCAGGTCCTCCCGTGCGACCGCCGCCAGCCGTCCGTCGCCGAGCGGTGCGGTGATCACACCGTGCCGGTCCGGAGCGGCCAGGGCGCCCAGCAACTCGGCGTAGAGGCCGTTGCGCAGGATCGTCCAGCGCAGCGTCGCCGACGCGCGCAGCCGGCGCTCGGTCCAGCGGTGGGCCAGCGCGTAGGCGAGGTGGTCGCCGTCACCGGAGAGGCTGGTGTACACGACGTGCTCGACCCCGGCCCGCTCGGCCGCCTCGACGGCCGCCCGGTGGCGGGCGATCACCACGTCGTCCTCCCCGTAGCCGGCCGAGATCAGCAGCAGCGTCCGCACGCCGGCGAAGGCCTCGTCCAGGGTCTCCGGCCGGTCGAAGTCCACGGCCCGGACCGGGACGCCCGGCACGGTCACCCGCTCCGGGTTCCGGGTCCCGGCCACCACACCGCCCGGGCCGTTGTCCGGCCCACCGGCCGACAGCCGGGCCAGCCGCTCCAGTACCAGGGCGCCCAGACCGCCGTTGACACCGGTGACGAGAAGCATGGTTCCTCCGTGATCGAGAAGCGGTCGGCGGACGCCGACGGTCCGCCCCGGGCCGGCGGTCCCCGCCGCGCCCTGCACTGCGTCCATCCTCGATAACCTGGGCGTTCGGCGTAAGGAGGCACTTGCATGTCAGTAGGGCACACCGGCATAACCACCCCGGCCACCGCCCGTCCGGTGGTCTGGTGCGAGGACGGCGTGGACTGCGGCATCCGCGGTCTGCTGGACCGGCTCGGCGACAAGTGGTCCGTCCTGGTGGTCGTCGAACTCGCCCAGGGCGTACGGCGGTTCCGCGAACTCCAGCGCGCCGTTCCGGGGATCTCGCAGCGGATGCTGACGCTGACGGTCCGCCGGTTGGAACGGGACGGCCTGGTGTCGAGGACGGTCCACCCGGCCGTCCCCCCGCAGGTGGACTACGAGCTGACGCCCGTCGGCCACAGCCTGACCCACCTGGTCCGCGCCATGGTGGACTGGTCCTACGACCACCACGACTCGATCCTCGCGTCACGGCAGGACTGGGACGCCGCCAACCCGGACTCGGACATCCGGTAGCCCGCCGGGAGCACCGCGCGAGGCCGGACGGGACCGGAACGGCGCACGAGGCCGGACGGCGGTCGCCCCGCCCGGCCCGCCCCTCGGCCCGCCCGGCCGCGGTACGCGCGGAGGGTCAGCGCGCGTACTCCATCTCCGGGAACCTCGGCGACGGCCCGTCCAGCAGGTGGTCGTCGTGCCCGCGCAGCCAGCGGTCGAGGAACGAGGCGACGTAGGACCGGGTGGCGAGCACCGCGCGGTCGGGGCGGACCTCGCCCACGTCGCCGCGCAGGGCCTCCGCGGAGACGGCGCCCTGCCGGGCGAGCTGGGGCAGCAGGGACTGGGCGTCGGTGTAGGAGCCGTGCCGGGATCCGGTCAGGGTGACGTCGGCCTTCCAGCCCCGGGTGTGCTGCCAGAACGAGGCCCAGCCGGGCTGGTTCCGGTAGTCGCCGGAGTCCGGGCTGCCCGTGCCCATCAGCAGGAACGGGCGGTCGAGGCCGTTCTCGGCCACGCTGCTCAGGTGCACCCCCGTCCCGTCCGGGCCGGGGAAGTGCAGCTGACCGTCCATGTTCACGCCGGCCTTGATCCGCGGGTCGTCGTGCATGCTCTGGGCCGCGGTGAACCCTCCGGCCGAGTGGCCGACCATGCCCACCCGGCCCAGGTCCAGCGAGCCCGCGAGGGCCGCCGGCAGCCGCCCGTCGGTCCGCAGCGCGCCCAGCTCGTCCAGGACGAAGCGGGTGTCGTCGACCCGCGTCTGCAGGGCCTTGCGGAGCAGCGCGCCGATGTCCAGACCGGGTCGGCCCACCATCGCCGGGAGCACCGAGGTGGCCAGGGCGCCCCCGGGGAAGGCCACTTCGGAGGCTTCGTAGGTGTGGTCGACGGTGACGACGACGTAGCCGCGCGAGGCGAGGTCCTCGACCAGACCGGTGCCCCACGTCCGGGGGTCGCCGAGCCCGGCCGAGTACAGCACCACCGGGCGCGGGCCGGCTCCGGGCAACGCGGGCGCGTCCTGCCGGGCGTGCGTGCGGACCCCCGACCAGTCGGTGCGGCCGGGCTCCGTACCGTAGTTGAAGACGGACGCGCCGCCCGTACCCCCGAAGTGCTCGGCCGCACGCGGCACCATGTAGCGGGCCGGCTGCTCGTTCCCGGACACCGGACGGGTGGCCGGGTACCAGAGGCTGATCATCAGCTCGCGGGCGCGGTCCGGCTGCCACGGGTCCTGCCGCCCGGCGTCGGTGAGTCGCAGCGAGGTGGTCCCGACGGCGTACGGCCCGACGGGCCGGGGCAGCCAGGCCCGTGCCTGGCGTTCCGCGGCGGACGGCGCCGCCGCCGCGGCCACCGCCCCCGTGCCCAGGACGGCCGTCGCCGTCGCGGCCACCAGTACGGCGGCGATCCCCGTCCGCACGCCCCCTCCGTGTCCCCGCTTGCGCATGTCTCCCCGCTCCCCGTTCCGTGGGACCGCCGCCGACCGGCCGGCCCGTACCGCGACAGTACGGGCCGGGCGGTGCGGGGGGCGTCATACCGCGGAGCCAACCCGCCGGGTGCTACCCGGGTATGACATCCGATGACCTGCGCGGACGCGCGGCGCACGGCACCCGGACGGCGCAGCCGGGCACCGGTGCGTGCCTGCGCCCGCTCCTCCGGCCGGGGCTCACCGGTACCGCTTCAGCTCCCGCCGGGCCAGCGAGCGCTTGTGCACCTCGTCCGGCCCGTCCGCCAGACGGAGGGTGCGGTTGCCGGCCCACAGCTGCGCGAGCGGGGTGTCCTGGCCGACCCCGGCCGCGCCGTGCGCCTGGACGGCCTTGTCCAGGATCCACTCGACGGTGCGCGGCGTGGCGATCTTGATGGCCTGGATCTCGGTGTGCGCGCCGCGGTTGCCGACGGTGTCCATCAGCCAGGCGGTCTTGAGCACCAGCAGCCTCAACTGCTCGATCCGGACCCGGGACTCCGCGATCCAGTCCTGGATCACGCCCTGCTCGGCGAGCGGACGACCGAAGGCCACCCGGTCCAGGGTGCGGCGGCACATCAGCTCGACGGCGCGCTCGGCGGTGCCGATCGCCCGCATGCAGTGGTGGATCCGGCCGGGCCCGAGCCTCGCCTGGGCGATCGCGAAGCCGGAGCCCTCCTCCCCGATCAGGTTGCCGACGGGGACCCGGACGTCCTCGAAGTCGATCTCGGCGTGCCCGCCGTGCTCGGCGTCGTCGTAGCCGAAGACGGTCATGCCGCGCCGGACGGTCACGCCCGGGGTGTCCCGGGGCACGAGGATCATGCTCTGCCTGCGGTGCGGTTCGGCCTCCGGGTCGGTCCTGCCCATCACGACGAGGATCCGGCACTCGGGGTTCATCGCTCCGCTGATGTACCACTTGCGGCCGTTGACCACGTAGTCGTCGCCGTCGCGTTCGATCCGGGTGGCGATGTTGGCGGCGTCGGAGGAGGCGACGTCGGGCTCGGTCATCGCGAAGGCGGAGCGGATCTCGGCGTCGAGCAGCGGTTCGAGCCACCGCTCGCGCTGCTCGGCGGTGCCGAACTGGGCCAGCAGTTCCATGTTCCCGGTGTCGGGCGCGGCGCAGTTGAGGGCGGGCGGGGCCAGCTGGGGGCTGCGCCCGGTGATCTCGGCGAGCGGGGCGTACTGGAGGTTGGTGAGGCCGGCGCCGTGCTCGCCGGGGAGGAAGAGGTTCCACAGGCCCTGCTTCCTGGCCTCCGCCCGCAGGCCGGCGACGACCGGGGGCACCGCCCAGGCGGGACGGTCCGGGTCGGCCAGCTGGGCGGCCAGCACGGACTCGGCCGGGTACACCTGGCGGTCCATGAACTCCGTCAGCCGGTCGACGAGTTCGAGGGTCCGGTCATCGTGGGCGAAGTCCATCGTTCAGCGCTCCTGGGGTGCTTCGAGAGTGGCGAGGCCGTGCTCGACGAGGACGGGCGCCATGGTGCCGGCCCGCTCGAACCCGGCCCCGAGGGTGCTGCCCTGCCGGAACCGGTAGTGGATGCCCTCCGCGACGACGGCGAGCTTGTACGAGGCGAAGGCGACGTACCAGTCGAGGTCGGCGGCGTCCCGTCCGGTCGCCCCGGCGTACCGGGCGGCCAGGTCACCGGCGTGCGGGAAGCCCGGGGCGGTGGCGGCGCCGGGGATCAGGCCACCGCCGGCACCGGCGAGCTGGGTGTACATCACCAGCAGGCCGACGTCCGTGAGCGGGTCGCCGAGGGTGGACATCTCCCAGTCCAGGACGGCCGCGATCCGGTCCCCGTCGTCGATCAGCACGTTGTCGAGCCGGTAGTCCCCGTGGACCAGCGCCGGGGCCGGCGAGACCGGCCGGCGGGCGACGAGCAGCTCGTGCAGCCGGTCGATGCCGGGCAGGTCACGGCTGCGCGAGGCGTCCAGCTGGGTGGACCAGCGGCGCAGTTGCCGCTCCAGGTAGCCCTCCGGGCGCCCGAAGTCGGCGAGCCCGGCCTCCGCCGGATCGATCCGGTGCAGCGCGGCGAGGGTCTCCACCAGCGACAGGCCGATGGCGTGGACGCGCCCCTCGCCGAGTGCCGCGAGCGGCGCGGCGTCCCGGTGCGCGGTGCCGGGCACGTACGCCATCAGGTACCAGGGCGCGCCGAGCACCTCCGTACCGGGGTCGAGGTGGAGCGTGGCGGGCACCGGCACGCCGGTGCCGTGCAGGGCAGTCATCACCCGGTGCTCACGGCCCATGTCGTGCGCGGTGGCGAGGACGTGCCCGAGCGGCGGCCTGCGCAGCACCCAGCGGGAGCGGCCGTCGGTGAGCCGGTAGGTGAGGTTGGAACGGCCGCCCTCGATCAGCTCGGCCCGCAGCGGGCCGTTCACCGTGCCCGGAAGCACCCGGTCGAGGTGGGCGCGGAGCCGGCCCAGGTCGAGCCCGGGCGGATCGGCGGGGTGGTTCTCCGGCACGGGCTCTCTCCTCGTCGGCCGTCGGCGGCCCTTGGCGGCCCGTCGGCTCCTTGGTCGGTCGGCCTGTTGGCCTGTTGGCGATCCACTGACTAAGCGCTTGCTTAGCATTCAGCCGACCGCGTTCACCTGTCAATCCCACCCGCCCGCCACAATGTGCCCATGAGGTTGATCCACACCGTGGCCGGCGTGCTGCTCCTGCTGCTCACCATCGGCAGCATCCTGCGCACGCTGGTCGTGCCGCGCGGCCTGTACTCCTCCCTGGTGCACGGCCTGTGGCGGGCACTGCGGTCCGTCCTGCGGCTGACCGCCGCCCCGTTCGGCACCTACCGGGCGCAGGACCGGGCGCAGACCTGGCTGGCCCCGCTGATGCTGCTCGGCATGCTGGGGGTCTGGCTCGGCGCCATGCTGACCGCCTACACGCTGATACTGCACGGCACCTCGCGACTGGACTGGTCGGTCTCCTTCCGCGAGGCCGGCTCCAGCCTGCTGACCCTCGGCTTCGCCAGCGGCGACCGGCTCCACCTCTCCGTCATCGACTTCCTCGCCGCCGCCAGCGGCCCCCTCGTGATCGCCCTGCAGATCGCGTACCTCCCCACCCTCTACGCCGCCTACAACCGCCGCGAACTGGAGGTGACGCTCCTGCAGTCCCGGGCCGGCGAACCCGCCTGGGGTCCCGAACTGCTCGCCCGGCAGGCGCTGGTCGACACCGAGACCGCCCTCCCCCAGCTGTACCGCGACTGGGAACGGCTCGCCGCCGACCTCGGCGAGAGCCACTCCAACTACCCCGTTCTCATCTCGTTCCGCTCCCCGCAGCCCGAGCGCAGCTGGGTGGTCGGCCTGACCGCCGTCATGGACGCCGCCGCCCTCCACCTCGCGATCGCCCCGCGCACCGCCCCGCCCGAGGCCCGCCTCGTCCTGCGGGCCGGCTTCACCGCGCTGCGCGACATCGGCCGCTCGCTGCGCGTCGACTTCGACCCCGACCCGTCCCCCGAGGCGCCGATCCGCCTCGGCTACACCGAGTTCGACGCCGCCGTCGCCCTGATCGCCGCCGCCGGGTTCCCGCACGAACGGCCCGCCGCCGAGGCCTGGCCGCACTTCCGCGGCTGGCGGGTCAACTACGAGCACCTCGCCCACGAGCTCGCCCGCCGCAGCGACGCCGTCCCCGCCCTCTGGACCGGCCCCCGCGACTTCCGGGCGCCGACCGTGCCTCCGGCCCGCCCCACCGACCGCCGCCCGGACGTCATCTGACGCCCCGGCCGCGACGGGGCGTCCGCCCTTCCCCGGACCGGCTGCTTCGGCGATCATGGCGACATGAGCAGCGGTGCGAACAGCCGGTCCGCGCAGAACCGGAGCCGTGACGACGGCGACTCCCGTCCGGGGTGGGCCGAGACGGTCGAGCTCCGGACCGTGGACGCGGGCGGTCTGCTCCGGCCGGTCACCGTCCACCTCGGCGCCCCGTCCGTCGCGCGCATCGCCCTCCTCGACGGCGACTCGCTCACCGAGTTCGGCGGGGCCGACTACCGCGACTGCCTCACCCGGGCCCGGCGCCTGCTGGAACGGGAAGGCCGGCTGCTGTGCTGCCAGGGGGCCCGCCCGAACGTCCACCCGTCCGGGCAACTGCTCCAGTTCTGCAATGGCCGGGAGGCGTACGTCCTCCACCCGGAGGGCCGGGTCGGGCCCCCGGAGACCGTCGACGTCTTCGCCCCGGCCCCGCCCGGGGACGTCGTGAGCCTCGACGACCAGCGGGCGGCGATCGTCGGCGCCTGGAACGCGCGGCACCCGGCGAACCCGATCCGAACCCACCCGGATCCCGGCGCCCCGAGCTGAACGCCGCGTGCGCCGGACCGCTGCTGCGGGTCCGGCGCACGCGGCGGCGGGAGGGATCCGGGACCAGTGGTCAGACGGCGACCGTGGTGCCCGCGGCGAGGGAGCGTTCGGCGGCGGCGAGGATCTGCACGGTCCGCAGGCCGAAGGCGGCGGAGCAGGGGTGCGGCTCACCGGTGCGGACGGACTCGTCGAGCGCGTCGAGGGCGCGGTGCAGGGCCGCGATCGGGCCCTCGCCGCGTTCGGGCAGGTGGACGGTGCCGGCCTCGCCGCGCAGCTCCATCCCGGTGCCGCCGCCCGCCACGGGGACGGTGAGGCTGAGCGCCAGGGTGCTGGACGCGCCGCCGACGTGGCGCAGCACGAGGTGGACGGTGTCCAGCGGTCCGGCCACGGCCGTCAGGGAGGTGACGTCGCCGAGGATCGGGAGCAGCACGGAGAGGGCGTGCGGGCCGACGTCCCAGAGCGCGCCCTTGTCCTTGCGCCAGGCGGAGGCCGCGTACGGGCTGGTGGAGTCCGGGGCGAAGACCGAGCCGAGCCAGTCGGAGCGGCCGGTGAACCAGCCGCCGGCGGCGGCCTGCGCCTCGATCCACGGGATCTGGTCGCCGCCGAAGCGGACGGTGAAGAACACCACCGAGGCGACGCCGTTGCGTCCGGTCGCCTCGACCACCCGGCGGGCGTCGGGGACGGTCAGCGCGACGGGCTTGTCGAGCAGCAGGTGGCAGCCCGCCTCGGCGGCCCGTACGGCGAGGTCCGCCTGGACGGTCGGCGGCAGTGCGATGGAGACGGCGTCGACCTCGGCGAGCAGCCGGTCGAGGTCGGCGTGGCCGGGGACGCCGTGCTGCGCGCCGAGCGCTGCGGCGGCCTCGGGGCGGCGGCCCCAGACTCCCGCGAACTCGAAGGCGGGGTGCTCCGCCAGGACGGGTGCGTGCACCCGCTCCGCCCAGGGGCCGGTGCCCAGCAGTCCGATCCGCATGGTGGTCTCGCTCCTCGGTCGTGCGCGGGTGTTCGGTCGTGCGTCGATGTCGATCTCGTGTGCTGCCGTGCTGTGCCGTACCGCCATGGTGCTCGACCGTACTCCGCCGCCCGGTCGGGTCCGTGCCCGGTGGGTACCGCGCCCCGGTCGCACGAAGGCCGCCGTCGCTCCCCCGGGGCGACGGCGGCCCTGGCCGGCGGGTCAGTCCGCGACGGGCCCGGCGGGTGCTGCGGCGGTCTGCGCGCCGGCACCCGGTGCGGTCGCCGTCGCCGTGGCGGCGGCAGTGACCGTGGTGGTGGCCGTGGTGGTGGTGGCCGTGGTGGCGGCGGCAGTCGCCGACGGTGCTCCGATCGGGGCCTCGGCGGCCGAGGCCGCCTCCGCCGCCGCGTCCTCCGCCTCACGGGCCCGGGCCGACTTGGCGGCGCGGCGCTTCATCAGCCAGGCCGAGAAGGCGCCGCCGAGGGCGGCCAGGAGCAGGCCGATCCAGGAGAACTTCGACAGCCACTGCTCGGCGACCTTGCCGACCTGGTAGACGAGCAGGGTCGTCCCGCCGGCCCAGACGATGCCGCCGAGGACGTTGGCGATCAGGAACTTCCAGTACGGCATCTTGAGCGCGCCGGCGAGCGGCCCGGCGAAGATGCGCAGCAGGGCGATGAAGCGGCCGAAGAAGACGGCCCACATGCCCCACTTCTGGAACGAGCGCTCGGCGCTGGCCAGGTGGTCCGGGCCGAAGTGCTTGGGGAACCGTCGCCCCAGCTTCTCGAAGAGCGGCTTGCCGCCCTTGCGTCCGATCGAGTAGCCGATCGAGTCGCCGATGATCGCACCGAGGATCGCGAAGACCGCCACCCAGACCGGGCTGACCACGCCGCGCGCGGCCAGCAGCGCCGAGGACACCAGGGCGATCTCGCCGGGGAGCGGAATGCCCAGCGACTCCAGTCCGATGATCAGACCTACAAGGGCATACACCGCGCCCGGTGGCACGCCCTCGATCCAGGCGTCGATGTGCAGCAAGGCCAGTACCTCCGTGGCAGGACGAGACCCACGGCAGGCCCGGTCAGGTATCCGCAGCCCGCGCGCCGGTCTCGACGTCGTCCGAATGGCGGCACCAGGCCGCTCCCCGAGAAGGCAGCCTAACGTGCCGGGCGGCCCGTCCCCCTGGCCGATCACCCCTGGTTACGACGCGTGGCGGCCTGCGGCGGTTCCGGCGTCCCCGGGAACCGGGCCGCCCACCGCGCCTCCACCGCGCCTCCGCCCGGGGACCCTCGCCGGCCCCGTGCAGCCGCCCCCGACCCGGCACCGGCCGGGGGCCCCGGCCCCACGGCCCGGTCGGCTACGGCTGCGCGGGGCGGTCCGCGAAGTCCACGACGGTGACCGAGGGGCGGCGGTCCGCCAGCGGGGGAACGGCGAGGGCGAGCGGGAGCAGGGCGCCGACGAGTCCGCGTCCACCGGTCGGCCGGACGTCCCGCACCGCGGCCACCGCAGGACCGGCGCTGCGCAGCTTGGCCCGCTCGCCCGCGTCCATCGCCCACGGCATCGGGGGCGCCTCGTAGCCCCGGGTCCGCACCCTGCCGCTCAGGGTGAGCCGGCCGAACCAGCGCGGTACCGCGTCCAGGACCAGCGAACCGCCCGGGAACCGCTCGGCACAGCCCGCGATCAGGGCCCGCACCTGGGCCGGCCGCAGGTACATCAGCAGACCCTGCGCGGTGATCAGCACCGCCCGGCTCCGGTCCACCTCCTCGGCCCAGCCGAGGTCGGTGACGTCGGCGGCCACGGAGCGCCGGCGCGGCCCGGGCGGCAGCAGTTGCTCCCGCAGGGCGACCGACTCGGGCAGGTCCACCCCGATCCACCGGGCACGGCCGTTGTCGACCCGCCAGTACTGGGTCTCCAGGCCCTCCCCCAGGCAGACCACGGTGCCGCGCGGCTCCCGGGCCAGGAAGTCCGCCACCTCGCGGTCGAAGCAGGCCGCCCGCAGCGCCTGCAGCTGGGCCTGGACGCCGCTGGTTCCGAAGCGCTCGGCGAACGGGTAGTCGATCCGGTCCACCAGCTCGACCGCCTTCGGGTCGTGCAGCACCGTGTCCGGCCTGCGCGCCTCGACGGAGCGCTGGTAGAGCGTCCACAGTGCCGTCTCGGGGACCGCCGTCAGATCCGGCCGTTCCATGCTGTTCATCACTCGGTCGTTCCTCTGCATCCTCGGACCCCGGGACGGACCCGCCGATTCTGACACTGCCGGGGGCGTGAACAGAGCGCGCGAAGCCCCGGCGCGCCGCCCCGCGCGACCGTGCGCACCGTGCCCGGGACGCGCGCCCGGTCAGCCGACGCTGAACGCCCCTTCCGGCGGGGGCGGGGAGTCGGTGGCGGTGGCGTCCGTCACCGGCTCCGTCCGGGCGACGAAGGCCGCGAGGTCGGCGCCGTCGGTCAGCCGGGCCGGGAAGATGTCGCCGGCCAGCCGCCGGACCAGGTCGGCGACCGGCAGCGGACCGGTCGAGCCGACGAGCAGGATGTTGCCGTACCGCCGCCCGCGCAGCACCGGCGGCTCCGCGATCAGGCAGGCCTCCGGGAAGACGGCCCGCACCGTCGCCGCCTGCGCGCGGGCGAAGGCGAGCGGCGGACCGTCCGCGAGGTTGGCGGCGTAGCAGCCGCCGGGGCGCAACGCGGCCGACGCCAGCCGGAGGAACTCCACCGAGGTCAGGTGCGCGGGCGTCCGCGAACCGTGGAAGACGTCGGCGACGACGAGGTCCAGCGAGCCGGGTGCGGCCTCCGCGAGCGCCGCCCGGGCGTCACCGACCACGGCCGTGATGTCGGCGCCCGGCCCGTGCCAGGGAAGGTGCTCCGCCACCAGCGCGAGCAGCGGGCCGTCGACCTCCACCACCCGCTGGCGGGAGCCCGGACGGGTGGCGGCCAGGTAGCGGGGGACGGTCAGCGCGCCACCGCCCAGGTGGAGCGCGTCCAGCGGCTGCCCGGCCGGGGCGAGCGCGTCGACCAGGTGGCCGAACCGCTGCGTGTACTCGAACTCCAGGTGGGTCGGGTCCCCGAGGTCGACGTAGGACTGCGGGGTGTCGTCCAGGGTGAGCAGCCAGCCGCCGTCGTGGTCGATGTCGGGCAGCAGCTTGGCCTGCCCGAGGTCCGTCCGCCGCACGACCGGTACGGGGTCGTCGTCCACGGACGGTCTGGGCGTGTCGGGCATCTCGGGCATGACGGCAGCATAGGCGGCTCGCCCGAGTCGCCGTCACGCCCGAGGCTACCGGCCGGTATCGTCAGGGTTCCCGAGGCAGCGATACCGAGCAGAGATTGGGTGCGACTGGACATGGAGTTCCGCGAAGACATCCTGGGTGCCCCCTACGAGGCGGTCGAACTGCCGCTCCGCCCGGACGAGGAGGGCGAGGTCTCCGCCACGCTCGTCCGGCGGCTGGTCCCCGGTTCGGACCGGGCCGTCCTCTACATCCACGGCTACAACGACTACTGGTTCCAGACCCACCTGGCCGACCACTACGCCGCCGCCGGCTTCTCCTTCTACGCGCTCGACCTGCGCAAGTACGGCCGTTCGCTGCGACCGCACCAGTCCCCGAACTTCGTCCGCGACCTCGCCGCCTACGACGAGGAGCTCGACGAGGCGGTCCGGGTCGTCCGGCAGCTGGACGGGCACACCCGGCTGCTGATCAACGGCCACTCCACCGGCGGCCTGATCGCCGCCCTCTGGGCCGGCCGCCGCGCCGGGCGCGGGCTGGTCGACGCGCTCTTCCTCAACAGCCCTTTCCTCTCCATGCCGGCCGCCCCCGCCGTCCGCACCCTCGGCGCCCCCGCCCTGGACGCCCTCGGCCGCTTCGCCCCGACCCGCGTGCTGCCGTCGGCCCTCAACCCGCACTACGTGCACAGCCTGCACCAGGACCACCGCGGCGCGTGGGACTTCGACCTGCGTCTCAAGCCGGCGGAGGGCGTCCCGCTGTTCGCCGGCTGGCTCGCCGCCGTCCAGCGCGGCCACCGCGAGGTGCGGCGCGGCCTCGGCGTCGAGGTCCCGATCCTGCTGATGGCCTCCACCGCCTCGATCTCCACCACCCGCTGGCACAACGCCCTCCACCACGCGGACGCCATCCTGCGCGCCGACGACATCGCCGCCGCCGGGCCCCACCTGGGCCGCCACGTCACCATCGTGCGCATCGAGGGCGGCATGCACGACCTCGTCCTCTCCGGCGAGAAGGCCCGCACCCAGGTCTTCGCCGAACTCGACCGCTGGCTCGACGCCTACTTCCCCCTCGCCGTGCACTGATCCCTCGCCGCACACCGGCCCTCGCGCTGCACCGGCCCCCGTGCTCCGACGGCCCGCGGCCCGAGGACGCGTGACCCGTTCGCCTCCGTGTCTC
The DNA here is from genome assembly GCF_042726075.1 of Kitasatospora sp. NPDC127035. Lineage (NCBI taxonomy): Bacteria > Bacillati > Actinomycetota > Actinomycetes > Kitasatosporales > Streptomycetaceae > Kitasatospora > Kitasatospora sp. NPDC127035. The sequence continues at coordinate 184,128 of NZ_JBHXDN010000009.1, read as the reverse complement.
CCCCTCCGCCGGCACCCGCTCGGGTGCCGGCGGAGTCGTCTGCGCGGGCGCGGCCCCCGCGGCCCCGGCCGCGGGGCCGACCGTGAGGCCGGCCGCACCGGCGGGCGGCGGCCGGGCGGACCGCGACCGTCCGGATGGCGGAGCCCGTGCCACGGGAATACCCCCCGCCCGCTCCCCCGTGCGCCTGCTGTGCGCCCGTGAATCTGTGGAAGGCTACCCGGGCCCCTGTCACTTCCCTTGCCGAGAAGGCGAGTTGAGGAGCCAGCATGCCGCACGGACACGGCCCGCACGACGACCACCAGGACGGACACAGCGACCCCTCCCTCTACCGCACGCCCGCCGAGGCGATCGCCGCGCCGCCGGAGAAGCTCGCGTACGTCGCCGGGTTCGACCGGTCGGCGCAGCAGCCGGACGCGCTGATCACCGTCGACGCCGACCCGGAGTCGCCGAGCTACGGGCGGGTCCTCAACTTCACCGCCATGCCGGGGGTCGGTGACGAGCTGCACCACTTCGGGTGGAACGCCTGCTCCAGCGCGCTCGCGCACGCCTGCCACGACAACCCGGAGCGGCGGTACCTGCTGCTGCCCGGGCTGCGGTCGTCGAAGCTGCACGTGCTGGACACCCGACCGGATCCGGTGCGGCCACGGCTGGTGAAGACCGTCGAGGCGGAGGAGCTCGCGAAGAGAGCGGGCTACTCGCGGCCGCACACGCTGCACTGCGGACCGGACGGCGTGTTCCTCTCCTGCCTCGGTGCGGCGGAGGGCGCGGACGGGCCCGGCGGGGTGGCGCTGCTCGACCACACCACCTTCGAGGTGCTGCGCCCCTGGGAAACCGAGCGCGGACCGCAGAACTTCGCCTACGACGTGTGGTGGCACCTCGGGACCAACGTGGGTGTCACCAGCGAGTGGGGCACCCCGTGGATGGTCGAGGACGGCGTCGTCCCGGAGCTGCTGCTGGGTCGCAAGTACGGGCACGCGCTGCACTTCTGGGAGCTCGACTCGGGCCGGCACCTTCAGCGGATCGACCTCGGCGACCAGTACCAGATGGTGCTGGAGCTGCGCCCGGCGCACGATCCGCAGGCGGAGTGGGGGTTCGCCGGGGTGGTCACCAACGTGGAGGACCTCTCCGCGTCGGTCTGGCTCTGGTACCGGCAGGGCGAGGCGTTCACGGCGCGGAAGGTGATCGAGATACCCGCCGAGGAGGCCAAGGCCGAGGACCTGCCGCCGGCCCTCCAGCCGTTCGGCGCGGTGCCGCCGCTGATCACGGACATCAACCTGTCGGTCGACGACCGCTGGCTGTACGTCTCGGCCTGGGGCACCGGCGAGCTGTTCCAGTACGACGTGTCGGACCCGTTCCACCCGCGGCTCACGGCCTCGGTGCGGCTCGGCGGGGTCGCGGCCCGCACGCCGCACCCGGCCCAGCCCGGCCGACCGCTGAGCGGGGCGCCGCAGATGGTCGAGATCAGCCGGGACGGTCGGCGGCTCTACGTCACCAACTCGCTGTACGGGGCGTGGGACGACCAGTTCTACCCCGACGGGATCGAGCCGTGGATCGTCAAGCTGGACGCCGACCCGGAGGCGGGCGGGCTGACCGTGGACCGGCGCTTCTTCCCGCACGGCGAGGAGTTCCGCGGGCTGCGCGTGCACCAGACCCACCTGGCGGGCGGGGACGCCTCCTCGGACTCGTACTGCTACCGGTAGTCCCGGGCGGTCGCGGTCCCCGTCGCGGTCGCGGTCGGGGTTGCGGTCCCGGTCGCGGTCCCCGAGCAGGGGTGTCGCGGCCGTTGGCGGGCCCTCCGGCGGCGGTGCCGAAGGGCCCGCCGCCGGTCGCCCTGGCCGTCGGCGGCGGTCAGACCCGGCCGAGCACCGGGTCGTGGTGGATCCGGCTCGCCGGTAGGCCGTCGGCGGCCAGCCTGGTCCGGACCTCGGTCACCAGGCCGGCCGGGCCGCTGACGCAGACCAGGTGCTCGGACCAGTCGCCGGCCCGGCCGACCGCCTCGGCGAGCCGGCGGCCCGGGCCGGCACCCGGTCGCCCGCCGGCCGCGTCGTCGGCCACCGGCACCAGTTCCAACCAGGGCTTACGGCCGCCGAGTTCGGCGAGCGACGGCCAGTCGTAGAGATCGGCCCGGGCCCGGGCGCCGACGAAGAGGTGGACCCGGCGACCGCGCGGGCGGTGCTCGACCAGCTGCTCGACGATCGCCTTCATCGGGGCGAGTCCGGTGCCGCCGGCCACCAGCAGCAGGTCCCGGCTGTCGTCGTCCGGCATCAGCGTGCCGCGCGGCGGCCCGAGCCGAAGCCGGTCGCCGACGGCCGTGTGCTCCACCAGCGCCTCGCTGACGCCGCCCGGGCCGGTGCGGCGCACGTGGAACTCCAACTCGTTGTCGGCGCGCGGCGCACAGCCCATCGAGTACTGCCGCCAGGTGTGCGGCAGCCGCGGGTGCTCCACCGTCCCGTACTGGCCGGCCCGGTACGGGTAGGGCTCGCCGGTGCGGACCCGCAGCACGGCGAGGTCGGGTCGGCGGCGCTCGTGGCCGACCACCACCGCGTGCCAGTACGGGGGTTCGGTGAGCGCCGACTCGGCGCCGGCCACCATCGCCTCGACCGCGAACCGCAGCATCCGCACCCAGGCGTCCTCCAGTCCGGCGCTCCACCGGGATCCGGCCCGGTGCCGGATCGCCTCGCAGAGGGCCTCCTCGAAGGCCTGGTAGTGAACCGGCCGGACCCCGAGCTTCCGGTGGTCGCGGCCGAGTTGGGCGAGCGTGGCGGACAGCTGGGCGGGCCGGTGCAGGTTCTCGACCAGGTAGTCGAACATCCGCTCCAGGTGGACCTGCTGGAACTCCATCGAGTCCGGGAAGAGCGCCCGGAGGTACGGGCGGCGGCGGAACATGCACGCGTAGAGGTGGTCGATCAGGTCGGCGAACGGGGCGACCAGGCCGAGGGTGCCCATGATCAGCCGCTGGTCGGCGGCGGCGTCGAAGTCCCCGGCGTCGAGGGCCCCGCCCGCACCGGCGTCGAGGGCACCGGGACCGACGCCGCCGGGGCGCGAGCCGGGACGGGCGCCGGGGAAGGAGTCCAGCGGGGACGACGCCGGCGTGAGGATCCGCCGGCGAAGGCGCATGGCATGGTGCCGCGCGATCAGGCGGTCGTACTCGGTGGTGGTGCTGCTGATCTCCATGACCGGCAGCCTAACTACCCGTCAGTTACATGACAGGACAGGCCCGTTCATGCCGTCGACCGGCGACGGACCCGCCCCGACCGGGTTTCGGGCAGGCGGCGGCCCGGGGGTGGCTCCCGGTCCAGTAGACGGCAGGACGCGCCACCGGGAAAGGGCCGGTGGTCCCGGCCCTCCCGGGACCACCGGACCAACGACCCCGCCACAAAGAGGACTCCCGACCCATCGCCGCCACGGCCACGGCCACGGCCGCGCGGCTACCGGGGTGCCGCCATGACGGCACGCTTCCGGGAGGACCGGCCGTCCCGACGGGCCCCGGCCGCCGGCAACGTTCGGACGCGGGGGCGGCGACGCCCGCCACGCCGGGCGGGCGCTGCCGGCAGGGCCGCCGGACTCCCCGGGGAGCTACACCGGCGGGGTCGGGGGCCGTCCCGCGTCCCCGTGCACCGGCGAGGCGTCCGGCGGCGGCGCACCGTCCGGCCGGACGGCCGGCGAGGACGGCCGTGCCGGCCCGGTCGCGGTCCAGCTGGCCAGCAGCCGGAGCGACTCGGCCGACGGCGAGCCCGGGTCGGCGTGATAGGCGACGAGCACCTGGTCCGACTCCTCCGCCGGGCGCAGCGTCTCGTAGCGCAGCGTGAGCCGGCCCACCACCGGGTGGTGCAGCTCCTTGGTGCCGTGGCCCTTGTCCCGGATGTCGTGCGCGGCCCAGAGACGACGGAACTCGCCGCTCTTGAGGGAGAGTTCGCCGATCAGCGAGGTCAGTCTCGGGTCGTCCGGGTCCCGGCCCGCGTCCAGCCGGAGAATGCCGACCACGTCGGCGGCCTTGGTCTCCCAGTCCAGGTAGAGCTCGCGGGCGGCCGGATCGAGGAAGACCTGCCAGGCCATGTTCCGGTGCTCCGGCGGGAGCGCCGCGAAGTCCCCCGCCAGCGCGTTGCCGAGCGGGTTCCACGCGATCACGTCGAGGCGCCGCCCGAGCACGTAGGCCGGGACGCTCTCCATCGCGTCCAGCAGCTGCTGGAACTCGGGGCGGATCTGCTGTGGGCGGGTGGAACGGCCGCGACCAGGGCGGCGGCGCGCGGGCTTGGTGATGCGGCGCAGGTGCTCGCGCTCGGCGGAGGAGAGCCGCAGGGCGCGGGCGATCGCGTCCAGGACGGCGGCCGAGACGTTCTCCCCGTGGCCCTGCTCCAGCCGGACGTAGTACGCCGTGCTCACGCCCGCCAGCTGGGCCAGCTCCTCCCGGCGCAGCCCGGGGACCCGTCGCCGGCCGCCGTAGTCGGGCAGGCCGACGTCGGACGGCTGGAGCCGGGCACGCCGGGACCGGAGGAATTCGCTGAGTTCGGTGCGCTGGTCCACGTCTGCAGTATGCGTGCGACCGGGCTCCCGGCGAGTGCTGGAGGGTGATACTGCCGGTGGTAGGAAGGCCGTGCCTACGTTAGGCACTGGTCTGTCTACCCCGGGCCGCCGGACCGAGCCTTGAGGCATGACGAACACCACGGTCACGGACACCATCCACACGAACGCCGAGGCCGGCGACGTCGAGGCCGCCCGCACCGAGGCGGGCGGCAGCACCGTCGCCGCGTACGCCGCCCCGGCCCCGAAGGCCCCCCTGGAGCGGACCACCGTCCCCCGCCGGGCGCTCGGTGCCCACGACATCCTGATCGACATCGCCTACGCCGGTATCTGCCACTCGGACATCCACCAGGTCTCCGAGGACTGGGGCCCGGGGATCTTCCCCATGGTCCCCGGCCACGAGATCGCCGGCGTGGTCGGCGAGGTGGGCCCGGAGGTCACCCGCTGGGCGGTCGGCGACCGGGTCGGGGTCGGCTGCTTCGTCGACTCCTGCCGGGAGTGCGACAGCTGCCGGGCCGGACTCCAGCAGTACTGCACCGGTGGGAGCGGCGCGGTCTTCACCTACAACGCGGTCGGCCGGGACGGCGCGCCCACCTACGGCGGCTACGCCAGGCAGCTGGTGGTCGACGAGAACTACGCGCTGCGCATCCCCGGGGCGCTGCCGCTGGACGTCGCCGCGCCGCTGCTCTGCGCGGGCATCACCCTGTACTCCCCGTTGACGCGCTGGGGCGCCGGTCCCGGCCGCAAGGTCGCGATCGTCGGTCTGGGCGGCCTCGGCCACCTGGGGGTGAAGATCGCCCGTGCCAAGGGGGCGGAGGTCACCGTGCTGAGCCAGTCGCTGCGCAAGCGCGAGGACGGGCTGAAGCTGGGCGCCCACGACTACCGGGCCACCTCCGACCCGGCCACCTTCACCGAGCTGGCCGGCACCTTCGACCTGATCGTCAACACCGTCTCGGCCGACCTCGATCTGAGCGGCTACCTCGGGCTGCTGCGGACCGACGGCACCCTGGTCCAGGTCGGGGCGCCGGAGAAGCCGGTCTCGATCAACGCGCACGCGCTGCTCGTCGGACGCAGGTCGCTGGCCGGTTCGATGATCGGCGGCCTGCCGGAGACGCAGGAGATGCTCGACTTCTGCGCCGAGCACGGCATCGGCGCGGAGATCGAGCTGATCCGGGCGGAGCAGATCAACGAGGCGTACGACCGGGTGCTGGCGAGTGACGTGCGGTACCGCTTCGTGATCGACACCGCGACGATCTGACCTCCCCGGTCCCCCGTCACCGTCCCGCCCACCCCGCCCGACCGCCCCGGTCCGACGGCGCGGTCCGGCGCACGGACGCGCCGCCGTCGGCGCCCGGATCCCCGCCCCCGGTGCTCTCCGATCACCGGGGGCGGGGCGCAGGTACGGCGCCCGCCCGGCTCACGCCCCGGCCGGGCGGGCCGCCTTGCGGCGGCCGGAGCCCCGGCGCAGCAGGCGGCGGCGCGGGGGCTGGTCGGGCAGCCATCCGAAGGTCAGGCAGCTGCCGACCACGCCGAGCAGCATGCCGATCAGGAACCCGCCCAGGTTGGAGGTGAGCCAGCTGCCCAGCGACGCCAGGACGGCGACGATCGAGTAGAACAGCCGCTGGGCCGGGTTGAAGAGGATCAGCAGGCCGCAGAGCGTCATCACCGACGGGACGAGGTAGCCGGCCAGTCCCTGGAGCCCGATGTGCAGGACGACGGGCAGCGGGGCCCGGAGGGTGAAGAGGATCTCCGCGCCGCCCAGGAGGACCAGCAGCCCGCCCCAGAAGGGCCGTCGGCCCCGCCAGCCCCGCCGACCGGGGCGGGCTCCGGTCCGGGCGGGGCGTTCCTCGACGGCCTGCCCGGCGGTCGGCCGGCCGTCCTGCTCGCTGCTCGGCCGGCCGTCCTGCCCGGCGGAGGCGTTCCCGGGTGCGGGTCCTGCGGCGGGTTCGGGCTCGGCCACCGTCAGCAGCCCTCCGAGCTGAAGGTCAGCCGGAGGTTGGGCAGTTTGAAGGCCCCGGCCGTGGTGGCGTAGTTGTGCTGCCGCAGGTTGCGGATCTTCACGGTGTCGGCCTGCTGCCCGAAGACGCCCGGCAGGCCCTTGACGCCGGCCTTGGTGTAGGTGCTCGCGTCGCCGCCGATCTCGATGTTCTTGAACTCCGCGTCGCCCGAGAGCAGGTCGGAGTCGGTCGTGAGGTCGGTGGCGGTGACGGGCGTCCCGGCGTCCCCGGCCTTGATCAGCAGGTTGATGCCGCCCAGGTCCACGCTCTGGCAGAGCCTGGTGAGCGAGGCTTCCTTGATCGCGGAGACGGCGACCAGCACCTGCCCGCCGGTGTCCCCCTCGTTGGGACTGTTCTCGATCATGTGGTCCAGGCTGCCGAACTGCTCGAAGCCGACGCCGTCCAGGCTGTCGGCCGTGACGGTGAACGGCATGCCGGAGATGGCGAACTGGGCGGCGAGCACGCCCTGCGCGGTCAGGGTCATCAACAGGGCGCCGGCGGCGACGGCGGGAACGGCCATCAGCGCGGTGCGCTTCAGCCGGACCCGTCCTCTGAACCCGGTGGGCGCCTCGGCGGTCTCGGTGGTCTCGGTGGTGCGGGCTGCGTCATCGGACGTGGCCATGTGTGCTCCCTCGAACGGTGGACGGGCAGGCACAGGCACGTTGTCCTGGCGCGGACAGCGTTCTGCGGACCGGCCGGGTGGACCGCCTCTCGGCAGCGGGGCGGGCCGTCGGATCCGCAGTGGGTAACTGGGAAGCTACTGCCCGGTATTCAAGGGGTCAATACGGGTGCACGAAGGATCATCGACCGCTCGGACCCGGTCCGGGGCACCCCCGACCGGGCCCGACCCGGTCGGGGACGACGGCTCCGGCGCACCGGGCTCCGGCGGCGCCGGAACCGCCGCAAGGCGCCGCGCCGCCTCCTCCGGACCGAGGAACGGCGCCAGGCAGAACAGGCTCAACGTCGGCAGCAGGCTCGGCAGTTCCTCCGTCCGCCCGGCGTCGATGCAGCGCTGGAGCATGCTGTACACGCCGCCGACGACCGCGTCGACCATCGCCTCCGCCGCCACCCCGTCGGGAAGTTGCGGCACCTCGGCGAAGAAGGCCCGGAACCGGGTGAGGAGTTGGTCCCGCTCGCGGCGCCCGGCCGGCCCCACGGCGTCCAGTTCGATCACCGCCATGGTGGCGAAGGCCGGCACCCCGGCCAGCAGTTCGAGCATCGCCCGGAGCGCCTCGCGGATCCCGGTGCACCAGTCCGGCGCCACCGCGAAGGCCGCCGCCATCCGGCGGATCACGACCCCCGTCCCGTGCCGGTGAGCGGCCAGGAAGGCGTCCTCCTTGCCGGTGAACAGCTCGTAGAAGACCGGTCTGGTCACCCCCGCCGCGCGGCAGATGTCGCTCACCGTGGCTCGCTGGTAGCCGTGTTGCGCCACCGTGTGCACCAACCCGTCGAGCAGCCGCTCCCGCTGGGTGGCGGCGACCACGTCGGGCGGCAGCCGGCTCGGACCGCGTTTGATCGATCGGGCCGGGTCCCGGCCGGTGCGCGCGCCGGGCAGGAGTACGTCCCCACGACGAGTAGCTGACTCCGGTTTCATCGCCAACTCCTGTGTTTTGTCTTGACATTGACGCGACGTCCGGTTTACAACACTGACGGGTTTCCAATCTGCGGCCAGGCCGCCGGAGACCCGCACGCGTTCCGACTGTCCAGTATGGCGAACGCATGCCCGGCGGTGGCAGCCGCCGACGTGCACCCGGCGTGCCCACGCACCACCCGTACCCTTCGCGCGCCATCCGCACCACCCGCACCCTCCTCGCCGTACTGCCGCCGTACCCGACGTACGTCGACGTACCGCCCGGCTCCCCGCCGTACCACGGCGCCGTGCCGCCACGTACCTCGACCTGCCTCGCCGTACGGGCGGGCCCGTGGCGCCGGGCCCGCCGAGTCACCGTCCGCGGTGCCCCACCACCCGTACCACCCCGTCGCGGTCGCTCCTCGGCCGGCCACCGCCGCACGCCACCCCCACGCGACCTCACGGGCTCCCCCCCCCCACCCGACTCCGCCAGGAGAGAGGCACACCCTCATGCGCATCCGCCGAACCCTCGGTACCGCCGCCCTCGCCGCCGCCGCGGTGCTGGCCGCCGGCACCGTCACCCCCGCCCAGGCCGCCGGCCCCGCCGTGCTCACCCACACCGCCCCCGGCGGTCCGAACGTCGCCGTCGGCGACGTCCTCACCGCCAACCTGGTGGCCGGCAGCTACGCCACCTTCTACTCCAGCGCGACCGGGACGAGCGGCATCAAGTGCGCCACCTCGTCGTTCTCCGCGACCGTGACCAGCAACCCGGCCGCCCCGGGCGTGGCCACCGAGCAGCTCAACAGCCACACCTTCGGCTCCTGCACCGCCAACGTGATCGGCGTGACCAGCGTGCAGAGCATCACGGTCAACAACCTGCCGTACACCAACTCGGTCAGCGACGCGGCCGGCAACCCGGTCAGCCTCAGCCCGACCGCGGCCGGGCCGCTGCAGACCACGGTGGTGCTGAAGACCGTCCTCGGCACCATCACCTGCGTCTACCGCGCGCCGGGCAGCATCGCCGGCACCACCAGCAACGTCGGCCAGACCATCGGCTTCAGCTCCCAGGCGTTCCCGAAGGTCTCCGGCCCGAGCACCTGTTTCGCGACCGGGTACTTCAGCGCGACCTACGGGCCGGTGACCGACAGCTCCGTGCCCGGCAACCCGCACATCTACATCAACTGATCGCCCCCGGCAGGGCCCTCGGCACCTGCGCGCGGCGTGGGGGGGCGCCGGGCGCGCCCCCCCGGGGGCGGGGGGACACCCGCGAGTAGACCCCGGTGGGTGGCGTGGAGCGGGGGCCGGTGGGGCCC
>NZ_JBHXDN010000009.1:152606-174717 GCF_042726075.1 Kitasatospora sp. NPDC127035 | reverse complement strand
CTGGAGGCCTATCCGAGGACGGAGCGGGCCCGCGGCTACCTGGAGGGCGTGGTGTCGGGGGGCCGGCGGCCGCCCCCACCCGGGGGGGGGGCCCCCCCGGCCCCCCCCACGCCGTTCGGCACGCGACAGCGAAGTGACCCACCGGTAGGGTGCTGGCGACAGGCACCGTGAGCGACCGGGAGTGGAGCACGCATGGGCGGCGAGGGCACGGGGTTCTTCGAGTCGGTGGCCGACACCGCCGCGCGGCTGGCCGAGGCGGGCTACCTGGCCTCGACCGGGGTCGCCACCACCGTCTTCCTCGCCGACCGGCTCGGCAAGCCCCTCCTGGTGGAGGGCCCGGCCGGGGTCGGCAAGACCGAGCTCGCCAAGGCCGTCGCCGCGATCGGCCGCGCCCGGCTGGTCCGGCTCCAGTGCTACGAGGGCATCGACGAGGCCCGCGCGCTCTACGAGTGGAACCACGCCAAACAGCTGCTCCGGATCACCGCCGGGCGGGACGAGGGCTGGGACGGGGCCCGCACCGACATCTTCGGCGAGGAGTTCCTGCTCACCCGCCCCCTGCTCACCGCCATCCGCGGCGACGAGCCGACCGTGCTGCTGATCGACGAGATGGACAAGGCCGACGTCGAGGTGGAGGCGCTGCTGCTCGAAGTGCTCAGCGACTTCCAGGTCACCGTCCCGGAACTGGGCACCATCACCGCGACCCGACGACCGTTCGTCCTGCTCACCTCCAACGCCACCCGGGAGCTCTCCGAGGCCCTGCGCCGCCGCTGCCTCTTCCTCCACCTCGACTACCCGGAGGCCGAGTTGGAGCGCCGCATCGTCCGGCTGAAGGTGCCCGGACTGGACGCGGCGCTGGCCGACTCGCTGGTCCGGGTGGTCGGCGCACTGCGGACCATGGAACTGCGCAAGGCGCCGTCCGTGGCGGAGACCGTCGACTGGGCCCGCACCCTGCTCGCGCTCGGCGCCGACACCCTTGACGAGGCACTCGTCCGATCCACCCTCGGCGTGATCCTCAAACACCAGGACGATGTGGTGAAGGCCGCACAGAAGCTCACCCTGGCATGAGCCCCCCGCCGGACCGCGCCGACGACGCCACCGCCACCCCCGGCGCCGGCACCACGCCGGCCGCCGACCTCGCCGCCCGGCTGACCGGCTTCGTCCGGTCGCTGCGCGGCCACGGCCTGCGGATCGGCCCGGCCGAGACGGTGGACGCGGCAGCCGTGCTCGACGTCCTCGGCCTCGCCGAACGCGAGCAGGTCCGGGCCGGCCTGGCCGCCGCCCTGCTGCGGTCCGACGGGCAACGGCCGGTCTTCGACGCCGCCTTCGACCTGTTCTTCCCGCTCGGCGTCGGCGCCCCGGAGGCCGTACGCCGGAACGCGGCCCAGGACACCGAAGGCGCGCCGCACGCCCCGGACGCCCCCGGCCCGAACCCCTCCGCCCCGAACCCCTCCGCCGAGGACGCCGCGCTCCGCGAGGACCTCCGGGCCCGGCTGGCCGCCGCACTCGCCGCCGACGACCGGGCCGCCCAGGCCCGCCTCGCGGGCGAGGTGGTGGCCGCGTTCGGCCGGTACGGCACCGGCGGCGGATCCGCAACGCCCGGCACCAGCGGCTGGTCCGCCTACCAGGCGCTCGGCCGGCTCGCGCCCGAAACCCTGCTGGCCCGCGTCCTCGCGGCGCTGCGAGCGGGCACCGTCCGCGACCCCGACGGCACCGGCCCGGACGGCGCGGACGTCGCCGACCACCTCCTCCCCGACGAGATCCGGCGCCGCATCCAGGGGTTCCGCGCCATGGTCGCCACCGAGGCACGCCGCCGGGCGGCCGAGCTCCGCGGCACCGAACAGGTCGCCGCGCGGGCCGTCGCGCCCACCGTCGACCGGATCGACTTCCTCGCCGCCGGCCGCGACCAGCTCGCCGAACTTCGGCGCACCGTCCACCCGTTGGCCCGGAAGCTGGCCACCAGGACGGCCGCGCGCCGACGCCGGGCGGCGCGCGGCCGGATCGACCTGCGCCGCACCCTGCGCCGCTCGCTCTCCACCGGCGGCGTCCCACTGCGCCCCGCGTACCGGCTGCGCCGGCCGGCCCGGCCGGAACTGGTGCTGCTCTGCGACGTCTCCGGCTCGGTCGCGGGCTTCGCCGACTTCACCATGCTGCTCGTCCAGGCGATGCGCGACCAGTTCAGCAAGGTCCGGGTGTTCGCCTTCGTCAACCGCACCGCCGAGGTGACCGGGCTGCTCACCCGGGGCGGCGCCGACCCCGCCGCACTGGCCCGCCGGATCCTCACCGAGGCCCGGGTGACGGGCTACCACGGCAACAGCGACTACGGCTCGGCGCTCGGCGAGTTCGCCGACGACCACCTGGACGCCGTCGGCCCGCGCACCAGCGTGCTGGTCCTCGGCGACGCCCGGAACAACCACCGCGATCCCAACGTGCCCGCGCTCCGCCTGGTTGCCGCCCGGGCCCGCCGCGTCTACTGGCTGAATCCCGAGCAGCGCTCCCTCTGGGGTACCGGCGACTCCGCCGCCCGCGTGTACGCCGAGGTGGTGGAGATGCACTCCTGCCCCAACTCCCGCCGCCTGGGCGACTTCATCGCCCACCTGCTACCGGTCTGACGAGCCCGCCGGTCCGACGAGCCGGTCCGACGGGCCGGTCCGCTCAGCCGTCCAGGTGCCGGAGGAAGTCGAGCAGGGCCGCCGTCACCTCCGCCGGCCGCTCCTGCTGCGTCCAGTGCCCGGCCCCCGGGAGCGTGACGTGCCGGTACAGCTTGGGCGCCATGGCGTCGAGCAGCCGGCGCAGCGCCTCCTCGGGGATCATCGCCGACACCATGTCCCGGTCGCCGACCACGTAGAGGGCCGGCACCTCGACCAGGCGGCCGACGAGGCCCGCGAGCAGCTCGTTGTTGCGGTCGATGTTGCGGTACCAGTTGAGGCCGCCGGTGAAGGCGCGCTCGCCGTGCTCGGCGTAGTCGGCGACGAAGGCCTCGATGTCGGACGCGGAGAGCCAGCCGGGCAGCGTCTCCGGATCGGGGAGGGTGTCGAGCAGGGTCCGCCCTTCGGGCACCGTCCAGGCCTGCGGCCGCTCGGAGCCGGGGCGGTCACCGGATCCGCCGACGAGCATGCGGCGGAAGGTGGAGTGCAGGTCCTCCGCCAGTTCGGCGTCGGCGACGCCGGGGCGCTGGAAGTAGATCTGGTAGAAGCCGTCGCCGTACAGCTGTCGGGGCTGCGCCAGCGGCGGCAGCCCGAGCGTCGGCAGCGGCGGCACGCTCAGCCCCGCGACCGCGCGCACCAGGTCGGGGCGGAGGGTGGCGGTGGTCCAGGCGACGGGGGCGCCCCAGTCGTGGCCGACCAGGACGGCCCGCTCCTCGCCGAGGGCGCCGATCAGGGCGCCGACGTCGCCGACCAGGTGGAGCAGCGTGTAGGCGTCGACGGACTCGGGCTGCTCGCTGCGGGCGTAGCCGCGCTGGTCGACGGCGACCACGTGGTAGCCCGCCGCGGCGAGCGGGGCGAACTGGTGCCGCCAGGAGTACCAGCTCTCCGGGAACCCGTGCAGGAGCAGGACGAGCGGCCCCTCCCCCTGTTCCGCGACGTGCAGCCGGACTCCGTTCACCTCGACCTGACGGTGTGCGATGTGCCCGTACGCCTGCAAGGTCATGCGGCCCTCCCTGGTCGCGGCTCGCCACCGGATCGGACGGACGGCGCCCGACCGTTCGCCCTCACCCTGCCCAGCGGCGTCCCCCGGGAACCCCCTGTCCCGTCCCGCCCGGGCGGGGGCCGGGTCAGCCCCACCCGTGGCCCGAACGAGGCAGTACACCCTGTTCCATGAGGTGCGATCGTCGACAGTGGTCGCCCACCGCGCCCGCCCGGCCCGTGGATGCGTGACACCCGGCACGCCCCGGCCCGGTCACCCGGGTCGGGGAGTGGGCGGGACGGCGGCGGTCGGGGTCAGTTGTTGCCCCCGCCTCCGCCGTTGTTGCCCCCGCCTCCGCCACCGTTGACCGGGGGCGCGGGGAACAGGTTGAGGAGGCCGCCCAGAATGTTGGGGCTGTAGACGTTCGTATTGCCGCAGATGTTCGCCACGCCGGCGTCTCCGCCGACGGCGCAGCCGGCGACGGGCTTCCGGTCGACGTGGCCGCCGTACCCGTGGTGGGCGCCCGAGCCTGCGACGGCCGTGCTCGCACCCGCGAGCACCAGGCCGCCGGCAGCGGCGACGACGACGATCTTCTTGATCATATGTACTCCTCATCCGATGAGATCCTCGCCCGATCGTGCGCGGCGGGGCGCGCCGCCCTCCTCAAGCGGGGCCGTCGGCCCGGATGTCCACGAACGAGTTTCACTCCCGTCGCCCAACCGGGGACCGGAGGGTCCGCGTCAGTCGTCGCGCCCCCCGCGGTCGAGGAGGGCCACCACCCCGGCGAGGGCCGCGCCCAGGACGATCATCACCAGGTAGCCCACCGTCTCGTACCCGGTGGGGATCAGGTAGCGGAGGAAGCCGAAGACGTGCAGGCCCCAGAGGTGGTCCGAGACGAGACCGCTGATGCCTCCGACCACGAGGACGAAGCTCACGAATCCGAGCAGGTTCTTCATTCCCCGGACGCTAGAGCGCCGGGTCGTCACCCGAATCCGACTTTCGGAGCGGGCGACCGCCACCAAAGTCGCGCCCGCGGAAGGCCGGCGCGGCGAGCAGCGGCACGGCGAGGAGGGCCGGGGCCGCGGCGAGGGCGAAACAGAGGGGCAGCGGCAGCTGTCCGACCAGCAGGCCGACGGTCGCGGCACCGCCGGCCGAACCGGCGTTGAGCGCGGTGTTCACCCAGGCCCCGGCCCGGGTCCGGGCGTCGGGTGCGACCGCCTCGTCCGCCACCAGGTAGGCGGTGGTGACGGCGGGTGAGACGAAGAGTCCGGCGAGCGCGACACCGGCGCCGAGCAGGAGGAGGTTCGGTGCGAGCCCCGCGACGGCCAGCGACAGTCCCAGGCCGGCGGTCAACAGCGGCAACCGGGCCGCGTTGGACATCGGCCGGTCGAGCGCGCCGAGGGCGAGACCTCCGACGGCACTGCTCGCCGAGAGAGCCGCCAGCACCCAGCCGACCGCCCCCGGACGGCCCTGCTGCTCGGCGGAGACGACCACCATCAGGTCGAGCGCGCCGAGCGCGAGACCGGTCACGGCTGCCGCGAGCACCGCGCGGCGCAGCTCTCCCCCGCCGCCGAGCCGCCCGCCCCGGGGCCCACCGGCGGTGGCCTGCCCGGCGGCCGGCGGTACGGCCGGAGCGGTCCGGGCGGGGGCGGTCCCGGCGGGAGCGGTCCCGGTCGCGGTGACCTCGGGCGGAACCACCGCAGGCGCGTCGGCCGAGGGCGCGTCGGCCGAGGGCGCGTCGACCGAGGGCGCTCGGGCAGCGGCCGGAGCCGCGACCAGCAGCAGCGTCCCGGAGAGGACCAGGGCCGCGCCCACCGCCACGGCACCGGCCGGGCCGACGACCGGGAGCAGCACGCCGACCAGCAACGGCCCGGTGACGAAGAGCAGTTCCTCGGCCACCCCGTCCAGGCTGTAGGCGCGGCGGAGCAGTGCCGGGTCGGGCAGCAGCCGGCGCCAGAGCGTCCGCATGACCGGTCCGAGCGGCGGCGTGCAGGCCCCGGCGGCGACCACCAGGATCCCGACGGCCGGCGGCTCGACCCCCGGCCTCGCGGTGGCGCCGGCCACGGCCAGGAGCAGTGCGGCGTACAGGCCGGCCATCGGCGGCAGGGCGCGCCGGGGTCCGTACCGGTCGACCAGGGCGGCCCTGGCCGGCGAGAGGAGCACGCTGGCCAGCGCGAACAGGGCCATGGCCACGCCGGCCGCCGAGTACGAACCGGTGGCGTCGCGGACGGCGAGCAGCAGCGCCAGCGGGACCGTCCCGTAGGAGAGGCGGCCGAGCAGGGCGGCGGCGAAGGTGCGGCGGGCGTGCGGTGCGCCGAGCACGGCGCGGTAGGAGGGACGGCGGGAGGCGCCGTCGGACGGGGTGCGCGCGGGCGCGGGGGAAGGCGTGGACACGGGATCGTTCCTCGGAAGAACCGGGCGGGGCGTGACGGCCCTCGGCCCGGGTGCGTACGGGGACACCGGAGCGCCGCGCCGGTCGAACGGGCGCGGTCGTGGCGGGTCGGTCACGCACGAGGAGCGAACATGGTTCCGAACCGTACCAGCACCGCCCGGGCTTGCGTCCCGCGCACCCCGCGGGCCCACGGGCGGGCGCCCCGGCCGCACCGCCACGGGTCCACGGACGGCATCGGGCGGCGCCCGGCGGCTCCGGGGACGGGCCCGGACGGAGCAGCGGGCAGGGCGGGGCGGCGGGCGCCCGGGTACGTTCGCGGTGTGCAGCAGAGGTCACTCCACGTCAGCAGACGTGCCCGCGCCGGTAGGCCGGCGGCGGGCGCCGTCGCCGCGCTCGTCCTCGCCGCCGGGTCGTCGGCCGGCTCGGCCGCCGCCTTCGCGGCGTCCTCGACGGCGAAGCCCACGACGACGCCCACGGCAGCGGCGCGCACCGCCGCGGCCCGTACGACGGCAGCTGCCACGGCGACACCCACGCGGGCGTCCGCCCGGCCCGCCGCACCGACGGCGCCCACCACGCCGGCGCGCACCGCCGCCACCGCGCCCACCGCCACCGCCACCGCCACCGCCACCGCCCGAGCGTCCGGAGCCGCGTCCGGGACCGCCCTCCCCGGCGCCGGTGCCGCGCAGGACGCCGCCGCCGTGGTCGGCGGCGAGCGGCTCGGCCGCCCGGCCGTCCAGGTGGCCCTCCGCGCCGGTGCGCCCGACCTCCCCGCCGCGCTGACCGGGCGGTCGTGGCTGATCGCCGACGCGGCCACCGGCGAGGTGCTCGCGGCCCGCAACGCGCACCTGCCGCTGCCGCCCGCCAGCACGCTCAAGATGCTCTTCGCCAACACCGTGCTGCCCCGGTTCGACCGCGCCCTGGAGCACCGGGTGACGCCGGCCGAGCTGGCGGAGCTGGGTGCGGGCAGCAGCCTGGTCGGGATCAAGGAGAACCTGCCGTACCGGGTCGAGGACCTCTGGCGGGGGGTCTTCCTCGCCTCCGGCAACGACGCCGTCCACGTGCTCGCCCACATGAACGGCGGGATCGCGAGGACCGTCGCACAGATGCAGGGCCGGGCCGACGCCCTCCAGGCCCGCGACACCCGGGTCGTCTCGCCGGACGGCTACGACCAGGACGGCCAGGTCTCCTCGGCGTACGACCTCACGCTCTTCGCGCGGGCCGGGCTGCGCAACCCGGACTTCCGTGCGTACTGCTCGACCCGCACCGCCCGCTTCCCGGGCGGGGTCGACAAGGCGACCGGCCTGCGCTCCTCGTTCGACATCGCCAACACCGACCGCCTGCTCGGCAGGTACCCGGGCCTGATCGGGGTGAAGAACGGCTACACCACCAACGCCGGGGCCACCTTCACCGGCGCCGCAGAACGCGGCGGGCGGACCCTGCTCGTGACGGTCATGCACCCGGAGCAGCAGACCAAGGTGTACGACGAGGCGGCGGCGCTGCTGGACTGGGGGTTCGCGGCGGCGGGCAAGGTCGAGCCGGTCGGGCACCTGGTCGAGGAGGCGGGAGCCTCCGCCCCGGCCGCGGCCTCGGAGGCCGCCGAGGCGCCGGCCTCGGGTGTACTGCCGCACGCGATCCGGCAGGCCGACCACGTGCTGGGGCCGGCCGGCTGGACGGCGGTCACGCTGTGCGGGGCGCTGGCGCTCTGGGCGGCGGCCCGGGTCCGGACCCGACGGCGTCTGCACCCGAGGACCGCCGCGGGCACCGCCCTGCCGGGCCCGGTTCCTGGCTCCGCGCCGACCGCCGCCCCGACGGCGTTCTCCCAGTACCCCGAATACGCCCGGTGGAGCGCGTTCCCCTTCCCGGTCGCACCGCCCACCGGGCCCGACGCCCCCGCCGCTCCGCACCCGCCCGCCCTCCCGGCGTTCCCGCCGGGCACCCCCGCCCGGCCCGACGCCGCTCCCCGGTTCCGTCCCGCCGCCGTGCCGGGGCGCGCGGCCTGTGCGGGTGCCACGGCCGTGGGTGCCAGGGCCACGGGCGCGACGGCGGTCGGCGGACGCGGACGCCGCCGGCTCGCCCGCCGGGCCCGGGGGCTGGCCGTGTCGGCCCGGACCCGGCTCACCACGGGCCGGACCGGGCGGCGGGTCTGACCCCCGGGCACCGAGGCGCCGGCCGAGGCGGGGTTCCTCCTCGCGACACCCCGGACCGGCGGGGCACCGCGTGCGCGGTGCCGCCTCCGGCGCGCGAGAGCTCCCTGGTCGGCGCCCTAGAATTCCCGCCATGAGCGCCCCCACCCCGCCCTCCGGCCCGAACGACCCTCAGGACCCTCAGGACCCTCAGGACCCTCAGGACCCGGCCGAGCGTCAGAAGCAGCGGCTCGAACGCCTGGTCCACCTCGCCTCCGGCAGCTACCTGCTGGTCACCACGTACAAGAAGGACGGCACCACCGTGCCGACCCCCGTCTGGGTGGTGCGGGACGGGGAGGCACTCGGCGTCTGGACCGTCGCGGACTCCTGGAAGGTCAAGCGGATCCGGAACCGCGCCGACGTCCTGGTCGGCCCCTGCGACCTGCGGGGCAACCCGACCGGCGAGTCGTACCCGGCCACCGCCGAGATCCTCGACCCCGGGCGCACCGCCGCCTACCGGACGCTGCTGCGGCAGAAGTACGGCCTGCTCGGCGTGGTCACCCTCCTCGGCAGTCAGTTGCGGCGCGGCAACCGCGGCACCGTCGGCATCCGGCTCACGCTCGCCGACTGACACCGACGGGAGCGACGCCCGCCCCCGCCACCGGTGGCCCGGTCACCGGGTCACCGCCAGGCAGTACGCCGGATCGGTGTCCAGCAGCCTGCGGTGGGTGCCCTCGGCCGTGACGACCCCGCCGTCCAGGACGAGGACCCGGTCCGCGGCGTCCAGCAGCGCCGGACTGCTGGTGATCACGACGGTGGTACGGCCCCGCCGCAGCGTCGCGATGTTGCGTGCGACGAGCTGCTCGGTGACGGCGTCCACGGCGGTCGTCGGGTCACGCAGGACGAGCACCTCGGTGTCGGCGGCCAGGGCCCGGGCCAGGGACAGCCGCTGGCGCTGCCCCCCGGAGAGGTTCGAGCCGCGGTCACGGACCTCGTAGTCGAGCCCCTGCCGGTGCAGGGCCACCACGTCGGTCAGCATGGACGCCTCGACCGCCTCGGGCACCGTCCGGCTCGTCCCCGACGGGTCGATGTTCGAGCGGAGCGTGCCGGCGAAGATCTCCGCGTCGTGGGGGTTGACCAGGATCCGCTCACGGACCGACTCGACCGACAGCTCCGCGAGCTCCCGGCCGCCGACCCGCACCACTCCCTCGTAGGAGTCCGGCGGGACGGCCACGGCGAAGACGGACGCGAGGTCGGCCGCCGCCCGCGGCTGGTAGGCCGCGATCGCCGTGAACTCGCCGGCCGGGACGTGGAACTTCACGCCCTGCAGGGAGCCGTACCGGACGCAGTCGACCTCCAGGTCCCCGCCCGGGGCCGGCTGCTCCGACCCCGGGGCCGCCACCGGCGGGGCGGACAGCACCAGGGCCATCCGCTCGGCCGACGCACGCGCCGTCATCACGTACTTCGGCATGTCCGAGAACAGCCGGAGCGGCTCCATGATGAACTGCGCCAGGCCCACGGCCATGACGAGCGCCCCGATGCCGATCTGCCCGTCGAGGGCCAGCCATCCGGCCGTCAGGGTCACCGAGGCCGCGAGGGTCGCGTTCAGCGCCAGCGCGGCGCCCGCGTAGGCGCCGTTCACCCGGGCGACGGTGACCGCCTGCTCCTTCGCCTCCGTGCTGACCCTCCGGTAGGAGCGGAACGCCGCGTGGTTGCCGCCGAAACCGTGCAGCGGGCGCAGGCCCGTGATCAGGTCGGCGACCTTCGCACCCGCGCGTGCCACCCGCGCCTGCTGTTCCTTGGTGCTGCTGCCGATCCGCCGGGACATCACGCTGAGGACCGAGAGGATGGCGACGGTCCCGACCATGACCAGCAGGCCGAGCCGCAGGCTCGCCGTGCCCAGGGCCACCGCCGCGACCAGCACCGCGACCATGGAGCTGATCAGCATCGGCACCACCTCGACGATGTCGGCGGTCTGGTCGGCGTCCTCGGTGGCGATGGTGAGCACCTCACCGGACTTGAGGCCGGTGTCCCGGGCCACCGGCTGGAGGCCGCAGGCCGCGACCCGCACCCTCCAGCGGTGGGCCTCGGTCGTGTTGGCCTTCTGCAGGACGCGCATGCCGAAGCGCCACGACAGGGACACCGTCGTCGTGATCACGGCCAGGGCCGCGACCGCCAGGGCGAGTGATCCGGGGCTGCGTTCGCGCATCGTGTGCTCGACGATCAGACCGAGCGCGATGGGGAAGGCGGTCTCGCCGGCCTGGTAGAGGCTCATGAGGAGGGTGCCCCGGGCCATGGCACCGGCGTTGCGGCGGATCGCGGTCCGGAGTATGTCGGATCCCGGGCGGCGGGATCGCTGGACGTCAGGAGTTGTCATCGATGCGGGGCAATCGCTTCCGGGGTTCGCAGGGTGAACAGATCACGGATCGTGATCAGGGGGCCGAACTCCCGGCGCAGGAGTCCGACCGGACGTACGGCCGGCGTGGAGTGTCTCCCGAGGGGCGGGAGGTCGCCCACCGCGCTCGCCCCGGGGAACTCAGGCCGGACCGACCTGACGTGGAATCGCCCGGCTCTCGCCCCTCCAGGCCCGCCAGAGCTGCGCGTAGCGGCCGCCCAGGGCCACCAGCTCCCCGTGCGTGCCCTGCTCCACGACGCGTCCCGCGTCCAGCACGGCGATCCGGTCGGCCGCCATCGCCTGGGTCAGCCGGTGGGCCACGAACAGCGTGGTCCGGCCGGCGCAGGCGGCCCGAACGGCCCGCTCCAGTTCGGCGGCGCCCTCACTGCCGGCCTCCGCGGTCGACTCGTCGAGCACCACCACCGGCGCCCGTCCCAGCACCAGGCGGGCCAGGGCGACATGGGCGACCGCGGTGCCGTCCAGCCGTTCACCGCCCTCGCCCACCGCCGTGTACAGCCCGTCGGGCAGCGCCTCGACCCACTCCTCGGCGCCCACGGTGCGCAGCGCGTCCATCAGTTCGGCGTCGGTCGACTCCGGCGCGGCGAGCCGCAGGTCGTCGGCGAGCGGGCCGGAGAACACGTGCGTCTCCTGGGTCAGGACGCTCACCAGCGCCCTCGCCCCGACCTCGTCCAGGTCGGCGAGGTCGATCGGTCCGACGCGGACCGACCCGGTCTGCGGAGTCTCGATGCCCGCGACGAGGGCGGCCAGGGTCGACTTGCCGGCGCCCGTGGCGCCCACCAGGGCCAGTGAGCCACCGGCCGGGACCGTCAGGGTGACGTCCCGCAGGACCGGCTCCTCGGCGCCCGGGTACGCGAACGTCAGCCCCTCCACCGTCACCGGGTACGGGGTGCCGTCCTGCGGCGCGGGGGCCGAGTCGCCCACCAGCCGCTCCGCCGCGGACTCCGTCAGCACGCCGACGAGCCGGGTCAGGCTCGCGCCCGACTTCTGCGCCTCGTCGAAGGTGAACATGATGGCGCCCAGCGGCGTGAAGAGGCGGTGGAACACCAGGGGGGCCGCGGACACGTCGCCGAGGCTGGCGGATCCGGTCTCCAGCAGGACGTAGCCCACCACGAGGATCAGGACGAGGCCGATGAACTCCGCGCGGTTCTCCCTGCCGACGAACCGGCCGAAGAAGCGGAACACCTCGACGCCGTGGTCCCGCACCCGCTGCGAGTCGTCGGCGACCTTCTCCCGGAACCTCTCCTCCAGGCGGTAGGCCCGGACGGTGTCGATGCCGTTCAGACCGCTGATCAGCGCCTGCGCGCGGTCGGCCTGGGCGGCGCGCTGCTTGCGGTAGAGCGGGGCGGACCGGGGGAGGTACCAGCGCAGCGCCAACCCGTACGCGGGCAGCGCGCAGGCTCCCGCGAGGCCGAGCCGCCAGTCGAGCCCGAACATGCCGATCGTGGCGACGGCCACCAGCACGCCCGCGGAGAACACCGTGGGGACGGCCGAACGGATGCCCCTGGACAGGACGGCGACGTCGTCGCCGACCCTGGAGAGGACGTCGCCGCGGCCCACCTGCTCGACCCGGGCGATCGGCATGCCCAGCACGGCCCGGACGGCGCCCTCCCGCAGATGCGCGAGCAGGTCGGCGCCGAGCCTCCCGATCAGGTACGTCGACGCCGCGGTGGCCGCCGCGCCGAGCAGCGCGGCGGCCACCATCAGCGCGCCGATCGGGAGCAGGGACGAGCCCGGCTCGCCCCGGACCACGCCGTCGACCACGCGGCCGAGCAGGAGGACCGGGAGCATCTGGAGCGCCGCCCCGGCCACCGTGCTGACCGCGGTGGCGGCCGTCAACCACGGAGTGTCGCGGCAGTGGGCGGCGACCCATCGGGCTGCCTCACGGCCGCCCGTGGTGCGCAGGGTGGCCGGAGCGGCCGGTGTTCCCGTGGTGCTCACACCCAGGTCCTCTCTGTCGGATCCCGCCGGCCGCGCCACCCGCTGTTCCGACGTGATCCGGAGGAGCGAACCCGGGGCCTGTCCGACGATCCCTAGCCGACCGACTTGGCGAGCTCGTCGATGGCGAACGGCAGGGAGAGCAGGGTCGCCTGCGACATCGCCGCGCCGACCGCCGGTCCCTCACTGTCCAGCAGGTACGACACCTTGCCGGCCTTGGACACCTTCAGGTTGGTGAAGAGGTCGAACTTCTTCAGCGCGTCGGTGTCGACCTTGTCGTTGATGACGAAGACGCGGTCGACGTCGACGAGGTCCATGCGCTCCGGGGAGAGCTGCGTGGAGAACCCGGACCCCGCGATCCTGTCGATCTCGGTCTGGCCCTTGAAGCCCATCCCGGCGAGGAGCTGACCCCGTACGTCGGTGGTGGTGAAGGGCGTGACCGAGTCCTTGTACCAGGAGAGCGCGACGGCGGTCTGGGTGGCGAACTCCGGGTGGGCCGTCTTGACCGCGGCGAGCTTGTCCTGGATGCCCTGGACCATCTGCTTACCCTCGTCGGCCTTGCCGAGCGCCTTGGCGATGTGGAGCGCGTTGTCCTGCCACGGAGCGCTGAACGGCTCCTTCTCGGCCTTCGTACGGCCGACCGTCGGGGCGATCTTGGAGAGCTTGTCGTAGGCGGCCTGGTCGATCTCGGAGTAGACCGCGACGATCAGGTCGGGCCGCAGGGCGGCGATCTTCTCGAAGTTGGGGCCGGCGTCGCCGTTGTTCAGGACCACCTCGGGACGCGCGTCGCCCCACTTGTCCTTGACCCAGGGCCACTGCGTGTTGATGTCGGGGCTCTGCCCCACCGGGTTCGGGTACTGGTCGACCATGCCGACCGGCTTGACGCCGAACGCGAGGATCGTCTGGTCGTCGGTGTAGCCGACGGACACGACACGCTTGGGCGCCTTGTCGACCTTCGTGGACCCGAAGGCGTGCTCGACGGTGACGGGGAACGCGCCGGTGGCGGCCGGGGCGTTGGCGCTGTCGTTCGCGCTCTTGTCCCCCGCGTCGGAACCACAGCCGGCGAGGAGACCCACGCCGAGGGCCGCGACGGACACGCCCGCCGCCAGCCGCCGCCAGGCGTTCGTTCGTGTCGTTCGGTCGAGGAGCATCCGGATTCCCTTGCTGTCGTGCTGTCCGACACCCCGCATGACGGCAGGTGAGCCTTGGTTTGGGGTGATGAGGTGAGCCTAGCCTAAGTTGAAGCTCCGGCTTCCCGCCCGCCCCGTCCCCGGACATGGGTCCGGCCTATCGGCACGACGAGCGGCCGGCCACCCACCGGGTCGTCGATCACCTCGGCCCGCAGGCCGAACGCCTCGTGCAGCAGCTCCGGGGTCACCACGTCGCGCGGGTGACCCTGCGCCAGGACCGAACCCGCCTTCATCACGATCAGGTTGTCGCTGTACCGGGCGGCCAGGTTGAGGTCGTGCAGCACCATGACCACGGTGCACCCCGACTCGTGCAGGTCGTCCACCAGGTCGAGCACGTCGACCGCGTGCGCGAGGTCCAGGTAGGTGGTGGGCTCGTCGAGCAGCAGCAGATCGGTGCCCTGGGCCAGCGTCATGGAGATCCAGACCCGCTGCCGCTGACCCCCGGACAGCGCGTCGACGGGGCGGTCGGCCAGGTCGGACACCCCGGTCATGGCCAGCGCGCGCTCCACCACCGAGGCGTCGTCGGAGGACCACTGCCGCAGCCAGCTCTGGTGCGGGTGCCGGCCCCTGGCGACGAGGTCCGCCACGGTCAGGCCCTCCGGCGCGACGGGCGACTGCGGCAGCAGGCCGAGCTTCTTCGCCACGTCCCTGGTCCTGAGCCTGACGATGTCCTCACCGTCCAGCACCACCGACCCCCGGGTCGGCCTGAGCAGCCGTGACAGGGTCCGCAGCAGGGTGGACTTCCCGCACCCGTTGGGGCCGATGATCGTGGTCACCACCCCCGGCGGGATCGTGACGTCCAGGGCGTCGATGACGGTCCGGTCGCCGTACCCGACCGTGACACCCCTGGCCGCCAGCCGCGGGACGCCGTCCGACCCGGCGGCGGAACCGGTCCGGGACCTGATCCCGGATTTGATCCCGGACCTGATCCCGGACTCGGTCCCGGGCTCGGTCCCGGTGTGCTCAGCGACCATGGGGCCCCCTCTATTTAGGCTTGCCTAACCTTTCTATCACCTAGCGGCGGTTCGCCCGCACCAGGAGGTGGACGAGGAAGGGACCACCGATGGCGGCGGTGACCACGCCGACCGGCAGGGTGATCGGCAGCGCCGTCCGGGCGACCAGGTCCGAGCCGATCAGCAGCAGCGCTCCGACCGTGCCGGAGGCCACCACCGGCGGTGTCGGGCACCTCGTCAGACGCATCGCCACCTGCGGCGCCACCAGGGCGACGAACGGCACCGGCCCCGCCGCGCTCACCGCGAAGCCGGCCAGGAGCACCGCGCAGAGCAGCAGCACCGCCCGCACCAGCGCGTACCGCACCCCCAGGCCGGCCGCCACGTCGTCACCGAAGTGCAGCGGTTTGAACTGGAAGGCGACGCCGGTCACGACGGCCAGGACGGCCAGCGTGCCCCAGAGCGCCACCCACACCTCGTCCCAGGAACGGTTGTCCAGCGAGCCGACCAGCCACGCCTGGGCCCGGGCCACGTCCCTGATGTCGGCGGTGGCCAGCAGCCAGGTCGTGACCGCCTCCATCACGGCGCTCACCGAGATGCCGATGAGGATGAGCCGGAAACCGTCGACCCCCCGTCGCCACGCCAGGAAGTACACCAGCAGGCCGGTGCCGAGACCGCCCACCAGCGCCGCCCCGGAGAGGCCGACGGCGCTGACGACCGCGGCGGCCGACCCGCCCGACACCGTCACCAGGAACACCGTGACGGCGCTCGCCCCTCCGGTGATCCCCAGGATGTCCGGACTCGCCAGCGGGTTGCGGGCGATGGACTGCGTGAGCGCCCCGGACACCCCCAGCGCGAACCCCACGACGAGACCGGCCAGGGCCCGCGGCATGCGCAGGTCCATGATCACGAACTCGTCGACCCGCTCGCCGCCGCCGAAGAGCGTGGCCACCACCTGCGGCAGCCCGATGGGGAAGTCCCCCACCGCGATGGACAGGCAGAACCCCAGGAAGGTCGCCGCCGTCAGCAGCAGCGTGACCAGCACGATCCTGGGCCGCCACACGAAGGACAGGCCGCCGAACCGCACGCCCGGCGCCGCCACCCGCTTCTCCAAGGTCACGTTCATGCGCTCTTGAACTTCCCTCGCCACACCAGACCCGCGAAGAACGGGGCACCGAGGAGGGCGACGAGGACGCCGGCCTCCAGCTCGCCCGGCCGGACCACCACGCGCCCCACGATGTCGCAGACCAGCAGGACCACCGCGCCGAGCAGGCCCGCGTACGGCACCAGCCAGCGGTAGTCCGGCCCCGCCAGGTACCGGGCCACGTGCGCCACCATGAGCCCGAGGAACGTGACAGGACCGCACGCCGCCGTCGCCGCGCCCGCCATGAGCGTGATCGCGACGATGCCGACGGTCCGGATCAGCGCGATGTTCACCCCCAGGCCCCGCGCCACGTCGTCCCCCAGGTTGAGCAGGTTGACCGAGGGCAGGGTGACCAGGGCCAGCACCAGCCCGACCACGACGAAGGCGGTCACCGGCCAGATCACCCGGAACGGCACACCGGCCACCGAGCCGGCGTTCCAGAACCGCAGGGCGTTCAGCGCCGCCTTGTCCGACAGGGCGATCGCCGTCGTCATCGCCGCGAGGAACACCGCGACCCCCTGGCCCGCCAGAGCCAGGGTCAGCGGATTGCCGGCGCCCCGCCCGATGCTCGACAGCCCGAACACGACGACACCCGCGAGCGCGGCCCCCAGGAAGGCGAACCACACGTACTGGAACGGGTCGGTGAACCCCAACAGGGAGATCGCCGCCACCACGGCGAACGAGGCACCGGTGTTCACCCCCAGCAGGCCGGTGTCCGCGATGGGGTTGCGGGTGAACCCCTGGATCAGTGCCCCGCCGACGCCCAGCGCGACGCCCGCCACGATCGCGAGCACCGTCCGGGGCACCCGCACGGTCTGCACGATGAGCCTGATCTCCGTACTCCTCTGGTCGGGGTCCGGCCCCGCGAACAGCCCGTGCCACACCTCGGCGGGAGTCAACGCCCGCGCACCGACGGCGACCGAGAGCACCGCAACGGCGACGAGGACCGCTCCCACCACGCCCAGACCGAGGATTCGCCGCCGCCGGAGCCCTGCCACCTTGGAAAGTGCGGGGCGTTCCGCTGAAATCGCGCCCGTGGCGAGGTAGGTCATCCCGGCACCGTCGCCGGGCCGCCCGGCGACCTCGTGCTCGCCGTCGGGCGGGCCGCCGGAGCGACGGCGTGTGCCAGGGGGCACGGACGTTCCTTTCTCTCACGTACTGCGTGCACGTCGGCCGACCCGCCTGCGGGTCGGCCGGGACGGCCGCCTGCCGGGCGTCCTGTCGAGGCCGGAGGCGCGAAGGAGTCCAGGCGCACCGACGACCGACGACCGACGGAACTTAGGTAACGCTCACCTTATCCAGTAGTGCTGTCGACCGAACAAGAGGGGGCGAAGCCCTCCTTCCCCGCCCAATTCCGCCCGGTGGGGGTACCGCCCGGCCGGAACTGTTCTCCCCTCGTACGTCCGGCCGTTCACCACAGCGCGCGGTACGGCACGGGTGACGCTGCTAAGGCTTGTCCGACAGACGCCCCTGAACGCACAGCGCCGACCATCACCCGCTCGCTCGTCAGGAGGACCCCCGTGAGGCGAACCGATCGAGTCCGGCTCCGCACACCGGCGGTGGCATCCGCCGCCGCCGTCGTGGGAGCGCTCCTCGCGCTGCCGGCCGGCACCGCGCAGGCGGTGTCCGCGGACATCGTGATCAGCCAGGTGTACGGCGGTGGCGGCAACTCCGGCGCCCAGTACGCCAACGACTACGTCGAGCTCTACAACCGGGGCACCGTGCCGGTCCCGGTCACCGGCTGGACCGTCCAGTACGCCTCGGCGGGCGGCTCCTCCTGGGCGAGGACCACGCTGTCGGGCACCGTCGCCCCCGGCAGGTACTACCTCGTCCAGCAGGCGGCGGGGGCCGGCTCCGGAGCCGCCCTGCCGACGCCGGACGCGACCGGCACGCTCGCCCTGAGCGCCACCACCGGCAAGGTCGCGCTGGTCACCAACGGCACCGCGCTCACCTGCGCCACGGGCTGCGCCACCCAGCCGGGCGTGAAGGACTTCGTCGGCTACGGGTCGACGGCCAGTTCCGCCGAGGGCTCACCGACCGGCAACCTCGCCAACACCACGGCCGCGCTGCGGGCCGGCGGCGGGGCCACCGACACCGACAGCAACGCGGCCGACTTCGCCGTCACCGCGCCCGCCCCCCGCAACTCCTCCTCCGGCGGCGGCACCGGCGGCACCCGGATACGTGACGTCCAGGGCGCCGCCCGCACCTCGCCGAAGGCCGGACAGACCGTCACGGCCGTGCCCGGCGTCGTCACCGCCACCGGCCCGAGCGGCTTCTGGTTCCAGGACCCGCAGCCCGACGCCGACCCGGCCACCAGCGAGGCCGTCTACGTCTACACGGCCGGCGCACCGGGCGTCGCCGTCGGCGACTCGGTGACGGTCGGCGGCACGGTGAGCGAGTTCCGTCCGGGCGGCACCGGCGGCACCACCAACCTCACCGTCACCGAACTGACCGCACCGAGCGTCACCGTCCTCACCCACAACGCGCCGCTTCCCGCACCCGCCCTGGTCGGGGCCGGCGGCCGGGTGCCGCCGGCCGCGGTGATCTCCGGCGTGACCAGCGGCAACGTCGAGACCGCGGCCGGCTTCCAGCCGTCCACCGACGGCCTCGACTTCTGGGAGTCCCTGGAGGGCATGCGGGTCAGGATCGACGACGCGGCCGTGGTCGGCCCGACCAGCTCGTTCGGCGAGATCCCGGTCGTCCCGCAGGGCTCCACCACCCGCACCACCCGCGGCGGCATCCTCCTCCGGGCCGGCGACGGCAACCCCGAACGGATCGTCCTCGACGACGTGCTCGCCCCCGTACCGACCGCCAAGGTCGGCGACACCCTCACCGGCGCCACCGTCGGCGTCGTCGACTACTCCTTCGGCAACTTCAAGCTGCTCCCCACCACGACCCCGACGGTCACCTCCGGCGGACTCGCCGCGGAGACCACGGCCGCGCCGGCCGCCGGCGAACTGGCCACGGCGACGTTCAACGTCGAGAACCTCTCCCCGAACGACCCCCAGAGCAAGTTCGACGGCCTGGCCGCCGCCGTGGTCACCAACCTCCGCGCGCCCGACCTGGTCGCGCTGGAGGAGATCCAGGACAACAACGGCGCCACCGACAACGGCACCGTCGCCGCCGACCAGACCCTCGCCCGGCTGACCGCCGCCATCACCGCGGCCGGCGGCCCGTCCTACTCCTACCGGCAGATCAACCCGGTGGACGGCCAGGACGGCGGCCAGCCCGGCGGCAACATCCGCCAGGTCTTCCTCTACCGCACGGACCGGGGTCTGACCTTCACCGACCGCCCGGGCGCCGGCTCCAGCACCGCCAACTCGGTCGTCAACAGCGGCGGCACCCCGGCACTCGCCTACTCCCCCGGCCGGATCGACCCGGGCAACTCCGCGTTCGGCGCCAGCCGCAAGCCGCTGGCCGGCGAGTTCCGCTGGAACGGCCGCCCGGTCTTCGTGATCGCCAACCACTTCAACTCCAAGGGCGGCGACCAGCCCCTCTTCGGCCGCTACCAGCAGCCGGCCCGCCCCTCCGAGACCCAGCGGCACGCCCAGGCCGGCGTGGTGAAGACCTTCACCGACCAGCTCCTCGCCGTCGACCCGAACGCCTCGGTGATCGTCCTCGGCGACATCAACGACTTCGAGTTCTCCCAGACCGCCGACCTCCTCACCGCGGGCGGCTCCCTGGTCGACCTCCCCCGCACCCTCCCCCTCGCCGAGCGCTACACCTACGTCTACGAGGGCAACTCCCAGGTGCTCGACCACATCCTGATCTCCCCCGCCCTCGCGGCCAGGCCCTACAGCTACGACATCGTCCACCTCAACAGCGAGTTCCCCACCCAGCTCAGCGACCACGACCCCCAGGTCGTCCGCATCCCCCTCCCCTGACACCCCGAACCCCGCTGCCCCGGCCCCGCCCCCGGCGCCGGGGCAGCGCCGTATGTGAAGGCAGGCTTCGTTCCCAGCCGCATTCGCGAACATGACACACCGATAGCATGCATACAATCTGCTCGGAACCTGGTCACAGCGCCTTCTCAAGCGGCTAGGCTCCCTGCTGGCCGGGACGGGCACACGCCGACGGCACCACCACATCACGGCTGCGCCGGCGCCACCGGCACAGCCCTGTTCCTCTGGGGGACATTCGTGCAGGAAATGGTCAAGGGAGCCAATGTCGGACTCGCGGCGCTGAGCGAGGCCACCGACTCCGTCACCGTGGGCCTCGGGTGGAGCAGCCCCGACGGCGACGGGGACGCCGACGTCTCGGTCCTCCTCCTGACCGCCGACGGCAAGGTCCGCAGCAACGCCGACTTCTTCTTCTACAACAACCCCACCGCCGAGGACGGCAGCGTCCAACTGCTCGGGCAGACCCCGACCGAGGCCGGAACCGAGGACCGCATCCAGCTGGACCTCACCGCCGTGCCCACCGACATCGACCGCCTGGTGATCGCAGCCAGCCGCCACCAGCGGGCTCCCTTCGGCAAGTTGGACAATCTCCGAGTCGAACTCACCGACCTGGGCGGCGAGCGGCTGCTCGGCTTCTCCATCACCGACGCGGACTCCGAGAGCGCCTTCGTGTTCGGCGAGATCTACCGCCGGAACCAGGAGTGGAAGTTCCGCGCCATCGGCCAGGGCTACGACACCGGACTGGCGGGGCTCGCCACCGACTTCGGCATCGAGATCGAGGACGACGAGAACGACTCGGACAACGAGCTCGACGCGCGCGACGAGAACGACCGCGCCGACGGCGCCCTCACCACGGACCCCCTGCCCGGGGCCGAGGAATCGGCTGCCAAGACAACGGCGCCCGCCACCGCGAACCCGCCCACCACCACGGCACCGCCCGCCGTCCCGGCTCCGACCACCGATTCGACTCCCGAGCCGGCAGCCCCCAAGCGGCTACGCACGGCCAAGAAGAAGGTCACCCTCCCCAAGGCCCCCAAGCCGTCGCTCGCCGAGAACGACGCCTGGCGCACGGCGCGGCTCTTCCCCGCCAGCAGCCTCAAGAGCGACCGCGAGCGGGAGGTCCGTGCCACCTCGGTCCTGCTGTCCGTGATGGCCCAGGTGCCGGAGTTCGGACGCCGCCTCACCGCCGCGTTCGGCGCACCGGCCGGCCGTACCGAGACGTTCACCGAGGTGTCGCTGCCGCACGGCGACTCGCCCAAGCGGCCCGACGGCGTCATACGCGTCGAGCGGGCCGGGCGGCTGTGGACGGCCCTCGTCGAGAGCAAGACCAACGGCAACCCGCTGAAGGCCGATCAGGTCCAGGACTACATGGACATCGCCGCACGACGCGGCTACGAGGCGGTCATCACCCTCTCCAACGACGTGGCACTCGACGGGAGTCCGCTCGTCGCCGTCAAGGTCGACGGACGGCGCAAGCACAAGGTCCTGCTCGGCCACCTCTCCTGGGCCGAGGTCGCCTACCAGGCGAAGACGCTGATCCGGCACGAGGGCGTCAGCAACCCCGCGCACGCGTGGCTGCTCCAGGAACTCCTGCACTACCTCCAGCACGAGAACTCGGGCTGCCACGGCTTCCAGAACATGGGCCCTGCCTGGGTGCCGGTCCGCAAGGGCATCGACGACGAGACGCTGGCCACGGGGGACCAGCGCGCCGTCCAGGTCGTCGAGAGCTGGGAACGACTCGTCCGGCAGGTCTGCTTCCAACTCGGCGGCGAACTCGGCGTCAAGGTGCTGCCCGTCCAGCGGACCCGCCGTGGCGAGGACGCCCGGGCCCGCCGCACCGAGCTCGCCGACCGGCTCTGCACGGACGGTCGACTGAGCGCCGAGATCAGGATCGACGATGCCGCTGGCAGCATCTCCATCACCGCCGACCTCCGGGTCGGGAAGCTCCGCACCTCGACCGAGATCCCGGCCCCCGAGCAGGGCTATCCGCTCAGCTGGGTCAAGCGCCTGGTCCGCCAGCTCGCCGAAGCCCCGGCCGACCTGCACGTGGAGACGCTCACCGACGGCGCTGCCGCCGGTCCCCGGGGCACGTTGGAGAAGCTCCGGCCCGAACCCGGCGACCTGCTGCCGAAGGACACCTCGCGGATCACCGGCTTCCGTCTCTCCCTGTCGAAGAGCATGGGCAGTACCCGCGGCAACGCCGAGACCGGTTTCATCCGCAGCGTCGACGATGCCGTCGAACGGTTCCACTCGACCGTCCTCGTGCACCTTGACCACCGTGCGGCGCGGCGGCCGTAGACGCCGGGGCATCGGGGCCGGGGCCGTCCGCACGGTCGCCCCACCGCAACCGCAGGGCCGCCGGGGGGGGGGGCCCCCGCCGCCGGCCCCCCCCCCGGAGGGCCGGGGGCACCCCCCCCCCCGGCGAATAAAAAAAAAAC
>NZ_JBHXDN010000009.1:134254-152596 GCF_042726075.1 Kitasatospora sp. NPDC127035 | reverse complement strand
CCCCACCCGCTGGCCCTCCGGGGGGGCCCCCCGCCGAGTCGGCCCTGCCGCCTTTGGCGCCGTGACCACCACCGGGTCCGAGCCGAGGACTTCCGGCACCCGGGGCCTGGACGGAGGCGAGGCGGGTGTGGGCGGCCCGCGCTTCCCGGTCGGTGCGAGGCCGGCAGCGCAGAGGTGCCCGTCACCCTCGCCACCCTCTCCGGAGGGATGATCCGGGTCAATCAGGGGTGTACGGGAACTGATCGGGGTGGGGGGACGACTGGTGGGGGGTGAGTGGGATGTCGCCGGGTGCCCGGCCGTTGAGTGTGCTGGTGGGGTTCGCCCTGATGCTGGTGGTGGTGTTCGTGGTGGCCTTCGCGGTAGGGCGCGGAGCCGGGCCCGTGACGCCCGGGCTGACGCCCGGCGGGGGCGGCGGGGGTAAACCCGGGATGGGGCATGACATGGGGGCGGGCCGATGAAGGCCGTGGTGGAGAGCCCCGGGAGCGGGGAGACCGGCCCGCCGCCGGTCAGCACCGATCTGGTGGTCGGCGGGATGACCTGCGCGGCCTGTGTCAGCCGGGTGGAGAAGCGGCTCGCCCGGATCGAGGGCGTGACCGCCGGGGTCAATCTGGCCACCGGGCGGGCGCGGGTGCTGCACCCGGCCGGGGTCGGCGTCGAGGAACTGGTGGCGGCGGTCGAACGGGCCGGCTACACCGCCGAGCAGGCCCCGGACGGGCTGTCGGCGGCGGGCCCGGACCAGGACGAGTCCGCGGACCGGTGGCGGCTGCTGGTGACGGCCCTGCTGGCCGTGCCGGTGGTGGTCCTGTCGATGGTTCCGTCGCTGCAGTTCGACGCCTGGCAGTGGGTCTGCTTCGCGCTGTCGGTGCCGGTGGTGAGCTGGGGTTCAGCCGGCTTCCACCGGCGGGCCTGGCAGGGACTGCGGCACGCGGCGGCGACCATGGACACCCTGGTGAGTCTCGGGGTGGTGGCCTCGTTCGGCTGGTCCGCGTACGCGCTGGTGTTCGGCGGGGCGGGCGAGATCGGCATGCGGATGCCGTTCTCGCTGACCGCGGACGGCGGCGGCGCCGCGCACGTCTACCTGGAGGCGGCCGTCGGGGTGCCGCTGTTCGTGCTCGCCGGGCGGCTGCTGGAGGGGCGGGTGCGGCGGCGCACCGGTTCGGCGCTGCGGGCCCTGGCGGAGCTGGGCGCCAAGGAGGTGTGCGTCCGCGACCCGGAGACCGGGGAGGAACAGCTGCTGCCGATCGAACAGCTGCTGCCCGGGCAGGAGTTCGTGGTCCGGCCGGGCGAGCGGGTGGCCACCGACGGTGTGGTGGTGGAGGGCAGCTCGGCCCTGGATCTGAGCCTGCTGACCGGCGAGTCGGTGCCGGTCGAGGTCGGTCCGGGCGACCAGGTGGCGGGTGCCACGGTGAACGTCGGCGGCGCCCTGGTGGTGCGGGCGACGGCGGTCGGTGCGGACACCCAACTCGCCCGGATCACCGCCCTGGTGGCGGACGCCCAGGCCGGGAAGGCCCGGGCGCAGCGGCTGGCGGACACGGTGGCCGGGGTGTTCGTGCCGTGCGTGCTGACGGTCGCGGTCTGCGTGCTGGGCTTCTGGCTGGGTGCCGGGGCCGACCCGCAGGCGGCGGTGACGGCGGCCGTCGCCGTCCTGGTGGTGGCCTGCCCGTGCGCGCTGGGCCTGGCCACGCCGACCGCGCTGCTGGCGGCGACCGGCCGGGGCGCCGAACTGGGCGTGCTGGTGCGCGGCCCGGAGGTGCTGGAGAGCCTGCGGCGGATCGACACCGTGGTGCTGGACAAGACGGGGACACTGACCACCGGCCGGATGGAGCTCGCGGCGGTGGCCGTGGCCCCGGACGCGGGGGTCGACGAGGACCAGGTGCTCCGGCTCGCAGGAGCCGTCGAGCACCGTTCGGAGCACCCGATCGGCCGGGCCGTCGTGGGGGCGGCCCGCGAGCGGTGTGGCTCCGAACCCCTCCCGGCGGTGGCCGAGTTCAGGGCCACTGCCGGGGTGGGGGTGGCCGGCACGGTGGAGGGGCGGCAGGTCCGGGTGGTCCGCCCGGACGACGCGGTCGGACCGCTGCCGGCCGGGCTGGTGACCGCGCTGGAGGAGGCTGCGGCGGCCGGCCGGACGCCGGTGGTCGTGGAGCTGGACGGGCGGGCGGTGGCCGTCCTCGCGGTCGGCGACACCCTGCGTTCGGGCAGCTGGCGCGCGCTGCACCGGCTGCGCCGGATGGGTCTGGAACCGGTCCTGCTGACCGGTGACGGGCCGGGCGCGGCGCACGCGGTGGCAACCGAACTGGGCATCGAGCGGGTGCACTTCTCGGCCTCGCCGGAGCGCAAGGCCGAGGTGGTGGCCGAGTTGAAGGCCGCCGGACGGACGACCGCGGTCGTCGGCGACGGCGTCAACGACGCGGTCGCGCTGGCCTCGGCGGACCTCGGGGTGGCCCTGGCCTCGGGGAGCGACGCGGCGATCGGCGCCGCCGGACTGACCCTGGTGCGCGGGGACATCGAGGCGGTGGTGGACGCCGTCCGGCTGGCCCGGCGCACGCTGGGCACGATCCGGGTCAACCTGCTGTGGGCGTTCGGCTACAACGTGGTGCTGATCCCGCTGGCGGCGGTCGGGCTGCTGAACCCGATGCTGGCGGCGGTGGCGATGTCGCTGAGTTCGCTGCTCGTCGTGGGGAACAGCCTGCGGCTGCGGACCTGGCGGCCCGGCCGGGGCGCCTCGGACGGACGGGGCGGCGGCGCCCCCGGCGGCGGGCGGCGGCCGGACCGGGCGCGACGCTCGGCGCGGGCGGGCGCAGGCACGGGCACGGGGGGCGCGCGGTGAGCGGCGGCGGTGCGGTGGGCGGGGTACGGCCGGGAAGGACCTCCGCACGGACGGGGCGCGTCCCCGAGCGGCTGAAGGTGGTCGGCCCGCCGGTCGCGGCGGCGGTGGTGGCACTGGCGCTGCTCTCCGGGTGGACGGCGGTCGGCGGAGCCGGGCGGCCACAGCCGGTGGAGGCCGGTCCGGGCTGGCTGCTGTTGCCGACGACGGGCGGGGCGACGGCCACGGCCGCCTTCTTCACGGTCCGCAACCCCGGCGACATACCGGACGAACTCACCGGTGCCAGCTGGGAGTTCGGTGGAAAGGTGACGCTGAAGCGCCATCTGCACCAGGGTGCCTCCGGCCGGTGGGAGCCGGTCACGGCCCTGCCCGTGCCGGAGCGCGGCGAGCTGGTGATGTCGCCGGAGGACGCCGACCTGATGATCACGAATCCGCCGGCGCTCACGGTCGGCCAGTGGGTGGAGTTCACGCTCACCTTCCGCCACAGCCCCGAGCTGCGGCTGAAGGCGGAGGTCGTCAAGCCGGGCGGACGCCGCAGCGGCTGAGGACGGCCGGCGGAGGCGACGGGCGGCAGGAGTGGGGGGCGACCACCGGCGGCCGACGCCGTCCGGTCGCGAAGCCCGGCGGAGAAGCCCGGTGGAGAAGCCCGGTGGTCGGGCCGCCCGCAGCGAGGGGAGGCGGCCCGGCCACCGACCTGAGCGGCCGGGCGGCCCCCGACCCGTCGCTCGGCGGGGTGGGCGGACGGCTCGCCGGGCCGGTCCCTGCGGGCCGCCGCAGGCTCCTCACCGGGGACCGCTCACCCCGTCGTCGGCGCCGCCGCCGGGCCGGGCCACGCGTCGAGGACCTCCTCCGGCGGCCGGCGCGGTGTGGCGACCCCGGGCGGGCCGTAGCCGATCCGCACCACCAGCTGGACGTGCCCGGGCCCCTCGGCCGGATCGCGCAGCCCCCAGCGGAGGTCGGGCCACTCGACGGGCTGGTGCCAGACCGTCAGCCGCACGCCGTGCACGGTGGCCAGCAGCCAGACCCGTTCCAACGCCTGACCGGCCCGCAGCCAGTCCGCCGGACCGTCCCCCGGCGTGGTGAGCGTGCACAGCTGCGGCAGCGCCTCGAACCGCTCGGACGGCTGCGGCGGTCCGTCACGGTACGGCGGCCGACCGGCGAAGTCACGCATCGGCACCCGGGCGTCGTGGTCCTGCGGACCCAGCGCGGCGTACGGGATCCCGTCGACGGCCCGGTCCGCGGAGCCCGGCGCGGGTTCCGGCCGGAGCCAGGAGCGGGTCTCGGCACGCCGGGCCGGGTCGTGGGCGATCCGGTCCTCGGCCTCGGCGGTGAGCGCCAGCACCTGCCGCACCCCGGCCTCCTCCAGCACGGCGAGTGCCACACCCTCCTCCCGGGCGGCGGCGATCAGCTCCGCGAGCACCGCCTCGGGCACGTCCCGGTTGGTGAACGGCCGTCGGCTGGAGCGGCGTTCGGTGATCGCCGGGTAGAGATCGCGGCCGAACGGCGGGGCGACGGAAGCGGATCCGGGAGCGGCGCGGAGCGCGAGGTCGAGAACGGCCGACAGACCGGGGTCGACCGGATCCGGGAGCAGCCGGACCGCCGGCTCGCGGCCCAGCCGGACGGCGGCCACCCTCAGGTTGAACAGGGCCGCGCCAACGGCGACGTGCAGTGCGGAGCCGACGGCGTCGGCGAGCGGGACGGCGCGGGCGAGGTCTGCGTGCACCTCGATCCCGCACCCGTCAGGGGTGGGGCGGAACCGCCACGGCTGGCTGTTGTGCAGCGAGGGGGCCGCGCCGCCGGCGACGGCCAGCAGCCGCAGGTCGTCCGGGGTGAGGGTGGACTCGGTCATGGTGATCCTCTCCTTGCCTCGTCGCCACGCCCCGGCCGTGCCGCCCGCGCGGGCGGGTCGGCCGGGGCGGGGCGGTGGCGGGCGGGACGGCTGCTACTCCGAGCCTGCGCCCGTCCGGCGGCCGGACGGCAGGGTCCAACGGCCCGCGTCCGGAGGGCGAAGGGCGGCGCTGCGCCTACGGCCCGGGGCGGGGTGGATCAGCGGGGCCTCGGGGCGGGTCGTCGGGCGGCGGGGCGGCGGACACCCGCCGTGCCTCGACGGCCACCGGCCGCACTGCGCCGCACTGCGCCGCGCCCGCGTCCTCACCGTGTCAGTCGTGCGGGACCACCGCGACCGGCGCGTGGGCGTGGTGCAGCACCGCGTGCGCGACCCGTCCGAGCCGGGGGCCGAAGTCGTGCGGCCGGCGTCGGCGCCCGACCACCACCAGCCCGGCCCCGACCGATTCCTCCACCAGCGTGCGGGCGGCGCCGAGCCTGGCCTGCTCGACGACCTCCGTGTCGGGGTGCCGCTCCCGGTGCGCCGAGAGAGCGGCGGCCAGCGCCTTCTCCTCCCCCGCCTGGAGCAGCGCCATCTCGGAACCGGACGGCAGGAAGCCGACCACCGCGAACGCCGGTGGGAGTTCCCAGCCGTGGACCGCCCGGAGCCGGGCGCCGCGCAGCGCGGCCTCCTGGAAGGCGAACGCCAGCACGGCGTCGCCGGGCGCACCGGCGTCCACGCCGACGACCACGTCGGGAACGGTCTCGGGGACCGCCTCGGGCCGTGTCTCCGAAGCGGCCTGCGCCCGGTCACGGTGCGGCTCCGCCGGACGGGCCGGACGTCCCGGGCGGACGACCACCACCGGCGCGGCCGACCGGGCGGCGACCGCCATGCTCACCGAGCCGACCAGCAATCCGGCGAAGCCTCCCAGGCCCCGCGAGCCGACGACGAGCAGACCCGCGTCCTCGGCGGCGGCCACCAGCCCGTCGACCGCGGCGTCGAGCACCACGTCGGTGTGGACGGCCACGCCGGGGTGACCCTCGCGGACCTCCTCCGCCGTCCCCGCGAGCATCCGCTGGGCGGCGACCGGCAGGTCGTCAGGGTCGGCGAACGCGGCACGGCCGTCGGTGAGCCACGGCCAGACGTGCACCAGGCGCAGCGCGGCCCCGCGGCGCCGGGCCTCCTCGGCGGCCCAGTGGGCGGCTGCGGTGCTCTCGGGCGATCCGTCGACTCCGACCAGAACAGGGGGCGTCATGGGAGGTTCCTCTCCGCTCGTTGTCCCGCCGCGGGTCCGCACCGGGTTCGCTGCCGGTCCCGCCGCAGGTCCACTGCGTGCCGCTGGTGCCGTACGGTGGCCGCCCGGGCGCCGGGCGGCTTCCGGGCGGTGCGGTCTGACGCACCGTCCGCCGGTTCCCACCCTGGTCGGGCGGCCGGGCGCCGGGCCAGGGGCCGCAGGGCCCGCGCCGCAGGGCCATAGGTCCCTGGGCAGGACCGAAGACGCGTCCATGACCACCCCGGGGTGCCGCACGGGCCGCCCTGGGCACTAACGTGAATCCGACGATCCGACCGGTCCGACGACCGGGGCGGAACCGGCCCGGGCAGGACAGAACGACGAGGAGGACGCCGGTGAACGGCGCGGAAGGTACGCGGACGGGCACCGGCGGACACGACGAAGCGCCCCCTGCGGCCTGCCCCCGGGCCACCCCGGCCCCCGGGAGCCGCGCCGAGCCCGCCACTCCCGCACCTCCCGGCGCCGTCGGCACTCCCGACATCCTCGACACTCCCGGCGATCCCGGCCTCGCCGCCACGGCTGTCACCGGCGCCACCCCGGCCGCCGACCGGCCGCACCCGCGTGGCGCGGGCGCACGGATCCCGCAGCTGCGCCTGGACGAGCTCCTGGAGGAACTCCAGTGGCGGATCGACGCGGCACGCGGCACCCGCGACCGGGTGCACAGCCTGCTGGAGGCGGTGCTCGCCGTCGGCCGCGAGCTGGACCTCTCGCAGGCCCTGCGCCGGATCGTCGAGGCCGCCGCCGACCTGGTCGACGCCCGGTACGCGGCGCTCGGCGTCATCGGCGCGGACGGGCACACGCTGTCCCAGTTCCTGACGGTCGGCCTCACCGAGGAGGAGATCGAGGCGATCGGCCCGCTGCCGGCCGGGCACGGCATCCTGGGCGAGCTGATCCGTGAGCCGCAGCCGCTGCGCTGCCCGGTGCTCTCGGACCACCCGGCCTCGGTCGGCTTCCCGCCCAACCATCCGCCGATGCACACCTTCCTCGGGGTTCCGGTGCGGGTGCGGGGCGAGGTGTTCGGCAACCTGTACCTCACGGACAAGCGCGGCGGCCTGGACTTCGACGCCGACGACGAGGCGGTCATCTCGACGCTCGCCGTCGCCGCCGGGGTGGCCATCGACAACGCCCGGCTGTACGAGGAGGCGCAGCGCCAGCAGCGCTGGCTGCGGGCGAGCGCCGAGATCACCCGGAGTCTCCTCTCCGGCGCCCCCCGGCTGGAGGTGGTCGAGCTGATCGCGCGCCGGGCCCGGGAGATCGCCGGCGCCGAGCTCGCCGACGTCTCGGTGGCGCTCGCCGGACCGGGCGAGCGTGCGGCCGAGCTGACCGTCGAGGTCGCCCTGGGCGGCCGTCCGGAGGCGCGGCTCGGGGTGACCGTGCCGGTGGACGGCACGCTCTCCGGCGCCGCGTACGCGTCCGGATCCCCCGTCACCAGCGACGAGCTGGAGCACGACGGGCGGTACCCGGCCGGACCGGCCGGACGGTTCACCGGGCTCGGACCGGCCGTCGCGGTGCCGCTGGGCACCGGCGAGGGGTTCGGACGGGGTGTGCTGCTGCTCGCGAGGGAGAGCGGCCGGCCACCGTTCACGGCCGAGGAGACCGGCCCGCTCCTGGGCTTCGCCGACCAGGCCGCGCTCGCCCTTGAGCTGGCCGAACGGCGGCGCGACGCGGAGCAGTTGACCCTGCTGGAGGACCGCGACCGGATCGCCCGCGACCTCCATGACCTGGCCATCCAGCGGCTCTTCGCCACCGGCATGACGCTGCAGAGCGCAGGCCGCCTGATCGAGAGCCCGAGCGCGGCCGACCGGGTCAGCCGGGCGGTCGCCGACCTGGACGAGACGATCAAGATCATCCGTTCCACGATCTTCGGTCTGCGCGCCCACAACGAGCCCGACCGGGGCCTGCGCGCCCGGGCCACCCGGGCCGTCGGCGAGGCCCAGGCCACCCTCGGCTTCGCCCCGCGGCTCAGCATGGAGGGCCTACTCGACACCGACGTGCCGCAGGAACTCTCCGAACACGTCATGGCCGTCCTCGGAGAGGCCCTCAGCAACGCCGCCCGGCACGCCCGGGCCGGCCGGGTCGAGGTCTCCCTGCGCGCCCTCGGCGGCGTGGTCGCGCTCACGGTCACCGACGACGGCGTCGGCGTACCGTCCGGGGGCCGGCGCAGTGGCCTGCGCAACCTCGCCGAACGTGCCGAGCGGGTCGGCGGCAGCTTCGAGCTGCGCCCGGCGGACGGCGGCGGGACCGTCCTGCGCTGGGAGGCCCCGCTGGGGCTGTAGCCCGCGCCCCGGGGGGAGCAGGGTCAGCGGGCCTGCGGACCCGCCGCGCTCAGGCCGGGCTCAGGCCCGGTCTCAGGGACGGTCCGCGGTCACAACAGGTCCGCGGTCACAACAGGTCGGCGGTCAGGTGCCGGCCGACGACCAGTTCGGCACCGATCCGGATCTCGACCCGGGCCGCGCCCGGCCCCCTCGCCGGTCGGCGGACCTCCGCGCGGCCGAGGACGGTGACGCACCAACCGGTGCCGTCGGTGCCGTCCACCTCGTCGGCCTCGAAGGCGATCACCGCGCCGTCCACCGCCCGCGCCAGCTCGGATCCGGCCGCCGCCGACACCAGCACGCCGCCGCCCGCGTCCAACCGGAACCGCACCGGGAGGACCGCCGGCAGCGCACGGACCGTGTAGACGACCCGGCCCACGTCGGTGCCGCCCAGCAGTTCCAGTGCCCGGGCCTCGTCGAGGTCCCGGGAACCGCCCGCCGGCGGCCCTGCGGACGCTTCGACCGGCACCACGGCCGGGGCTTCAGGATCGACGTTCATGCGAGCGATGGTCACTCGCCGGGCAGCGGCGGGGCGAGGGCCGATGGTCCCGTCGGGGGTCCCGTCCACCGCCCCCGGCCGGCGGGGCCGCGTCGAAAGGCGCCCGGACCGGGCGCGGCGGACGGTACGGGCGCGGCGAGGGGCGGCCCCGGACGGGCTTGCCGGACGGAGGGAGGGCCGCACCGCGGCAGCGCCGACACCCCCGGCTCCC
Organism: Kitasatospora sp. NPDC127035; assembly: GCF_042726075.1. Lineage (NCBI taxonomy): Bacteria > Bacillati > Actinomycetota > Actinomycetes > Kitasatosporales > Streptomycetaceae > Kitasatospora > Kitasatospora sp. NPDC127035. Next base: position 143,634 of record NZ_JBHXDN010000009.1, on the reverse strand, counting down.
ACCGATGTCCGGGGGCCGGGGGCCTGGGGCCTGGGCTCAGGGCGCGGGTCAGCCGCGCAGGCCGCCGCCGAGGATGCGCGGGTGGTAGGTCGGCTGGGCGGCCGCGGCCTGGCGCAGCTCGGTGGCGATCAGGGCGGCCTGGACGCGCCGCTCCACGCCGAGCTTGGCCAGGAGGCGGGAGACGTGGTTCTTCACCGTCTTCTCCGCCAGGTAGAGCCGCTCCCCGATCTGCCGGTTGGTCAGGCCCTCGCCGATCAGCGCCAGCACCTCCTGCTCGCGGACGGTCAGCTCCGGTCCTCCGGTGGACGGCTGGGCCGGCTCGGCCTCGCTGCGGAGGCGGTTCAGCAGGCGGGTCGCCGCGCCGGGGTCGAGCATCGAACGCCCGGAGGCGACGGTCCGGACGGCGGCCACCAGGTCGGTCCCGCTGATCTGCTTCAGCACGTACCCGGCGGCGCCCGCCATCACGGCGTCGAGGAGCGCCTCCTCGTCGTCGAAGGAGGTCAGCATCAGGCACGCCAGGTCGGGCATCCGGGAGCGCAGTTCGCGGCAGACGGCCACACCGTCGCCGTCGCCGAGGCGGACGTCCAGCACGGCGACGTCGGGCCGCAGCGCCGGGACGCGGACGAGGGCCTGCTCGGCGGTGGCCGCCTCGCCGACCACCTCCAGGTCCGGTTCGCAGTCCAGCAGGTCGTGCACGCCGCGGCGCACCACCTCGTGGTCGTCCAGCAGGAACACCCTGACCGGTGCCGGCGTCTCGGTACCGGCCGTCTCGCTCGCCATCTCGCGGCTCCACCCTCTCCACGCCCGGCACACCACACGCCGGGTCCACCGCATCATGCCCCGGCGCCGCGCCCCCGGCCAGGGTCGAACGACCCCATCGGCCCGGGACGGTCCGGCGCCGGGATCGGTGCCGAGGACAGCGCCGGTCCCGGCCCCGGCGCGCCCCTACCCGGCCGCGATCGCGGTGAGCAGCCGCTCGGCGGCGCCGAAGGCTATCGCACTGTCGAGCGGGTTGGAGTAGGTGCGCGACCAGGTGATCAGTCCGTCCCGGACCCGGGCGAACATCACGATGTCGAAGGCGAACTTCCGTCCGGTGGCCAGGACGTGCCCCTGGAGGCGGTACTCGACGACGACGAGTTCGGGATCGGCGGTCTCGTGGATGCTCACGGGGTCCACGCTCTCGGACTTCTGCATCGTGGCGCCGTGCCGCAGGTGGGCCCGGAAGGCCTCCCGCCCCGGCTTCTGCTCGGGCACGCCCGGCATCAGGTAGGGCAGTTCGAAGGCGGCGTCCTCCGTGCACAGGTCCGCCGCCGCCTCGTCGGGACCGTCGGCCATGTAGTCGACGAAGCGCTGGAGGACCTCGCGCGGTGAGGCAGTGGTCATGGGACACCCCTTTCGACGCCACCGGGGCGGTTCCCCCGGTGTCGCGCCCGAAGATACGGGTCGACCTGACTGCTTTTCAAAGTCCCTGCTCAAAGGTCGACTTGGATCCTCCGCCCCACCCCTACCGGGCAGGTGAGCAACACGGTCGCCGTCGGCGGGGCGGAGCCCTCACGGCGGTGCCTCAGCGGCGGTGCCGACGGACGTCGCCGAGGCCGATGAGAAGGAAAGCGGCGGAGACGGCGCCGGCGCTTCCGGCCGCGGCGGCCAGGCGCGGAGCCAGGGGGCCGCCACCGGTCAGCAGGACGGAGGCGGCGCCGAGCGAGGCGACCGCCAGTCCCACCAGCAGCCAGCCGAGCAGCGTGCGGGCCGCCGGGCGCGGGGAGCGCGTGGCCCCGGAGTCCGGGTCCGGGTCCGGGTCCGGGTCGAGCAGGGCCCAGCGGAGGCGGTCCTCGCGCCGCTCGGACCGGCTCTGCAGGTGGGCGCGGACCCTCAGGAGGACGCCGGCGACCAGGCCGGCCAGCGTGATCCGGGCGGCGGGCTGCCAGTCCGGGACGGCCAGCAACAGGACGCCGCCCAGGGCAAGGCCGGCCCACCAGACCACGCAGGCGGCAGCGGCGGTGCGGGCCGAGCGGGGGCGGTCGTCGCCCGCCTGGAGGTCGGCGATGGCGGGCAGGTACCAGACGCAGCCGGACGCGGTGGTCGCGGCCGTGCCGATGGCGAGAACGGTGTGGGACATGGTGCCGTGCGCTCCTCAGCCGGTGGGGCTCGACGTGGATTCGGGAAGGCGTCGGACGAAGACGGGGACGACGTGTGGACTGGCCCGGGACGGAGGGCCCGGGACGGAGGGCCCGGGACGGAGGGCCCGGGACGGAGGGCCCGGGACGGAGGGCCGCTCCCGCCCGCCCGGGGGCAGCGACGCGGGCGGGAGCGGCGTTCAGGGGGCAGGCCGTCAGCGGCCCGCGCCGGGCCCACCGGAGGACCCGGCACGGGACCCGCCGGGGGACGTCTCGGAGGACGCCCCGGAGGAACCGGCGGCGGAACTCCCCAGCGCGCGGCCGCGTCGCGGTGCGGGGGCGTCGTACGCCGCCGGGGTGACGCCTGCCAGGTGCCTGGCGGGCTCGCCGTTGTGGTCCAGGAAGTCGCGGGCCGCGATCTCCGGGTGGTGCAGGTCGAAGGCCGGGGACTCGGACCGGATCCGGGGCAGGGTGACGAAGTTGTGCCGGGGCGGCGGGCAGGAGGTGGCCCACTCCAGCGAGCGGCCGTAGCCCCACGGGTCGTCGGCGGTCACCCGCTCGCCGTACTTGGCGGTCTTCCAGATGTTGTAGAGGAACGGCAGGATCGACAGGCCCAGCAGGAAGGAGCCGAGGGTGGACACCGTGTTGAGCACGGTGAAGCCGTCGGAGGCCAGGTAGTCGGCGTAGCGGCGCGGCATGCCCTCCGCGCCGAGCCAGTGCTGGACGAGGAAGGTGGAGTGGAACCCGATGGTGAGCGTCCAGAAGCAGATCCGCCCGAGCCGCTCGTCGAGCATCCGCCCGGTCATCTTGGGCCACCAGAAGTGGAAGCCGGCCATCATCGCGTAGACCACGGTGCCGAACAGCGTGTAGTGGAAGTGGGCGACGACGAAGTACGAGTCGGTCACGTGGAAGTCGATCGGCGGCGCGGCCAGCAGCACGCCCGTCAGGCCGCCGAACAGGAAGGTGACCAGGAAGCCGACCGTCCAGAGCATGGGCGTCTCGAAGCTCAGCGAGCCCTTCCACATGGTGCCGACCCAGTTGAAGAACTTGACGCCGGTCGGCACCGCGATCAGGAACGTCATGAACGAGAAGAACGGCAACAGCACTTGGCCGGTGGCGTACATGTGGTGCGCCCACACGGTGACCGAGAGGCCCGCGATGGCCACGGTGGCGGCGATCAGACCCGCGTAGCCGAACATCGGCTTGCGGCTGAACACCGGGATGATCTCCGACACGATGCCGAAGAACGGCAGGGCCAGGATGTACACCTCGGGATGGCCGAAGAACCAGAAGAGGTGCTGCCAGAGCATGGCCCCGCCGCTGGCGGGGTCGAAGACATGCGAGCCGAACTTGCGGTCGCACTCCAGGGCGAGCAGCGCGGCGGCCAGCACGGGGAAGACCAGCAGCACCAGGACCGAGGTCAGCAGCACGTTCCAGCAGAAGATGGACATCCGGAACATGGTCAGGCCGGGGGCCCGCATGCAGATGATCGTGGTGATGAAGTTGACCGCGCCCAGGATGGAGCCGAAGCCGGAGAGCGTGACGCCCATGATCCACATGTCGGCGCCGACGCCGGGCGAGTGGACCGCGTCGGAGAGCGGCGCGTAGAGGAACCAGCCGAAGTCCGCGGCCCCCTGCGGGGTGGCGAAGCCGGCGGCGGCGATCAGCGAGCCGAACAGGAACAGCCAGAAGGCGAGCATGTTCAGCCGGGGGAAGGCGACGTCGGGTGCGCCGATCTGCAACGGCATGATCCAGTTGGCGAAGCCGGTGAACAGCGGCATCGCGAAGAGCAGCAGCATCACCGAACCGTGCATGGTGAAGGCCTGGTTGAACTGCTCGTTGGAGAGGATCTGCGTCCCCGGCCGGGCGAGTTCGGCGCGCATGACCAGGGCGAGGATGCCGCCGATCAGGAAGAACCCGAACGAGGACACCAGGTACATGGTGCCGATCGTCTTGTGATCGGTGGTCGTCAGCAGCCGGACCAGGGCCGAACCGGGCCGCGCGGCCCGGACTCCTTCCGGGCGGGCGGCGGACGGCGGCGGCGCGTTGTCGCCCCGTGCCTCGATGGCGCTCAAGGACGCACTCCTTCGAAACTACTGCGGATGGGTGGCGATCCATGATCGGAACGCGACACCCTTGCGCCCCAGGGCCGTTGGACCCAGCGGCCGGGGCCGGTGGGCCCCGGTTCGGGACCACCGGCCGGGACCACCGTCACCGGCCCCCGGAGACGACGAAGCGCCGTTCGCGGCCGGGGAGTTGACGTTCTCCCCGGTCGCGCCGGCGCAGTCGGGGGCCGTCGGCCGAGGGACGGCGGAGCGTCGGCGAAGGCCGCCCGCGGGCCTCGGCCGCTCACGTCCGCGGTGGCCACGCCCCCGGCCGCCGGGGCCGACGCGGGAGCGTCAGGAGGCGGCGGCGGTGCCGACCGCGGCGATCCGGTAGCCGGTCACGAGGTCGGGCCGGATGGCCACCGTGTGGTCCATCGAGGCGTTCACCCACGGGCTCAACAGCCCGCGGTAGCGGGCCAGGAGGGACGGATCGGTGACCGGCCGCGCGAAGCCGGTCACCACCACGCTCCACCCGAGCCGGGTCGACGGGTCGATCGCGTCGGCCTCGTAGGCGACCACCACGCCGGCGTCGTCCCCGCCCTGGGCGACCGTGGTCAGCGCGGCGCCGTCGTGGGTCCGGATCACGATGACGTCGTCCACCAGGAGGTGGTTCACGGGGCGGATCGCCGGTAGCGCGGACACGGTGAAGACGATCCGGCCGAACGGCGCACGTCCCAACAGCCGCAGGGACTCGGCCCGTTCGAGCGGGACCAGCTCGCGCGGCGGGGCGTCGGAGGCCGGACGGGGTCGGGCGGGCGGCGGCAGGCCCTCGGGCCGGCGCAGCGCGCGCAGGCGGCGACGGACGGACTCGTCGTTCACGAGGCGCCCGCGATCAGGCCGAGCCGGCCGTCGAAGCGCCGGTAGAGCACCCGCCCGCGCCGCGAACCCGGCTGGGCGAAGAACAGGTACGGCAGCTCGGCGGCGGCCAGCCGTTCGACAGCCTGATTTTCCGTCAACTCCGGTGCACCGATCGGACTGAGGGTGAGCGGGGCGATCGGCCGGGTGGGCGGACCGGCCGCGGCCGTACGGGCCAGCCGGTAGCCGGTCGGACCCACCCGGTAGACCACGGCGTCGGTCTCGGTGGCCGGGTCGGTGAAGAGGTGGATGTCGAAGTCCATCGCGTCCATCGTCCGGGCGGCGGCGTCCGGCGAGCACCACACGAGGTGGGCCTGCTTGCGCCGGACGATGTCCTGCGGCCCGGCGGCGCAGGGGAGTTCGGTACGGGCGGCCTGCGGATCCGCCCAGCGCCGGGCCCTGGCCTCCGAGGCCCTGACCTGCTGGGCCCTGACCTGTTGGGCCCTGACCTCCGAGGCCCTGACCTGCTGGGCCCTGACCTCCGGAACCCCGGCCTGCGGCGCCTCGACCGACGAGGGGGCCGCGGCAGGCCCGCGGCTCCGGGCCCGGCGGGGCCAGGGCCGGGGCGCCCACCCCGAGGCGACGGCTGCCATCCGGCCGCGCAGGCCGTCGGCCAGCCGGTCCAGGGCCTCCCCCAGATCGACGGCGACCTCCTGGACGCGGATCCGCCGGCCGTCCACCTCCGCGTTGACCTGGGCCAGGACGCCGGTCGGGCCTACCGGTCCGACCCGGACCCGCAGCGACTCGACCAGGGCGTCCGCCCCGCTCACCACGGCTGCGATCCGGGCCCTGGCGTCGACCGCGAAACCCCGCGAAATCCCTTCGCACACCCGCACCGTGACCAACTCGCCCACCTCAGGCCTCTTCCCGTTCCGCGTTCTCGTCAGGCCGCGCCACCCGCCTCCGGCAGGCCCGCACACACCGGCGCGTCGATCACCATCCCGCCACCGCACAGCCGTCACAAGGGCCGAACGGCCCCATCGGCGCCCGCCGTCCGGCCCCCACCGCCGGGAGTGCGGGAATCCCCGGACAGCCGGGCCACACCCGCTCTCTGACGTCGCGGGATGCCGGACCGCGCCCCGGCCGTGGCATGATCGGGCCATGTCGATCCCCGACGACCAGTCCGCGTACTGGAACTCCACCGGCACCGGGAAGACCTTCGGCCACCCGCTGCACCCCGGCTGGACCGCCCGGATCGACCGGGGTGCCGCCCTCCTGGACTACGGCTGCGGGTACGGCCGGCTCGCCGGCGACCTCGCCGGCCTGGGCTTCACCGACGTCGAAGGCGTGGACGTCGCAGCGGAGTCGGTCGCCCGGGCACGCGCCGAGCAACCGGCCGCCCGGTTCGAGGTGCTGACCGACCCGCCCCGGCTCGACCGTCCGGACGCCTCCTACGACGCGGCCTTCCTGTTCGCCGTCCTCACCTGCGTACCGGGCGACGACGCCCAGCGCGCCCTCGTCGCCGAACTCCACCGGGTGCTGCGCCCGGGCGCGCTCCTCCAGGTCAGCGACTACTGCCTCCAGCCGGACGAACGCAACCGCGAGCGCTACCGGCGGTTCGAGTCGCGGTACGGCCGGTTCGGCGTGTTCGAGACCGGCGACGGCGCGGTCTGCCGCCACCACACCCGGGCGTGGCTGGGCGAACTGTTCGGCGACTTCGACGCGGTGGCCGAGCACGAACTCCCGGTGCTCACGATGAACGGCCGCCCCGCGGTCGCCACTCGGCTCCTGTTCGCCAGACGGTAGATCCGCCCCCCGGAACCCGGAAACGCGGCGGCCACGCGGCGGCCCCGCACCCGACCGCGCACCCGACCGCGCACCGGCCCCCGCACTCGGCGCCTCCCCCGGCCCCGGCCGTCGGCCCGGATCATGCGGGCCGACCGCCACAAAGATGGGGGCCCTCCCCCCATGCCCCGGTGGCCGCCTCGACGCCAGGATCGGCACCGAGGGCGGCGCCTTCGACGGCAGCGCAGCCCTCTCCCGGCATCGGAGGTGCGGTGGTGGCAGAGGTGAACGCCGTGCGCAGCACGCGCCTCGACGGAGGCGCCGGACCGGTTCAGGGCCCGGTCGCACCGGCGATCTCCTCGACCGCACCGTTCCCGCACTCTCCGGTGCCCGGTGATGCCCCCTCGCCGGACGAACCGGCCGGTCCCGACCGGGCGCCGGCCGGAACCGGAGCCCCGGCCTCGTCCGGGCCGGGATCCGCATCCGGAACCCCGCACGTCCCCGGGGAGACGCCCGCCGCGCCCCCTCCCGCCGCGCCGGACCTCGCCGCGCCCCCTCCCGACGCACCGGACCTCGCCGCGCCGAGCCCCGGCCCGGCGCACCCCGGCCCGGCCTCCCGCCTCCACCGCTCCCGCCTCCGGGCGGCCCGTTCCGGCGGCCCCCCCTGGTGGGAGCGCGGCCTGACGCCGGGCCGGCCCGCCCCCGCCGCCCGCCCCGACTGGGCCGCCTTCACCGAGGCCGCCGTCGCCGCCGCCCCCGTCCGCCCGGTGGTGCCGCGCGCCGCCTACCCGGGGCTGACGGGTTTCGCGCTCGTCCTGCAGCCGTTCGCCGACCGCGCCCAGGTCCGGTTGCTGACCGCCCTCTCCCCCGGCGTGCGGGCCGCCGAGCAGCTGGGCCGGATCGACCTGGCCGCCCTGCGCACCGGGTTCACCGCCCGCCTGACCGAACGGCTCGCCCGGATCGCGGCCCGCACGCTGGTCCTGGAGCTCAACGTGGCACGGGCGGGCGGGCGGCTGGCCGGCGGCAGCCCGCACGAGCGGTTCCGCTCGTTCCTCGCGCTCACGGCGCGCCGCGAGGGCCTGGCCGCGCTGCTGCGCGAGTACCCGGTGCTGGCCCGGCTGCTCGCCCGCGCCTGCCTCGACGCCGCCGACGCGTTCGCCGAGCTGCTGGACCGCTTCGCCGGCGACCGTCCGTCCCTGGTCGCCGGCCTGCTGCGCGGACGCGACCCGGGCGCGCTGGTCGCGGTCGCCGCCGACGCGGGCGACCGGCACCGGCGCGGGCGTGCGGTGGCCGTGCTGCACTTCGCCGACGGCGGCGCCGTCGTCCACCGGCCCCGGCCGCCCGCGGCGCACCGGCACTTCAACGCCCTGCTCACCTGGTACACCGCGCAGCCCGGGGTGCCCCGGCTGCGCGCGCTCGGCCTGCTCGACCGCGGCGGCCACGGCTGGACCGAGTACGCCGAGGCACGCCCCTGCCTGACCGGCTTCGAGGTCGAGCGCTTCTACCGCCGGCAGGGCGCGCTGCTCGCGCTGCTGCACGTCCTGGACGGCACCGACCTGCACTTCGAGAACCTCGTCGCGTGCGGGGAGCACCCGGTGCTGGTGGACGTCGAGACGCTGTTCCACCCGCCGGCCCGGCGTGACCCGGCAGAGGACCCGGCGGTCCTGGCCCTCCAGGAGTCCGTGCACCGGGTCGGCCTGCTGCCGCAGTTGCTGGTCGGCGACGACGGCGCGGTGGACGTCTCCGGCATCGGCGGTGGCGGCGGTGCGGGCCGGCTCACCTCCCCCGTCGAGGGCGTCGACTGGGCCGGCGCCGGCACCGACGAGATGCGACTGGTCCGGCGTCCGCGACCGTTCGGGGAGGCCCACAACCGCCCCCGCCTGGGCGGCGCGCCGGTGGACCCGGCCGGCCACACCGAGGCCCTGGTCGAAGGCTTCCGCGCCGGGTACGCCGCACTCGCCGCCGGGCGCGACCGGCTCGTCGGCCCGCGCGGCCTGCTGCGCTCGTTCGCCGAGGACGAGGTCCGCGTGGTGCCCCGGGCCACCCGGGTCTACGCACGCCTGCTCGACGAGTCCACCCACCCGGACGTGCTGCGCGACGCCGCCGCGCGCCAGGCCGTCCTGGAGCTGCTGCGCACCGACGCGGTCGACGATCCCGGCCGGCCCGAACTCGCCGACCACGAGATCGCCGACCTCTGGAGCGGTGACGTCCCGCTCTTCACCGCCCGCCCCGGCGCCCGCGATCTGTGGACCTCCGGCGGCCGGCGGCTGCCCGGGGAACTCGCCGAGGCGGGGCTGGCCCGGGCGGAGTCCAAGCTCGCAGGGCTCGGCGGGGTCGACCGCAAGGACCAGGAGTGGATCATCCGCGCGGCCATGGTCGGCGCCGCCGGGACGCCCGCACACCGGCCGGGCCGGCCCGTCCCCGAGAACGTCTGGGCCACCGCGCCGGAGCCCGAGCAGCTCCTCACCGCCGCCCGGGGCGTGGGGGGGCGCCGCAGCGCGCCCTCCCCCCGCACGGCGCCCCGCACCCCCCCCCCACCCACGGGCAGTCGCACGACGCGAAATAAGAAAAAACACAC
>NZ_JBHXDN010000009.1:94863-134244 GCF_042726075.1 Kitasatospora sp. NPDC127035 | reverse complement strand
CCCCGACACGGTGTGGCCCCCGGCGCCGGCCCCCCACCCCCGCCCCCCCGCCGCCGGGGGCTGGGCCCACCAGGGGGCCGCCGACGCCTACCGGGCCCGGTCCCGCACCAACTGGCTCGGCCTGGAGCTGCTCGCCGACCGGTACTGGCGGGTCCGGCCGCTCGGCGCCGACCTGGCCGGCGGCTACACCGGTGCCGCGCTCTTCCTGGCCCAACTCGCCGCGCTCACCGGCTCCGACCGTTACGCCGAGGTCGCCCGTCAGGCCCTCACACCCGTGCCCGGCCTGCTCGAATCCCTCGCCGCCCACCCCGACCTCCCGGCCGCCGTCGGCTCCGGCGGCTTCGCCGGCCTCGGCGGCATCGCCTACGCGCTCACCGAGATCGCCCGTATCCTCGACGACCCCCTGATCAGGCAGTGGACCGGCCCGGCGGTGGCACTCGTCGCGTCCGCGATCGAACGCGAGAGCGACCCGGGCGTGCACAGCGGCACCGCCGGCGGCGTCGCCGCCCTGCTCGCGGTGCACGCCTCGACCGTGCGTTCCGCGCTCGCCTCCCCCGGACACACCGGCCGCGCGGGCCACCCCGGTCACGCCACGGGACGGCCGCCGCACGCCGCCGGCGCCCGCACCGCCGGTACGCCCGGCACCGACGCCCTCGCCGCACAGGCCACCGCCGCACAGGCCACCGCCGCACTGCGCGCCGCCGCCCTCGGCGCCGAGCGGCTCGTGGACGGACCCGTGCCGCCCGCCACCGGATTCGCGCACGGCACGGCCGGCACGGGATGGGCCCTGCTCCGGTACGCGGAGGCCATCGGCGAGGCGGTCGACGGGCCGCACCACCGGGCCGGGCTGGCCGCCCTGCACGCCGCCACCTCCGCCCGCTCCCGGGAGGGTTCCTGGTGCCGGGGCCGGGCCGGTGTCGCGCTCGCCGTGGTCGACAGCCCGCTCGCGCTCGCCGACCGCCGGCTCGCCGAGTGGGCCCAGCGCGCCGTCCGGAACACCGCCCGCGCCATACCGATCGCCGACCACAGCCTCTGCCACGGCGAACTCGGCGTCCTGGAACTGCTCGGCCGGCACGGCCCCGCGTCCGGCCGGACGCCGTGGGTCCGCCGGGCCGGGGCGCTACTGGCCGGAATCGACCACGACGGGGCCCGCTGCGGCACCCCCGACCACGTCCCGCATCCCGGCCTGCTCACCGGCCTGGCCGGGATCGGCCACGGCCTGCTCCGCCTCGGCTTCCCCGACCTCGTGCCGCCCGCCCTGCTGCTCCGCTCCGGCGGGCCTCCCGCGCTCCGCCGACCACGCCCTCCGACCGTTCCCGGAACCCGACCCGACCCGACCTGACCCGACCTGACCCGATCCGCGCGGGCCTCCGCCCGCCCCGCACACGCCCGTTCGCCGCACTCCGTGTGCGGCCGGACGGACCGCACCACCCGCCCTGTCCGCCGACCCCTTCCGCCCCTGTCGAACCGGCGCCACCCCCGCACTGTCCGCACCGACCGCGAAGGAGCACCACCCGATGCACACCAACGACCAGCAGCCGAACCGGAACCAGCCCGTCGCCCGCCCCGGTGACGCGGCCGACCACCCGGCCGGCGAGATCCGGCTGCGCACCGGCGGCGGCCTGGGCCTGCGTTCGCAGCTGCTCGCCGGCACCGGCGGCGTCGTCCCGCCGATCTTCGAGTTCCCGACCATGACCACCCCGTTCTAGCAGTCCCTCCCCGGCCCTGACACGGCCGGACGGTCCACCGCCGGGGTACGGGCAGCCCCCCGGCGGTGGACCGCGCCACTGCGCGCCGCCGCACCGCGCCGTGCGCCCGTGCGCCCCTCCCGGCGCGCCCCGCGCCCCGGAATTGCAAGCCGACCGGCCCGCACCCGACGCCGTCCGCCCGCACCCCGTGCTCCTGTGCGCCCCACCTGCACCACCCGGCGGGACCGCCGTGCCACCCGCCCCCTCCGCCCCGCCGGAACCGGCCGCACCGTTCCGGAACACCGCTCCGCACCCCGGCCTCCCCACTCCCGGACACCCCACCCGACCCAGTGATCACATCCGTCACACCCGTCACCCCGCCGGACCACCGCCCCATCCATGTGGTCGAGCCGTAATCCTCCCGTGTTCGTACCGTGTCTGCTTCGTGGCCGATTCGCCACCCTTCAGAACAGATGCCACGTCAAGTAGCCTGCGGCCATGCGCACCACGTCGTCGATCACCGTCGGCCGGGCAGCCGAGATCGGGCTGCTCGGCGATGTGCTGTCCGCCGCCCGGCAGCGGGCCGGCGGGGCGGTCTTCCTGCTCGGCGAGGCCGGTATCGGCAAGTCCAGGCTGGCCGGCGAATGCGCCTACCAGGCGTACGGGCTGGGCCTTCCGGTCCTGCGCGGACGAGGCAGTTCGACCGGCACGGTGACGCCCTTCCGCCCGCTGATCGAGGCGCTCTCCTCCCGGTTCCGGGCCGCCGGCCCGCCGGCCGACCCCGAACTCGCCCCCTACCGCCCGGCGCTCGCCCGGCTGGTGCCGGAGTGGCGCGACGGGGCGTCGGCGGCCGGCACGGGCGCCTACCCGGAGACGGTGGTCGAGCTGGCCGAGGCGCTGCTGCGGCTGCTCGCCGTACTCGGCCGCGACCAGGGCTGCGTGCTGCTGCTGGAGGACCTGCACGACACCGACGCGGAGACCGTCGCCGTGCTGGAGTACCTCGTCGACAACCTGGACGGCCTGCCGGTGCTGCTGCTCGGCACGCTGCGCGCCGAACCGGGCCCCGCCCTGGACCTGGTCCGGACCGCCGAGCGCCGGCGCGCCGCCACCGTCGCCGAACTGCGCCCGCTGCCACCCACCGAGGTCGCCGCGCTGGCCGCGGCGATCCTGGAGAGCGAGGTCGCCGACGTACCGGCGGCCGTCATCGACCAGTTGGCTGCTCGTGGCGACGGCTGCCCCTACCTGGTCGAGGAGTTGCTCGCCGACATGCTGGACTCCCGCGCGCTGCACCGCGGCGAGGACGGCCGCTGGACCCTGCCGGGCGGACCACGGACCGGCGTGCCCAGCACCATCGTCCGCAGCTGGAGTCGCCGGATCGACCAACTCGACCCCCAGGTCAGAGAGTTACTGCTGACCGCCGCCACCCTGGGCAGCCGGTTCTCGGTGACCACCGTCCAGCTGATCACCGGGTACGACGACCGGACCCTCTTCAGCCACCTGCGCTCGGCGTCCGAGGCCAACATGATCGTGCCGGACGGCGCCGCCCCCGACCGCTACGCGTTCCGGCACGCCCTGACCGCCGACGCGGTGACCGCCGCCCTGGCCCCCGCCGAACGGGCCGCGCTGGCCCGCCGGGCAGCCCGGGCGATCGTCCGAACGGATCCTGAACTCGCCGACGAAAGACGCCAGTTGGTCGCCTCCCTGCTGCTCGCGGGTGGCGACCGGGCAGGCGCGGCGGTGCACTTCGCGGAGGCCGGACGGCGGATGCTCGAGGCGGGCGCGGCCAGCTCGGCGGTGATCCTGCTGGAACGCGCCCGCGAGCTCGCCGGGGACGCCGAACGGACCACCGTCACCGAACGGCTGCTGCCCGCACTCGCCGAGGCGGGCCAGCTGGACCGGGCGTTCGAGCTGGCCCGGACGCTGCCCCCGGTCCACGCCGACCGGGGACCGGCCCGGACCCCCGCCGTCGAGCGCCGGATCGACCTCCACACCCGCCTCGCCTGGGCGGCGGTCATGGCCGAGCGCGGCCCGGACGCGGTGGCCCAGGTCGCCGCCGTACGCACGCTCTCGGCCGACCGCCCACGACCCGAGCAGGACGCCGCACTCGCGGTCGTCGAGGGACACCTCGCCCTGCTGCCGGTCCACGACCCGCAGGACCGGACCGACACCGCCACCCGCCTCGCCGAGGCCGAACGACGCGCCCGCCAGGCCGCCGAGGTGGCCGAACGGGCCGGGCTGCCAGTGGTCGCCTGCCAGGCCTGGCAACTGCTCGCCCTGCTCGCCCGCGAACGCGGCTTCGACGCCGCCGACGCCTGCCTGGAACGCATGCTGGCCGTCGCCGAGGCCCACGCCCTGCCGGTCTGGCGGGTCGAGGCGCTGCTCCGGCTGGGGGCCAACGCCTTCATGCGCACGGGCGACGGCACCCGGCTGGAGCGGGCCCGCGAGGCCGCCGCCGGGCTCGGCGCGATCATGCTCACCCAGACGCTGGACGGACTGCTCGCGATGAACGCGGTGCTGCGCGGCGAGTGGGACACCGCCCGGGAGATCGTCGACCGCTGTCTGGACGCCACCGCCCGGCTGCGCAACCTCGCCGCCCACCGCTACCTGCTGCTCTGTTCCGCCACCCTGGCCGCGCACCGCGGCCGCGGCCGGGAGACGGAACGCGAACTGGCCCGGTTCCGGCAGGCCGGCGGCGAGGAGTCGTTCCTGATGCCGCTGCGGTACGGGCTCTGCCGGGCCGTCGGTGCGCTGCTCGCCGAGGACCGGGCCGGGGCCACCGCCGAGCTGGCGGCCGGCCTGGTCTGGGAGCAGGAGCACCCCAGCGTCTTCTACCTGGCCGGCCGGCACGGCCTGCATCCGCTGCTGGAGGTGGCCGACGGCCGCTGGGGGCGGGCCGAGCTCGACCGGGCCGTGGCCTCGCCGGCCGCCGAACTCGCCTGGAACCGTCAGTTCCTGGGCTTCGCCGAGGCGGTCCTGCTGGGCCGTGAGGGCCGGCCGGCCGAGGCCACCCGTGCGGTCACGGAGGCCCGGCTGACCGCCGCACCGTTCCCGCTGGCCCACCACCTCGCCCTGCGGCTGACCGCGGAGGCCGCGCTGGCCGACGGATGGGGCGATCCGGTGACCTGGCTGCGCACCGCCGAGGAGTACTTCCACCAGGCGGAGGTGCAACCGGTCGCCGCCGCCTGCCGGACGCTGCTGCGGCGGGCCGGCGCCAGTGTCGCCCAGCACCGGGGAGGCCGCGACGCCGTGCCGGCCCGGCTGCGCACCTGCGGGGTGACGGTCCGCGAGTACGAGGTCTTCGTCCTGCTCGCCGCCCGCCCGGGCAACCAGGAGCTGGCCCGGAAGCTGTCCATCTCCCCCCGCACGGTGGAGAAGCACATGGCCAACCTGCTGGCCAAGACCGGCCGCACCGACCGCGCCGGGCTCTGCGACCTGGCCTCCGAACTCTGCGGCGAGGGCTGACCCGGGCGCCCGGCGGAGCCTGTACCGGTGTCCGCGCGGGGCCGCACCCGGCGGGCTCCGCCGTCAGGACTCCCGGACCGGACCGCCGGCCGTCCCGGGCAGCCCCGCCGCTTCGGCCGGCGGCTCCGTGCCGGCCGCCGCCACCGCCGCCGCCCCGGCGGGCTCCACCAGTCGGCGCGCGATCCACCACGCCGCCGCGCACAGGGCCGCCAGCGGCGCGAGCGCGACCCGCAGACCCACGTGATCGGCGAGCAGCCCGATCACCGGGCCGGCGACCCCGCCGACGCTGACGGCGAGGCCGAGGGTGACGCCACTGGCGGTCCCGATCCGGCTCGGGAGGTAGTCCTGGCCGAGCGTCACCTGGATCGAGAAGGGCACGTACAGGGCCAGCGAGACGACCGCCGCGAAGCCGTACAGCGCCGGCCCGGGCACCAGCAGCAGTCCGGCCACGGCCGGGACGGCGGCCGCGTACGCGCACCGGACGGTCCGCACCCGGCCCCAGCGCGAGGCGAGCCACCCGCCCAGGACGGTGCCGACCGCGCCGCCCGCGAACAGGGCGAACAGCGCCACCGTCCCGGCGCCGGAACTGCCGCCCGTCCCGCCGCCGAGCCGCTGCCGGGCGTAGAGGGCGACGAAGGCGCTCAGCCCGACGAAGACCACCGAGCGGCAGCCGACCACCGCCGAGAGCCGCAGGAACGCGGGCCAGTCGTCGTGCCCGCCACCGCGCGGGGCGGCGGACTGCGCGACGGCCGTCCGGGTGGCCAGGTTGCGGACCACCGGGCCGGTCAGCACGGCGGCGGCCAGCGCGGGCAGCACCAGCCAGGGCGTCGCACCGAGCCCGCCGGCCTCCAGCACCGGGCCGGTCAGCAGCGGGGCGAGAGCGAAGCCGATGTTGCCGCCGAGCGAGTACCAGCCCATCCGGGTGTGGCCCGTACCGCTCGCGGCCCGCGCCAGCCGAGCGGACTCGGGGTGGTAGGCGGCCACCCCGATCCCGGAGACCGCGACCGCCGCGCAGACCAGCGGGTAGGTCCCGAACAGCCCGGCCACGCCGACTCCGGCACCTGCCGTCACCGTCGCGGCCGGAATCAGCCAGGGCATCGCCCAACGGTCCGTCAGCACGCCGAACAGCGGCTGCACGACGGACGAGAGCAGCGTCGCGGCCAGCATGATCCCCGAAGCGGCGAGGTAGCCCAGCCCACGGCCGGCGACGAGGAAGGGGATCAGGGCGGGGACGACGCCCTGGTAGAAGTCGACGGCCGCATGGCCGGCGGCCAGCGCGGCGATCGGGGCGGCACCGCGGGGCCGGCCGGCCCCGCCGGTTCGGGCGGTTCGGGCGGTTCGGGACGAGGTCTGGGAGGTCACGAGCCGATCATCGGGGACCGGACCGGTGGCGTACTTCCGATAAAGTGCCGATCGATGCCGGATTCTCGCCAACCCCCGCCGCCCGACCAGACGCCCGACCAGACGCCCTGTCCGTCAACCGCCCCCTCACCCGACCGACCGCCCGGTCCCGACCGTGCGCAGCACGGCCCGACGGACCACCCGACCACCACGCGACCGCTGTCGGCCGGCTCGGAGGTGGCCGCGCACCGGCACGAGGTGCACCAGATCGTGTACGCGGGCCGCGGCGTGCTCGCGGTGACCACGGACGCGGGCACCTGGGTGGCACCGGCGACGCGGGCCCTCTGGATCCCGGCCGGGACGCTCCACCGGCACCGCGCGTACGGACGGACGGTGCTGCACACGGTCGGCCTGCCGCTGGACCGGAACCCGCTCGGGCTGACCCGCCCGGCCGTGCTGGCGGTGGGCCCGCTGCTGCGCGAGCTCCTGATCGCGTACAGCAGCCCCGGCACCGAACGGACCGAGGAGGGGCGGCGCGTGCTGGCCGTCCTGCTGGACCAACTGCGGCACGCCCCCGAGCAGCCGCTGCACCTGCCCGTGCCGCGCGACCCGCGGCTCGCCGCGGTCGGGGCCCTCCTCGACCGGGACCCGGCCGACCGGCGCACCCTCGCCGAGCTCGGCCGGGCCGCCGGGGCCGGGTCCCGCACCCTCAGCCGGCTCTGCCACGACGAACTGGGCATGACCTTCCCCCAGTGGCGCACGCAGCTGCGACTGCACCACGCGCTGAAGCTGCTGGCCGACGACCTGCCGGTCACGGCGGTGGCGCACCGTTGCGGCTGGGCGTCGGCCGGCGCCTTCATCGACGCCTTCCGCCGGGTCTTCGGCCACACCCCCGCCGCCCACCACCGCCGGACGGACTCACCGCGCTGACCGCCCCGCCGTAGCCGCTGCCGGCCCGGTGGCTCCGCTACCGGGCGAGGCGGGCGATCTCGCCGATCTCCAGCGCCGCGTACACCGCGCCGTCCGGGCCGACGACGATGCCGTGCGGCTCCGCGCCGGACACCGGCAGCTCGTGGCTCCGGTAGTCGCCCCCGGGACCGAGCGAACCGATCCGGCCGGCGCCCCACTCGGTGAACCAGAGCCGGCCGTCCGGGTCGGCCGTGATGGCGTGCGGTCGGGCGGCCCGGTCGGACAGCGGGTACTCCGTGACCTTGCCGTCGACCTCGATCCGGCCGACCAGCCCGGCGCCGATCCCGACGAACCAGAGCGCGCCGTCCGCACCGCTTGCGATGCCGACCGGCGCGGTGCCGGTGGTGGGCAGCGGATGGATCGTCACCTCGCCCTCGACCGTGATCCGGCCGACCGCGTCGGCCTGGTTGAGGGTGAACCAGAGCGCCCCGTCCGGCCCGGCGGCGATCATCGACGGGAAGCCTCCGGTGACGGGCAGCGGGTACTCCGTCACCTCGCCGTCCACGGTGATCCGGCCGATCCGGTCGGCGCTCAGCTCGGTGAACCAGAGCGCGCCGTCCGGGCCGGCCGTGATCCCGTACGGACCGGCGCCCTCGCCCGGCAGCGCGAAGGAGCGCTCGGTCCCGTCGGTGCCGATCCGTCCGATCCGGTGGTCGCGCATCCGCGTGAACCAGAGCGCGCCGTCCGGGCCGGCCGTGATCACCGACGGTCCGCACTCCGGCGCGCCCAGCCCGTACCCGGTCACCGTGCCGTCGGCCGCCAGCCGTCCGATCTCCCCGGCGTGCACCAGCGTGTACCAGATCGCTCCGTCCGGACCGACCGTCACGCCGTACGGACCGGCCTCACCGTCCGACACCTTGATGCGTTCGACCGTCATCAGCAGCCCCGCCCCTCTCTCGTGACACCTCGGCGGCTCCCCCGCACCCGGCACTCTCCACTACTCGGCACACGCACGGCAACCGGGTTCCGGGCGATCGGGCAGGACGGACGGGCAGGACGGACGGGCAGGGCAGCCGCCCGGGCAACCGGGGCGGCCGGGAGGACGGCGCCCGGCCGCCTACTCCGGTACGGCCACCTCGGCGGGGGCCGTGCCGTTCCGCCGCCCGCCGCGCGCCCGGCGGTTCGGATCGCCCCGCAGGACGGAGACGACGCCCAGGACGGCGGCACAGATCGGCACCGCGAGCAGGGCGCCGAGGATGCCGGCGATCCCGGCGCCGGCCACCACCGCGACCATGATGGTGGCCGGGTGGAGTTCCACGGTGCGGCTCTGGATCAGCGGCTGGAGGACGTTGCCCTCGATGACCTGGACGGCGAGCACGATGCCGAGCGCCCAGAGCGCCGTCCCGAAGCCGCCTTCGGCGAGCGCCACCAGGACGGCGACCGCACCGGAGAGGAAGGCCCCGACGAAGGGGATGTAGGCGCCCATGAAGACCAGCGCACCGAGGCCGGGCGCACCGGGGACGCTCAGCACGAGCAGGCCGACGGTGATGAAGAAGGCGTCGATCAGGGCGATCAGGGTCGTGCCGCGCATGAACCCGGCCATCGCCTCGAAGGCCCGCTCGGCACAGGCGACGACCGTGTCGGCGGTGCGGCCGGGCAGGTAGGAGCGGATGGCGTCGCCGGTGCGGTGGCCGTCGCGGAGGAAGAAGAAGACCAGCGCGAGTGCCAGCACGGCTCCGGTGACGATCTGGGTGGCCAGGCCGAGCCCGGACAGCACGCCGTCGGTGACGGTCGAGAGCAGCGAGCTGGTCTCGCCCTGGGCGTTGTCGAGGGCGTGCCGGATCTTCTCGCCGAACGGGCCGAGCCATGCGGCGATCCGGTCGCCGGCCTCCTGGAGGGAGGCGGCGATCTGCGGTGCGCTGTGCACCAGGGAGTTGACCAGGAGGGCGATCACCCCGCCCACGGCGGCCACCAGCACCGCGCACGTGAGCCCGGAGGCGACCGAGCGGCTGACGCCGCGTCGGACCATCCAGGGCATCACGGGGTACAGCAGCGAGGTGCCGAGCAGCGCCAGGATGACCGGGACGGTGGCGGCGCGCAGTTCGACGAGGGCGTAGACCACCAGCGAGGCGACGGTGATGAGCAGGATGACCGCCACCGACCACGCGGCCGCGGCCCGGATCGGGGGCGGCAGCATCAGGTAGGGACGGCGGTGGTCCGTGGGCCTCGCTTCGAGGACGTCGACCGGTCCGCGCCGTTCGGCCTCGCGCCGTTCCGCCTGCGAGCCGTCGCCGGACGGGCCTTCCTCCCGCTCCCCCCGCTCCCCCGGCTGCGCCCCTGGTTTCCCCGGCTCCCCCGGCATCCGCGTCTCCGTCCGGTCGATCGGTCCAGGTCTGCCCCATCTCAGCAGATGATCCGATCAATTGCGCGTTTTGTTCCCTCTCGGGCGCGCCCGGGCCGGCCGTGGCGGTACCGGCCCGGACGCCCCTCCGTCACTCGTGGAACCTGAACGACCAGGTCTGCGCCTGGTCCTCGACGTCCAACGGCCGCAGCGCGGTGCGCGGCGGGAAGATCCGCAGCACGCTCAGGTCGAGCGCCAGTTCCTCACCGTCGACCGGGCCGCCGGGGAGGACGACGTGGAAGGAGTACGGCTCGGCGGCCTGGTAGAGCACCCACTCGAAGGGCTCGGCGGCACCGACGACCTGCTGGTTCACCTCCGGCCGGCCCTCCAGGCCGAGGAAGCTGCCGTGCCGGAGGTTCTTGACGACGACGTTCCCGTTGCTCTGCGCGGCCACCTCCCACTCCTGCTCGCCGGGCCCACCGGTCGACGGGAGGACGACCACGAACTCCTTCGCTTCCTGGAGGGTGAGCAGTTGCTCCTCCGGCTTGCCGATGGCGTAGACGCCGTCCGGTACAGGTGCTGCCATTGTCGACTCCACTTCACGGGGCGGCGCCGCGTGCGGCGCCGCCGTCCGACGGGTGGGTCGATTCAAGCCAGGCCGGCCGCTCCGTGCACGGACCACCCGCCGCAGGCCACTCGAACGAGTCGGCCTCCCCGAACACCGGACCGACCGTCGAACGCCCGCCCCCTACTCCGGCTCCTCGAAGCGGACCGCCCCGCCCCCGCCCGCGAACGCCAGCACCCGCTCGGCCTCCGCCTCGGCCGCACGCCGGTCGGCCCGGGCCTGCGGCACGAACGGGCGGACCGTCACCACCCGCTCACCGGGCCGGTCCTCGGCCAGCCGCCAGCTCCCGGCGACGAGTCCGTCCACCAGCAGGGTGCCGAGCACGATGCCGTTCTGCGTCATCACCCGGCCCCGGTACTCCTCGGGCAGCACGCGGGTGCGGTCGGCGTGCGAGAGGAGCAGGTTGTCGAACGGCGCGACCAGCCGGACCGGCGCCGGGGTGTCCGGGTCGGGCCGGGGCGCGTCGGGCAGGTCGTGGAGCAGCCGGCCGTGGACGTCGCGGAAGGTGACCAGACCGGGGGCGAGGCGCTTCAGCACCGGGGCGAGCCGGCTGAGGCCGCACCACTTCTGCAGGTCGGCGACGGTGGCCGGACCGAAGGCCGCCAGGTAGCGCAGGGCGAGGTCGTCGAGCGAGGGCGCAGGATCGAGCGGACGGCTGAGCCAGTCCTCGGCGGTGGTGTGCGCGGCGGGGCCGCCACGGCCCCAGAGGCCGCGCGGCGGGACCTGCACCAGCGGCAGCAGGCAGCGCGCCGCCTGCGCCAGCGCGGCCGGGTCGCGGTCGGCGCGGGTGGCCGCCAGCTCGACGCCGAGCCGCTGGAACGTCCGGGGTTCCTCCTCCACCAGGGCGCGGGCCTCGGCGGCCAGCGCGTCGAGGTCGAGACCGTCCAGGCGCTTGCCGAAGGTGGCGCGCAGCCCCTGGTCCAGCACCGGCTGGAGCAATGGGCGCAGTGTGAGGCAGTCCTCCGCCGTGACCAGGTGGATGGTGCCGCGCTGGAGGGCGATCCGGACGGCCTGCCGCCCCTCGATCAGCTCGTCGAGCGCGTCCGGGGTGAAGCCGTCCAGCCGGGCGAGCAGCCCGAGGTAGGGCGGCTGCGGGACGGCCTGGGCCTGGAGGCCGCCGAGGTGCCCGATCATCGCGGCCGGGGTGGCGGCGGTACGGGTCAGCAGGTGCTGCCGGGCCAGCAGCGCGCGGCCGAGCGCTCTCGACCCGAGGACCTCGCCGTCGTTCACCGGCGGCCGTCCAGGACGGAGCGCAGGACGGCGATCCGGTTGCTGGTGATCGAGTCGACACCTGCGGCGCGCAGCCTGCGCATGGTGCGGCGCAGGTCGGCGGTCCAGGTGGAGACGGCGAGCCCGGCCTGGTGCGCGGCTGCGGTGAACTCCGGGGTGGCCAGGCCGAACGGCGGGTTGAGGTAGTGCGGGCGCAGGTCGTCCAGCAGGGCGCGGACGGGCAGCCGGGGCTGCTTCCAGGTGAGCGCGATCTCCGCCCCGGGGGCGAGCGCGCGGACGGCGAGCATCGCGGTGGCCGGGCCGCAGAACGCGACCCGCCGCTCGGCGCCGAGCCCGGTGACGGCCTCCCAGGCCGCCGCGGCGGGCGTCGGGTCGTCGAGGTCGATGAGCAGCCTGGCCGTCGGTGACGCCTCCGCGGCCTTGAGCGCCTCGGCGAGGGTGGGGACGGCGTACTGCCCGTCACCCAGCTCGTCGAGCTGCTCGGCGGTGACCCGGTCGAGTGCGCGCGGGTCACCCCAGAGCCGTTCCAGCGTCGCGTCGTGCAGCAGGACCGGGACGCGGTCCCTGGTGAGCCGGACGTCGACCTCGACGGCGTCGGCCCCGGCGGCGAGCGCCGACTCGATCGACGGGAGGGTGTTCTCGCGGTACCGGTACGGGTCGCCCCGGTGGGCGACGGCGAGCACCGGGCGGGGGGCGGAGCCCTGCGGGCGGGCTGAGTCGGTCATCGGTCCGTTCATCGGTTCACTCATCGGTGCGCGCATCAATTCGCTCATCGGGTCGATCATCGGGTCGGTGGTCGGGTCGGTCGTCGGGTCGGTCGTCGGCCGGTGGGAGGTGCGCGGTCGAGGGGTTCGCCGGGCCGGCGGGCACCGCGGACACTGCGGGCACCGGCCGGGTCGGCCGGGTGGTCAGCGGATCTTCCCCGCGAGCCACGGGGTGAGGACCGGCAGGGTGACGGCCTCGCGGTAGGCGGGTTCGCCCGGCACGGTGACGATCATGGTGCAGGCGGGCGGGAAGGCCCGCCGCTTGAGGTGGACCAGATCGGACCAGACCGAGTTCAGGAAGGCCGGCACGCTGTCGCGCGGGACGTCGAAGGCGATGTGGTCGACCGTCACCACGGCCTCGTCGTGGACGAAGAGCCGGACGGTGATCCCGGGCCGGCCCGGGATCTCCAGCAGGGCCTCGTGGGGTATCGCGGCCAGCTCGTCACCACCGCCGCCGGTGCCGACCAGACCGGCGAAGGTCCGGTCGTGTCCGATGTCGTGATCGGTGCTCACCGCACGGCCGTGCCGGGCGGCCATCGCCTCGATCGCGAAGACGGCGCTCTGGGTGGACGGCAGCGGGGGGTGGGGCATCGGGCGATCCTCTCCTGACGGGTTCTCGGGTCGCGCTCAGCGCCGTTCGATCATCACATTGGTGGACTTGATGACGGCAGTGGCAGGCGCTCCGGGCACCAGCTCCAGCTCCTCCGCGGACTCCCGGCTGATCAGCGAGACCACCCGGAACGGCCCGGCCTGGATCTCCACCTGGGCGGCGACGTCGCCGAGCACGACGTCGGTGACGATGCCGGGAAAGCGGTTGCGCGCGGAAGAGGCACGCCCTTCGGTCGCATTCTCCGGGCGGGCCAGCTCGCGGGCGAAGGCGGCCAGCTGGGCGCCGGGGACGATCCGGTGACCGTGCTCGTCACGCTCGGCGACGACCCGGCCGGCATCCACCCAGCGCCGCATGGTGTCGGCGCTCACGCCGAGCAGCGCCGCGGCCTCGCTGATGCGGTACGGGTTGACCGGTGCGCCGGGCTGGCCCATGGTGCGACTCCTGACGATCGTTCGGGTGCCGGTACGCGTGACGGCGGACGCGGTGCGGACACGGCGGGCCCTGGCCGGAGCCCCCGCGGCCATCCTGCCGTACCGGGTGCCCGCACGGCCAAGCGGCGCCCGGCCGGGCCACCGCCGGCGACGGCACGGCCGGTCCGGCCGGGTCCGACGACCGGCCCGCCCGCCCGACGGCCGACCCGCCGGAGGGCGTCCGCCGCCCCTGCGTGCCTACGGCTCGCCGAAGAGGTCACGGCGGACGGCGTCACCGGCGGTGAGGACGGCGCCGCCGAGCACCGCGCCGCCGCCCGCCTCGCCGGCCCGGACCTCGGTGCGCAGCGGGGAGAGCATCGCGAGCCGGCGTTCCACCCGGGCGGCGAGCTCGGCGCCGCCGGCCCGGCCGATCTCGCCGCCGAGGACGACGCAGCCCGGGTCCAGGACGACGCAGACGGCCGAGGCCCCGACGGCGATCCGCTCGGCCAGCTCCTCCAGGAAGGGCCCGCCCGGCTGATCGTCACCGGGCGCGCGCAGGGCGGCCCGGACGGCGGCCTCGGCGGCGGAGGCGTCGTCGGCGGGGTCGGCGGGCAGCCCGTGGGCACGGGCCAGCGCGCAGACGGCCGCGCTGCCGGCCAGCCCGTGGAAGCCGCCCTCGCAGCTGGTCGCACTGGGCAGGCCGGTGGAGCCGGGAACGGGCAGGAAGCAGATCTCACCGGTGCCGCCGCTCGCCCCGCGGCGCAGCCTGCCGTCGAGGACGACGGCGGCGCCGACGCTGTGGCCGAGCCAGATGAGCACGAAGTCCTCCCGGTCGCGGGCGGCACCGGTCCGGTACTCGGCGCGGCCGGCCAGGTTGACCTCGTTCTCCAGGATCACGTCGGTGCCGGGGAGCGCCCGCAGGGCGGCGAGGAGTTCGGCGTGCCAGGCGGGCAGCTCGCCGGTGGACTGGAGGCGGCCGGTGGCGGGGTCGACCAGGCCGGGGGCGCCGACGGCGACGGTGTGCAGGTGGCCTGCGCCGGCCCGGGCGGCGGTGTCGAGCAGGGTGCGGACGATCCGGGCCGCGGTGTCGCGGTCGGCACTCGCACGGTCGGCGGCGGGGCGGTCGACGGCGGCGGGGCCGTCGGCCGCGGAGTCGCCACCGGGCACGTCGACCGGGATGTCCGCGGAGGCGAGGACCTGTCCGGCGAGGTCGGCGACGACCAGCGAGACGCCGCCCTCGCGGACGTCGACGGCCGCGAGGTGCGCACGGGAGGCGACCAGCGCGTAGAGCCGGGCGTTCGGGCCGCGCCGCTGCTCGCCGCGCTCGCCGACCACGGCGACGAGCCCGGTGCGCTGCAACCGTTCGAGCAGGTCGGCGACGGTGGGCCGGGAGAGGCCGGTGAGGTCGCGCAGCTCGGTGGCGGTGAGGGGTCCCTGGTCGAGCAGCAGGTTGAGCGCCAACCGGTCGTTGATCGCCCGGGCGGTGCTCGGCGTGGCCGTACGCGCGGTGGTCATGGGCGGACATCCTTCCAGAGTGTTTCTATCAGGGTCCCTTCCTGATAATTTATCCCACGTCGCCGCCGCACACCGACGACCCCGCGCGGGCACCGGTCACAGGTACCGCTCGACGGGTACCACCTTCAGCAGCAGCCACCCACCAGGAACCACCGCCTCAGGGCACCGCCGCGCCTCCGGCGCGGCCGGGAGGGAAGAAGCCGGATGACCAGCACCTCGACCGCAGGACCACCCCTCGACACACTGGACTCACCACGCCGGGCCAGGGCCTCCATCTCCCTCGTCTTCGCCGTGCACGGGGCCGTGAGCGGCACGTTCGTCAGCCGGATCCCGTGGATCCAGGACCGTCTCGACCTCTCCCCCGGCCAGCTGGGCCTGGCCCTGGTGATGCCCGCGATCGGCTCGTCCCTCGCGATGCCGCTGGCCGGACGGTTCGTCCACCGCTACGGCGGCCGGGCGGCGGTCCGCGGGCTGCTCTCGCTCTGGTGCCTGGCCCTGATCCTGCCGCCCCTCGCCCCCTCGCTGCCGCTCCTCTGCCCGGCCCTCCTGCTCTACGGGGCCAGCGCCGGCATGGCCGACGTCGCGATGAACGCCCAGGGCGTGGAGATCGAGCAGCGGCTCGGCCGCTCGATCATGTCCGGACTGCACGGGATGTGGAGCGCCGGCGGGCTGCTGGCCGCCGGGTTCGGCATCGTCGCCGCCCACCAGGACCTCGACGCGCGCCTCCAGTTCGCCGTCACCGCGCTCGTCCTGCTGGCCGTCAGCCAACCGGTCTGCCGCGCCCTGCCCGACCTGCGGGCGCCGGACGGGGCCGAGGAGCCGCCGCGGTTCGCACTGCCGCCGCGCAGCTCGCTGGTGATCGGACTGGTCGGCTTCTGCGCGGTGTTCGCCGAGGGCGCGTCGATGGACTGGAGCGGCGTCTACCTCCGGGACGTCACCGGCGCCTCGTCGACCGTGGCCGCCGCCGCGTACACCGCCTTCTCCCTCACCATGGCCGTCAGCCGGCTCGCGGGCGACGCGGCGATCCGCCGGCTCGGCGCCGTCCGGGCCACCAGGCTCAGCGGGGCGATCGCCACCGCCGGCGGCCTGCTGGTCGTCGTCGCCGACAGCCCGGCCCTGGCCATCCCCGGCTTCGCGCTGATCGGGGTCGGCGTCGCGGTGGTGGTGCCGCTGGCCTTCGCCGCGGCCGGCCGGATCGGCACCAACCCGAGCCAGGCCATCGCCGGCGTCGCCACCGTCACCTACACCTCCGGGCTGATCGCGCCCGCGATCGTCGGCGGGCTGGCGCAGGCCACCTCGCTCACCGTCTCGTTCGGGGTCGTCACCGCGCTCTCCGTCGCCCTGTTCCTCAGCGCGGGCGCCCTGCGCCGGGCCGAGCCCGACCGGGCGCCGGCCACCACCCAGAAGCCCGCTCCGGAGCGCACTCCTCACCCCGCCCCGCACCCCGCACCGGCCGCCGTGCCGGGCCGGACCGACCGCACCGGAACCGGGCAGCGGCAGGACGGCTGAACCCCCTGCCGGAACCGTCCTCCGGCGCGCACCACCCGACCCCGCAACGCCCCGACCCCCCCGACCACCGAAACGCCCCGGCCGCAGCCACCCCGCGGCCGGGGCGCACGCGTTCGCGCCCTCCGCCGCTCCCCGCACGCCCCGCCCGCACACCCTCGGCCACCGAACCCGGCCACTTCTCAGGGTTCATGAACTTTCCTCAGGTGCCGCACAACCCTTTCGAATGATCCTCAGTCGAACCCTGCGAACCGGTCGGGGGGACCGGGTACATCCGACCATCCGCCCTTGACTCCAGGCGCTTCGTGGTGAGCACGGACCGCCGTGTCCCAGGTATGTCCATATTCGAACACGCCGTGAGGGCCCCATGACCCGTCGCACCATCGTGAAGCGTCGTCCCGGCTCGGCCTCCGCAGCGGCCGTCCTCGCCCTCGTCACGACCGCCGTACTACGGGGTGCGCACCTACCGGGAGTTCGTCAACGTCCACAGCGGGCTCGCCCTCGACGTGGCCGAGGTCTCCTTCGACCCCGGCGCCCCGGCCATCCAGTGGCCGCGCAGCACCGTCGTCAACCAGTTCTTCTTCGTCTGGAAGGACGGCAGCACCCCGCTCTGAAACCGGTGGACCGCGCCGGTGCGGGGCGGGTCCGCCACCCCGCCCCGCACCGGTCCCCTCCGGTACCGCGACCACCCGACCCGACCCACCGTCAGGAGAAGACCGTGAGCACTCCCACCGCACTCGCCCGGCGGGCCGGCTCCACCGCCGCCTGCCTCGCCCTCGCCGTCGGACTGGCCGTCGCCGCCCCGTCCTCGCCCGCGCACGCCGCGGACTCCGCGCACTTCCAGCTCGGGAACCTCGCCGTCGGCAAGTGCCTGGAGGTCGCCGACTGGCGCACCGACGACGGCGCCCCGGTCCGGACGTGGACCTGCACCGGCGGCGACAACCAGAAGTGGTACTGGACCGACCGCGACGAGCTGGTGAACGTCCACAGCGGCAAGTGCCTGGAGATCCCCGGATACAGCACCACCTGGGGCACCCCGGGCGGCCAGTGGAGTTGCAACCGGGGACGCAACCAGGCCTGGAGCGACGCCAACCGGCTCCACAGCGGCAGCCGCACTATCGTCAACCTGAACAGCGGCCTCAACCTCGACGTCTCGGGCTCCGACCCGGCCGACGGCACGCCCGTCATCCAGTGGGGTCCGACCGGCGGTTACAACCAGGTCTGGGCGCCCTCGCCGTTCCCGCCCGGCCCGCACCACTGACCCCGGAGCCGTCCGGGCCGTCCTCCCCCGTTCGCGAACCCACCCCACCGCAGGAGGAACCATGGGCACCGCCCGCCGTACGCTCGCCGTCCGCCTCGGCCCCGCCGCCGTCCTCGCCTGTGCGCTCGCACTGGCGGTACCGGCGCCGGCCGGGGCCGCCGACAGCACCCCGTTCGAGATCAACAGCGCCGCCACCGGCAAGTGCCTGGAGGTCGCGGACTGGCGCACCGACGACGGCGCACCCGTCCGCCAGTGGACCTGCACCGGCGGCGACAACCAGAAGTGGGTCCGGACCGACCGCGGCGAGTTCGTCAACGTCCGCAGCGGCAAGTGCCTGGAGATCCCCGGATACAGCACCACCTGGGGCACCCGGGCCGGCCAGTGGACCTGCAACGGCGGGCTCAACCAGACCTGGACCGAGACCGTCGTCCACCACAGCGGGATCCGCACCCTGACCAACGGTCACAGCGGTCTCCTGCTCGACCTCACCGGCTCCAGCGCCGACGACGGCACCCCCGTGGCCCAGTGGGGGAAGAACAACGGCCTCAACCAGGTCTGGTTCTACTCGCCGTGGCCGGCCGGCAGCGTCCGCTAGACAACCCCAGCACCCCGTCTCGACAGCGAAGGGACCACCCCATGCGCGCACCGCTCGGCAGCCGGCTCGCCTCCGGCGCCGCCGTCCTCGCCCTCGCGTCCGGCCTCGCCGTGACCGGGTCGGCCTCGGCGGCCGCCTCGGAGCAGATCCCGCGCTACACCCCCTACTTCGAGCTCTTCAACCACTCGACCGGCAAGTGCCTGGAGGTCTCCGACTGGCGCAGGGACGCGGGTGCGCCCGTCCGCCAGTGGACCTGCACCGGCGGGGCCAACCAGCAGTGGGCGGCCAACAGCAACGGGTTCCTGGTCAACCGGAACAGCGGGCTGTGCCTCGACGTCCCCGGCGGCAGCACCGTCTGGGGCGAACGGCCCGTCCAGTCGCACTGCGCACCGCGACCGGCGTCGGGCAGCCAGCGCTGGTACGTCCCCGGGGTCAACAGCGACCCGGTCGGCACCGTCGGCAACGGCAACGGCCTGGTGCTCGACGTGGCCGGGTACGACGCGAGCGACGGCGCCCCGGTGATCCAGTGGGGCGCCAACGGGGGACTCAACCAGCTGTGGACCGGCCTCCGGCCGCCCGTCCGACTCTGAGCACGCGCGCGGGCACGGACGGTCCCGCCTCCCGGACCGGTGACGTCCGCGGTTAGGCTCGGGGGCGTGCCCGAAGCCGTGACACCCCCGACGCCGCCCGTACCGGCAGAGACCGGCCCCGTGCCGGCGGACGCCTCGCCGACGGACGCCTCGCCGACGGTGTCCTCACCGACGGTTCCCGCGCCCGCGGGGCGTCTGCCGCGCGCGGTCCGGGTCCGGTTCGCGGCGCTCCTGGCGATCCTCGGTGCCGCGGCCGGCTCGCTCCTGCTGTGGAGCCCGACGGCGCTGCTCGACGGCGGGCTCCCGCCCGGCGTGCCGCTGGCTCCCGTGTTCGTGGCGGTCTACGCACTGGGCACGGTGGCGTTCTTCCCCCGGCCGGCGCTCAACGCGGCCGCGGGGCTGCTGCTGGGCGTGCAGCAGGGCGTGGTGCTGGCCGTCCTCGGCACCACGCTCGGCGCGGCAATGGCGTTCGTCCTGGCCCGCCGGCTCGGGCGGGACGCGCTCCGCCCCTACCTGCGCGGGCGGCTGCTGCTCTCCCTGGACCGCCGCTTCACCGAGCAGGGCTTCCGCAGCGTCTTCCTGCTGCGGTTGCTGCCCGGGCTGCCGTTCCAGGCGGGCAACTACGGCGCCGCCTTCTCCGGGGTGCCGTTCGTCCCCTTCGTCACCGCGACGGCGCTGGGGGTGACGCCGTTGACGGCGGTCTACGTCACGGCCGCGGCCACCGCGCGCGAGCCCGGGTCGACGGCGTTCCTGCTGTCGGCCGGGGCCATCGGGGTGCTCTGCCTGGTGAGTCTGGTCTCGCTGTGGCGGGCCGCCGCCCGGCGGCGCTCGACCGCGGCCTGAGCGCCCGGCGCCCGACCCGGTGCGCCGGGCGCGTCGGACCCGCCGATCCGCTCGGCCGGCCGGGGGTCACTGTCGGACGTGTGTGAAATCGTTCCCGCATTGTTGACAGAAGGTCAATTGCGCGGTGACCGCGACCGATATGGTCTACGCGCGCAACCGTACGTCGCGCACCAGCGTCGCAAGAGGTGTCCGGGTCCGCCCGGGCTTCCGGCGCGGCACGACTCGTACGGGGGTCGCGAGCGGGCACGGTACCGGTGATCAGTGCGATACTCGGACAGTTCCGACGAGTGGATGACGTGTCAAAAGGACACGCGCACCCGGGGGACCTGTACGGAACGAGGCAGGGAGGCGCGGCATGGGAGCACTTCGCGACGAGCACCACAACGGGTGGCTGATGCCCTCCGGGAACTACCCGGCCGCGGTGTACGACGACGAGTGGGTCGAGCAGGAGACGGTGCAGTCCTCCCCAGCCCCCACCAAGATCGTCTCCCTGCGGCCGACCGGATTCGAGGCAGCCCGCACGGTCGGCGAGCACATCCGGGCCAGCATCCCGGTGGTCATGGACCTCACCGAGATGGACGAGGCCGAGGCCAAGCGCATGGTCGACTTCGCCTCCGGTCTGATCTTCGGCACCCGTGGCGGCATCGAGCGGATCGCCCGCCGGGTGTTCCTGCTGACCCCGGCGGACGTCGAGGTGATGGTCATCGACCGACCCCTGGACGAGACCGGGTTCTACAACCAGAGCTGACCGCGGAAGCCCGCGACCGGGGACGGCAGGTGCCGTCCCCGGTTTTTTGCTGCCCGCCGCCCATCGACTCTCGCCTCATCTGCGTCACCGGAATTAATTTTGAGACATCCATGTCTCATTCAGCGTACACTCGCTCCATGGCCACCGATCGTGACTCCGTCCTCGAAGCCGCTGTCGGCGTGCTCTCCCGCCGCCCGACCGCCCACCTCGACGAGATCGCCCGCGCCGCGGGCATCAGCCGCGCCACCCTGCACCGGCTCTTCCCGGGCCGTGACGCGCTGATCCGCGAGGTCGGCCTGCTCGGCCTCCGCCGGTTCGGCGCCGCGCTCGACACCGCGGCCGTCGAGGAGGGCGACGCCCACACCGCGCTGCGCCGCCTGGTCGACGCGGTCGTCCCGGACGCCGCGCTCTGCGCGTTCCTGGCCGGCGAGAACCAGCTCTACGACGACGCCGACATCAACGACCTCTGGGACTCCCAGATCGACCGGATGCACGCACTCTTCCTGCGCGGGCAGCAGCAGGGCGCCTTCCGGATCGAACTCTCGGCGGCCTGGCTGAGCGAGGCCTTCTTCGACCTGGTGGCCGGCATCGGCTGGGCCATCCAGGACGGCCGGCTCGCCCCGCGCGACGCCGCGTTCTCGCTGGCCGAACTGTTCCTCGGCGGCGCGCTGCGCAGCTCCCGGCCGCAGCCCCACCCGCAGCCTCAGCCGCACTGATCTCCACCATCCACGCACCTCGGACCGGAAACCGGACACCGATACCCATGAGCAGCACCGTCCACCTCCGCCCCCGCCAGCGCTGGACCGGCCTCGCCGTCCTCGTCCTGGCCGTCACCCTGGTCGCCGTCGACGCGACCGTCCTCTCCCTGGCCATCCCCTCGATCAGCGAGACCCTGCGGCCCAGCGGCACCCAGCTGCTCTGGATCGGCGACGCCTACTCCTTCGTCCTGGCCGGCCTGCTGGTCTCGATGGGCGCGCTCAGTGACCGGATCGGCCGCAAGAAGCTGCTGCTGGCCGGCTCCGCCGCGTTCGGCGCCGCCTCGCTGCTCGCCGCCTACGCCCCCACCGCCGGCTGGCTGATCGTCGCCCGCGCGCTGCTCGGCGTCGCCGGGGCGACCGTCATGCCGTCCACGCTCTCGCTGATCCGCTCGCTCTTCCCGGACGACCGGGAGCGGGCCACCGCGATCGGCATCTGGGGCGCGGCGGCCACCGCCGGCGCCGCGCTCGGCCCGGTGGTCGGCGGGGTGCTGCTGGAGCACTTCTGGTGGGGCTCGGTCTTCCTGCTCAACATCCCGGTGCTGCTCCTGCTGCTGGTGCTCGGTGCCTGGCTGCTGCCCGAGTCGAAGGACCCGAAGCCCGGCCGCTGGGACGTGCTGAGCGTGCTGCTCTCCCTCACCGGTGTGATCGGCGTGGTCTACGCGATCAAGGAGGCCGCCGCCCACGGCCTCGTCCGCTGGGACGTGCCGGTCGCGGCCGTCCTGGGCGCGGCGGCGCTGACCGTCTTCGTCCGCCGCCAGCTGCGGCTGGAGACCCCGCTGCTGGACGTCCGGCTCTTCACCGACCGTCGCTTCACCGCCGCCGTCCTCGCGTCGCTGACCGCGCTGATCGGGCTCTCCGGCGTGGTCTTCGTGACCTCGCAGTACCTGCAGCTGGTACGCGGCTACCCGCCGCTGAAGGCCGGCCTGGCCGAGCTGCCGGCCTTCGCCGGCGCGGTGGTCGGCGGCCTGCTGACCGCGCGGCTGGTCCGCCGCACGGGTGCCCGCACCGCGCTGACCGCCGGACTGCTGACGATGGGCGTCGGGATCGGCATCCTCGGCTGGATCCAGCAGGACACCACCTACCTGGTGCTGGCCGCCGCCTTCCTCCTGGTCGGCACGGCCGAGGGCGTGGTCTACACGCTCGGCGCCGACCTGGTGCTGGGTGCCGCGCCCGCCGACAAGGCCGGCGCCGCGTCCGCGGTCTCCGAGACGGCGTACGAGCTGGGCACCGCGCTCGGCATCGCGCTGGTCGGCTCGGTGGTCGGCGCACTGTACGTGGGCCGGCTGGTCGTCCCCGCCGAGGCCGGGTCTGCGGCGGCGCAGGCCGGTGAGTCGCTGGGCGGCGCGGTCGAGGCCGCGCACGGACTGCCGGAGGCGCTGGCCGCTCCGCTGCTGGCCAGTGCCCGGGACGCCTTCGTCCACGGGCTGAACGTCGCGGCGGTCCTGGCGGGCGTGCTGCTGCTGGGCGCGGCCCTGCTGGCCTGGCGGCTGCTGCGGAAGCTGCCCGACGCGGCCCCGCAGCAGGAGCCGAAGGAGGAGCGGACGCCGGAGAAGGCCGGGGTGTAGCCACGGGCACGCGGGGCCCGGTCCGATCGTCGATCGGACCGGGCCCCGTCGTGTGCCGGTCCCGACGGTTCGCGCCGGACGGACGCTTTCGGGCAGGCCCGGCGGCGTCACACCGCGCCGAAGGGGAGCTCCAGCTCCGCCCAGACCACCTTGCCGTCGCGGGTCAGCCGGCTCCCCCAGCGCTGGGCGAGTTCGCTGACCAGGAACATGCCGCGCCCGCCCTCGTCCTGCTCGGCGAAGGGGCGCAGCTGGGGCGTCTGGCCGCCGGCGTCCGCGACCTCCAGGGTGAGCACCCGGTCGCGGAAGAGCCGGAGCCGGCGCGGGGCGTCGGCGTGCAGCAGGGCGTTCGTGACCAGCTCGCTGACCAGCAGCTCGGCGTAGTCGGAGAGGCCGGACAGGCCCCAGCCGTCGAGCGTGCTGCGGGTGAAGCGGCGGGCCATGCCGGGGAGCCTCCCGCCGCCGGTGAGCGGCAGGGTGGCGACCCGGTCCGCGGGCAGCGGCAGCACCCGGGCCATGATCATCGCGATGTCGTCGTCGGTGCCGTCGGTGACCAGCGCGCCGAGGACGGCGTCGCAGCTCTCCTCCAGGGTGCGTCCGGGGCCGGAGAGGGTGCGGGCGAACAGGTCGATGCCCTCGTCGAGGTCGCGGCCTCGGCGTTCGACCAGGCCGTCGGTGTAGAGGGCGACCATGGCGCCCTCCGGGAGGCTGAACCCGACGGATTCGAAGGCCACGCCGCCGACCCCGAGCGGGACGCCCGGCGGCACCTCCACCCGGCGGGCGGTGCCGTCGGGGGCCACCCAGACGGGCGGCAGGTGGCCCGCCGAGGCGACCTGGACGGTGCGCTCCAGGGGGTCGTAGACGGCGCAGATACAGGTGGCGAACTGGCCCTCGCCGATGCCGGAGGCGGTCTCGTCCAGCCGGGTGAGCACCTGCTCGGGCGGCATGTCCAGGGTGGCGAGGGTGCGGGCGACGGTGCGCAGCTGGCCCATGGTGGCGGCGGCCCGGATGCCGTGGCCCATGACGTCGCCGACGACCAGGGCGACCCGCCCGCAGGAGAGCGGCACGACGTCGAACCAGTCGCCGCCGACCTCGCTGGTGACGCTGGAGGGCAGGTAGCGGTAGGCGATCTCCAGACCCAGGGTCCGGTGGATCTCCTGGGGCAGCAGGCTGCGCTGGAGGGTGAGCGCGGTCTCGCGCTCGCGCCGGTAGAGCCGGGCGTTGTCGATGGCGAGGGCGGTGCGGGCGATCAGCTCCTCGGCGAGCGCGACGTCCGCGGCGGTGAACGGCTCGGGGTTGCGCATGCGGATGAACTCGGCGCCGCCCAGCACCATGCCCCGCGCGGTGAGCGGGAGCATCAGGTACGAGTGGATGCCCGCCTCGATGCCGGGGGCGACGCGGTCCTCGGAGGCGACCAGCCCGCGCAGCACCTCCTCGTCGACGTGGGCGCGCAGCAGCGGGCGGCCGCTGCGCAGGCACTGGGTGTAGCTGCGGCCGGGGGCGTACTCGGAAACCTCGCCGATGGTGTCGACGGCGTGGACCAGTCCGGACTCGTAGGACTCGCCGACGGCGACGGCGCGCAGCTGGACGGAGCGGTCCTCCGGGATGGCGGTGGGCTCGGAGCCGCGCAGCACCGTTTCGAGCAGGTCCACGGTGGCGAAGTCGGCGAACCGCGGGACGACCGCCTCGATCAGTTCCTCGGCGGTGCGCTGGAGGTCGAGGGTGGTGCCGATCCGGGCGGTGGCCTCGGCGATGGTGGAGAGACGTTCCTGCGCGCGGGCGGCGCGGGCCTCGGCCTGGAAGCGCTCGGTGACGTCGATGATCGACGAACAGACGCCGAAGACCCGGCCGGTGGAGTCCTCCAGCCGGAAGTAGGAGGCGGACCAGGCGCGGTCGCGGCGCGGGTCCCCGGGAACGCGGCCGTGCGAGCGGGCGTCGACGACGGGGCGGCCGGTGGCGAGCACCTGGCGCATGGTCTGTTCTATCTCGGCGCTGTTGATGCCGGGCAGCACACTGCTGATCCGGCGGCCGAGGTGGGCGGCGACGGGGACGCCGTTCATCCGGGCCAGCGACTCGTTCAGCCGAACGTAGCGCAGGTCGGTGTCGTAGACGGCCATCCCGATCGGGGACTGGCCGAAGATGCCGTCGAGGACGGCGAGGTCCGCCTCGACGCGGTGCAGGGCGACGGTGTCGGAGGCGGTGGCGAGCAGCAGCAGGGTGCCGCCGGGGCCGGAGATCGGGTAGGTGCGGAACTCCAGCTCGACGGTGTGACCGTCGCGGTGGCGGACGGGGAAGACGCCCGACCAGCCCTTGCCGCCCATGATGCGTTCGAAGAGCTCCAGCACTTCGGGGCGGTCGTCCGAGGCGGTGAGCAGCTGGGCCGCGTAGCTGCCGACGGCCTCGTCGGCGGGGTAGCCGAGCAGTGCCTCGGCGTCCTCGCTCCAGTGGAGGATCAGACCGTCGTCCTGGAGCAGGGCGGTGGCGAGCGGAACGAGCCGATGGCCGTCCAGACGTGCGGAGGTGCCGCCCGGATCGGGGCCGGCGGCGTCGGTCGCGTCCCACTCGTGTCTCCGCATGATCAGGCAGCACCCCGGTTCGGCTCGTGCCCGGCCGGGCGGGGCCTCGCGGTCCGTGCCGGCCGGGGTTCTTCTCCAGACTGCACGGACATCGGCCGCCCGGCGACCCCTTGGTGAAGGGTCGGCCGGTCGTTCAGGTGTACGGGCGTCATGGGCGTACCGGCCGCAGCGTACCCTCAAGAACGCCCGCCCACTGCCGGATCACTCCGGATCGTCGTGCACTGTCGTCGGTGAGCAGGTTCGCCAGGCCGAGACCGCGTGCCATGTCGAGGGTGGCCTGCACCGTCTCGCGAACACCGGGAACGCTTTCGTCGGCCCCGAGGAACTCGACGGCGGCCCGGTGGGCCTCGCGTCCGACGTGTCCCTCCAGGCCGATGATCCGGTCGCGCAGCGACTCCTCGGTGGCGGCGGCGACCCACAGGTGGAGGGCCGCGCGGAACAGCGGGCCGGTGTAGAGGCGGACGATCATGCCGACGACGGCCTCGGTGCGCGCCGGGCCCGCGGCCGGCAGCTCGTCCGCGTGGGCCCGGACGGCGGCCAGCCGCTCGGCGGTGACGTGCTCGACCGCCGCGGTGAAGAGGTCCTCGCGGGTCGGGAAGTGGTGCTGGGCCGCGCCCCGGGAGACGCCGGCCCGCTCGGCGACGACGGCGACGGTGGAGCCGTTCCAGCCGAGCTCGGCGAGGCAGTCGACGGCCGCCGCCAGCAGCCGCGCCCGGGTGGCACGGCTGCGGTCCTGCTGGGGGGCGCGGGCGGCGGGGTGCGTGGTCATCTGCGGTGGCGGTTCCGTTCGTGCGAGGGCCGGCGGGCGGGGCCGGGGACGGCGACCGGCCCGGGGGCCCGGGGGGTGCGCCAGATCCTGCCAGACCACGGCCCGTGCGGTGCGGCCGGTGACGCCCCGGGTCGTTCGGCGACGCGGCGGGTGCCCGTCAGCGGGCGGCCTCCCGGGCCCGCAGCTCCCGGCGCAGGATCTTGCCGGCCGGGGACTTGGGGACGACCTCCAGGAACTCGACCACGCGGACCTTCTTGTACGGGGCGACCTGCCCGGCCACGAAGGCCGCGACCTCCTCCTCGGTGAGCGCGCTGCCCGGAGCCCGCACCACGAAGGCCTTGGGGCACTCGGTGCCCTCGGCGTTGCGCACGCCGATCACCGCCGCGTCGGCGATCTGCGGGTGGCTGAGCAGCAGCGCCTCCAGTTCGGCGGGGGCGACCTGGTACCCCTTGTACTTGATCAGCTCCTTCACCCGGTCGACGATGTGCAGGTAGCCGCGGTCGTCGACGAAGCCGACGTCCCCGGTGTGCAGCCAGCCGTCGGCGTCGACGGTGGCGGCGGTCTCGGACGCGCGGCCGAGGTAGCCCTTCATCACCTGGGGGCCGCGGATCAGCAGCTCGCCGCGTTCACCGGGGCCGAGGTCCGGGTCGCTGCCGTCGAGGGCGGCGACGCGCAGCTCGGTGGAGGGGACCATCCGGCCGACCGAGCCCGGCGGCGGGTCGGTCTCGGAGGGGGAGACCAGGTGGCTGACCGGGGAGAGCTCGGTCATGCCGTAGCCCTGGAGGATGTGCGGCAGGCCGAGGCGGCGGGCGCAGGACTCGGCGAGATCGCCGTCCAGCGGGGCCGCCGCGCAGAGCAGGTACTCGACCGAGGACAGGTCGTAGCGGTCGACCACCGGGTGCCGGGCCAGGGCGAGGGCGATCGGCGGGGCCACGATCAGGGCCTGGACGCGCTGCTCCTCGATGGTGCGGCAGAACTGTTCCAGGTCGAAGCGGGGCAGCACGACGACGGTGGCACCGCAGCGCAGCGGCTGGTTGAGCAGGGCGGCGAGGCCGTAGATGTGGAAGAAGGGGAGGACCGCGAGCACCCGTTCGCCCTCTGCGGGGCGGTAGAGGGCGTCGGTCTGGGCGAGGTTGGTGGCGATCGAGCGGTGGGTGAGCATCACCCCCTTGGGCATCCCGGTGGTGCCGCTGGAGTACGGCAGGACGGCGATGTCGGTCGCCGGGTCGAGGTCGATCTCGGGTGCGGGGCCGGTGGCGGCGAGCAGGTCGGCGAGCGAGCGGTGGCCCGGGACGCCGTCCAGGACAATGATCTCGGCGAGCGGCCGGCCTTCGGCGGCGAGCTTCTCGGCGGCGGCCCGGGCGGTGGGCAGGAACGCCGAGACGGTGATCAGCCAGCGGGCGCCGCTGTCGGCCAGCTGGCCGGCGAGGTCGCCGGGGGTGGCGAAGGAGGAGACGGTGGTGACGGTGGCGCCGGCCCGACCGGCGCCGTAGCAGGCCATCGGGTAGCCGATGGAGTTGGGACTGAACAGGGCCACCACGTCGCCCTGGCGGACGCCCGCCTCGGCCAGTCCGGCCGCGACCCGGCGGACGGCACGGCCGAGCTGGGCGTGGGTGACCGTCTCGCCGGTGACGCCGTCGACCAGGGCGGGCCGGTCACCGTGGCGTTCGGCGCCGCCCAGGACGGCCTCGTGCAGGGGCAGGTCGACGATGCCGACGTCCGGGAACTCGCTGTGGAACACCAAGGAGTGCCTCCTGTGCGGAAATTGGCGCGGGGCGGGGTGGCCGGCGGGAGGTCCTGGACGACCGGCCGCACGGTGCGCACAGGAGCATACGGACAGTGGCCGGGCGGTGCGTCGTAGTGACGAACGTTTGGCGGAGCGCGCGGGGCGCAAGAAGGGGCGCGGTCCGCGAACACCGAGGTCGGAGGGCCGGACGCCTCCGGAGACGGTCAGATGCCAGAACGATGATGCGACGATCCGTTCGAGGGCTCGGCGCGGTGGGGCGGCAGGGAGTCCTCGGGGCGGGGCCGGACCGGTTCCGGACGGGACCGGTCCGGCCCGCCTAGTAGGACCTGGGCAGCCCGAGCGTGTGCTGGGCCACGTAGTTGAGCACCATCTCGCGGCTGACCGGGGCGACCCGGCCGACCCTGGTCGCGGCGAGCAGGGCCCCGAGGCCGTACTCCTGGGTGAGACCGTTGCCGCCGAGGGTCTGAACGGCCTGGTCGACCGTCCGGGCGGCCGCCTCCCCCGCCGCGTACTTCGCCATGTTGGCGGCCTCGCCTGCGGCCCGGTCGTCGCCCGCGTCGTAGAGCAGACCCGCCTTCTGGGTCATCAGCCGCGCCAGCTCGATCTCCACCGCGCACCGGGCGAGCGGGTGCGCCAGGCCCTGGTGCGCGCCGATCGGGGTCGACCAGACGGTGCGGGTCTTCGCGTACTCGACGGCCTTGCCGAGCGCCTGGCGGGCCAGACCGAGGGAGAACGCGGCGGTCATGATCCGCTCGGGGTTGAGGCCCGCGAAGAGCTGGAGCAGCCCCGCGTCCTCGTCCCCGACCAGGGCGTCGGCGGGCAGCCGGACCTCGTCCAGGAAGACCTGGAACTGGCGTTCGGGGGAGACCAGTTCCATCGGGATCGGCCGGAACTCGAAGCCCGGGGTCCCGCGCGGGACGACGAACAGGGCGGGCTTGAGCCGCCCGGTGCGGGCGTCCTCGGTGCGGGCGACGAACAGGACGGCGTCGGAGTGGTCGATGCCGGAGACGAACACCTTGCGGCCGGTCAGCAGCCAGTCCCCGCCGTCGCGGCGCGCGACGGTGGAGATCCGGTGCGTGTTGGAGCCGGCGTCCGGCTCGGTGATGCCGAAGGCCATCCGCCGGCTGCCGTCGGCCAGTCCGGGCAGCCAGTGCCGCTTCTGCTCCTCGGTGCCGAAACGGGCCACGACCGTGCCGCAGATCGCCGGGGAGACGATCAGGAGCAGCAACGGGCACCCGGCGGTGCCGAGTTCCTCCAGGACGATGGCGAGGTCGGTGATCCCGCCGCCACCACCGCCGTACTCGGCGGGGAGGTTCACCCCGAGATAGCCGGCCTTCCCGGCATCGGCCCAGAGCTCGTCGACGGGCTCGCCGGCGCGGGCCCTGGCCAGGTAGTAGGCGGAGCCGTAACGGGCGCCGAGGTCGGCGACGGCGCGGCGCAGCGCCTGGCGTTCGGGGCTCTCGACGAGCGGGCTGCCGGGGGCGGTGGTGCGCGGTGCGGACATGGTCTGGTCCTTCCGGGCGGGGGCGAGGGCTCTCGGTACGGGGGGCGGGGGCGGCCGGCGAGCCGGGGCCGCGGCTGCGGCTGCGGCTGCGGCCGGGGCCCGGCTCGGCCGTTCCGGGCGGCCGGTGCTCAGGTGGCGGGCTGCACGACGGCGAGCAGGGTGCCGAGTTCCACCTGCTGGCCCGGGGCGGCCCGGAGCTCGGCGAGAACGCCGTCGGTGGGAGCGGTGACGCGGTGCTCCATCTTCATCGCCTCCAGCCAGAGCAGCGGCTGCCCGGCGGTGACGGTGTCGCCGACGGCGGCGACGGTGCGGACGACGGTGCCGGGCATCGGGGCGAGCAGCGCGCCCGGGTCGGTCCGCGCGGCGGGGTCGGGGAAGCGGTCCGACACGGTGAGCACCGTGGTGCCGGACGGTGTGTCGACGTACACGCGGTCGCCGTGGCGGGTGACGTCGAAGGTCCGGCGGAGCGGGCCGGTCCGCAGCGTGACGCGCTCCGGCGCGGAGTCGACCAGGACCGTGTCCGGGTGGCCCTCGGCCCGCAGGCCGTCGCGGGTGAGCCGGTAGCGGACCTCCGTCTCGACGCCGTCGGCGGTCCGGTAGCGCTTCACCTGTGGCTGGGAGGGGAGGTTGCGCCAGCCCGACGGCAGTGCGGTCCGGCGGCCCGCCGCGTCGGCGAGGGCGGCGGCGAGGGCGGCGAGGGCGGCGAAGGCCCGGTCAGCACCGTCGGGGGCGGCGCCGCGGGCGCCGCCGAGGGCCGGGGCGCCCGGCGCGACGAGCTCGGCCGCGTGCTCGGTCAGGAAGGCGGTGTGCAGGCGCCCCGCCAGGAACTCCGGGTGCCGGAGCGCGCGCACCAGCAACTCCCGGTTGGTGACGGGCCCGTGGATGCGGACCCGGGCGAGCGCGTCCGCCAGCCGCCGGGCGGCGGCCGACCGGGTCGGCCCCCAGGCGATCACCTTCGCCAGCATCGCGTCGTAGTGCGCCGTGATCTCGCCGCCGTCGGCGACGCCGGAGTCCAGCCGTAGCCCGCGCCCGGTGAACTCGGTGTGCGGGAGCGGGATCCCGAAACGGTGCAGGACGCCGGTGGAGGGCCGCCAGGCGTGGTCCGGGTCCTCCGCGTAGAGGCGGGCCTCGATCGCGCAGCCGACCGTCTCCGGCGCGGGCCCGGTGAGCCTCCCGCCCTCGGCGACGGTGAGCTGGAGGGCGACCAGGTCGAGGCCGGTGACGGCTTCGGTGACCGGATGCTCCACCTGGAGACGGGTGTTCATCTCCAGGAAGTAGAACCGCCCGTCCGGCGCGAGCAGGAACTCCGCCGTCCCCGCGCCGACGTACCCGGTGGCCCGGGCGGCGGCGACGGCGGCTTCGTGCAGGGCGGCGCGCACCGCCGGGTCGAGGCCGGGCGCGGGCGCCTCCTCGACGACCTTCTGGTGCCGCCGCTGCAACGAGCAGTCACGGTCGCCCACCGCCCACACCGTCCCGTGCGCGTCGGCGAGCACCTGCACCTCGACGTGCCGGCCGGCGGGCAGGTAGCGCTCGCAGAACACCTCGTCGGAGCCGAAGGCCCTCGCCGCCTCCACCCTGGCCGAAGCCAACTCGCCCTCCAGGTCGGCCAGTCGGCGTACCACCCGCATACCGCGCCCACCGCCGCCGGCGGCCGCCTTGACCAGCAGCGGCAGGTCGGCCTCGACCGGCTCGGCCAAGGCGTCCAGGACGGGCACACCGGCCTTCGTCATCAGCCGCTTGGCGGCCGTCTTGGAGCCCATCGCGGCGATCGTCTCCGGCCCGGGACCGACCCAGACGAGGCCCGCGTCCAGCACGGCCCGCGCGAAACCGGCGTCCTCCGAGAGGAACCCGTACCCGGGGTGGACGGCATCGGCGCCGGCCGCGCGCGCGGCGGCGATCAGGAGGTCGCCGCGCAGGTAGGTGTCGGCGGGCGCCGCACCGGGCAGCCGGACGGCGGTGTCGGCCTCGCGGACGTGCGGGGCATCGGCGTCCGGGTCGGCGTACACGGCCGTGGTGGCGATGCCCAACTCCCGGCACGTGTGCAGGATCCGGCGGGCGATCTCGCCGCGGTTGGCCACCAGCAGGTGGGTGATCAGCACGTTGTTCCCTCTCACATCCGGAAGACGCCATAGCCGGACGCGCCCTCGACCGGCGCGTTGTGGACCGCGGAGAGGCAGAGCCCGAGCACCGTCCGGGTGTCGCGCGGGTCGATCACCCCGTCGTCGTAGAGCCGCCCGGAGAGGAACACCGGCAGCGACTCCGCCTCGATCTGCTGCTCCACCACGGCCCGGATCGCCGCGTCCGCGTCCTCGTCGTAGGGCCGGCCCTTCGCGGCGGCGGACTGCCGCGCGACGATCGACAGCACCCCGGCCAGTTGCTGCGGCCCCATCACCGCCGACTTGGCGCTCGGCCACGCGAACAGGAACCGCGGGTCGTACGCCCGCCCGCACATGCCGTAGTGACCGGCCCCGTAGGAGGCACCCAGCAGCACGGACAGGTGCGGGATGCGGGAGTTGGCGACCGCGTTGATCATCATCGCGCCGTGCTTGATGATGCCGCCCTGCTCGTACGCGCGGCCGACCATGTACCCGGTGGTGTTGTGCAGGAAGAGCAGCGGGACCGCCCGCTGGTTGGCCAGCTGGATGAACTGCGCCGCCTTCTGGGACTCCTGGCTGAACAGGACGCCCTGCGCGTTGGCCAGGATGCCGACCGGGTATCCGTGCAGGCGGGCCCAGCCGGTGGCCAGGCTGGTGCCGTAGAGCGGCTTGAACTCGTCGAAGTCGGAGCCGTCGACGATCCGGGCGATCACCTCGCGCGGGTCGAACGGCACCTTGAGGTCACCCGGGACGATGCCGAGCAGTTCCTCCTCGGCGTACTTCGGCGGCTCGGCCGACGGGTCGGGGTCGGGGCCCGGCTTGCGGTGGTCGAAGCGGGCCACGATCCGGCGGGCGAGGCGCAGCGCGTCCTGCTCGTCCGCCGCGAAGTGATCGGCCAGCCCGGAGGTGCGGGCGTGCATCTCGGCGCCGCCGAGCGACTCGTCGTCCGTCTCCTCCCCGGTGGCCATCTTCACCAGCGGCGGGCCGCCCAGGAACACCTTGGCCCGCTCCGCGACCATCACGGTGTGGTCGGACATCCCGGGCACGTAGGCGCCGCCGGCCGTCGAGTTGCCGAACACCACCGCCACGGTGGGGATCCCGGCGGCGGAGAGCCGGGTGAGGTCGCGGAAGAGGGCGCCGCCGGGGATGAAGATCTCCTTCTGGCTGGGCAGGTCGGCTCCGCCGGACTCGACCAGATTGACCAGGGGGAGACGGTTGGTGAGGGCGATCTCGTTGGCGCGCAGGGCCTTGCGCAGCGTCCACGGGTTGGAGGCTCCGCCGCGCACGGTCGGGTCGTTGGCGGTGATCACGCACTCGACGCCCTCGACCACGCCGATCCCCGTGACCAGTGCGGCGCCCACCGGGTAGTCGCTGCCCCAGGCGGCGAGCGGGGAGAGCTCCAGGAACGGCGAGTCCTGGTCGATCAGCAGCTCGATCCGCTCCCGCGGCAGCAACTTGCCGCGCTCGCGGTGGCGTTCGACGTACCTGGGACCGCCGCCGGCCAGCGCCGCGGCATGCTCGGCGTCGAGTTCGGCCAGCTTGGCGAGCATCGCGGCGCGGTGCCCGGTGAAGTCGGCGCCGCCCGGGTCGAGGCGGGTGGGCAGGACGGTCACAACAGTGCCTCCGGGATGTCGAGGTGGCGCGAGCGCAGCCACTCCCCCAGCGCCTTCGCCTGCGGGTCGAAGCGGTGCCGGGCCGCCACCCCCTCGCCGAGCAGACCGGTGATGGTGAAGTTGAGCGCGCGGAGGTTCGGCAGGACGTGCCGGACGATCTCCGACTCCGACGTCTCGGGGAGGAGCTCCCGCAGCCGGTCGACGGTGAGGGCGTGCGCGAGCCAGCGCCAGCCGGGCTCGTCGCGGGCCCAGACGCCGAGGTTGGCGTCACCGCCCTTGTCGCCGCTCCTGGCGCCCGCCACCAGGCCGAGCGGTGCCCGGCGGGTGGGACCGCCGTCGGGGAGCGGCTCCGGGAGCCCGTACCCGGCTTCCCCGCCCGGGAGTTGCGGCGCGGGCGGGGGCGGTTCGGGACGCGGCGGTGCGGCCGGCGGCGGTGCGGCGGGCGGCGGTGCGGCGGGCGGGACGGCCACCCGGCGGCCGTCCGGCAGGACCGCCGTGTGCTCGACCACCGCCGCGTCCACGGGCACGGCCGTGAACACCCCGTACGGCGCCCCGGGCCCGGGCGGTGCGACCAGGTGGAAGCCCGGGTAGCCGGCGAGCCCCAGTTCCACCGCCGCCCTGCCGAGGTCGCGGCCGACCCTGGCGGGGTCCGGATCCCGTGCGGTGAGCCGGAGCAGCGCGGAGGAGGTCTCCTCGGTCTCGGCGTCCGGGTGGTCGGTGCGGGCCAGCGTCCAGCGCAGCTCGGCAGGCCGGGATCCGGGCGCCAGCGCCTCCTCGAACTGCCGCCGCACCAGGTCCGCCTTGGCCTCGATGTCCAGCCCGGTGAGGACGAAGACCACCTCGTTGCGGTGCCCGCCCAGCCGGTTGAGCCCGGCCTTGAGCGTGGTGGGCGGGGCCTCGCCGCGCACCCCGTCGATCCGGACCCGGTCCGGGCCCTCCCGGGTGAGCCGGACGGTGTCCAGACGCGCCGTCACGTCCGGCCCCAGATAGCGCGGTCCACCCGTCTCGTAGAGGAGCTGGGCGGTGACGGTGCCGACGGTGACCGCGCCGCCCGTCCCGGGGTGCTTGGTCACCACGCTGGACCCGTCGGCGTGCAGCTCCGCGACCGGGAAGCCGGGCCGGGTGACGTCGTGCTCCCGGAAGAACGCGTAGTTGCCGCCGGTGGCCTGCGCGCCGCACTCCAGGACGTGCCCGGCGACGACGGCGCCCGCGAGGGCGTCCAGGTCGTCCCCGGTCCAGCCGAAGCGGGCGACGGCCGGCCCGACGACCAACGAGGCGTCGGTCACCCGGCCGGTGACCACCACGTCGGCGCCGGCCGTCAGGCACTCCGCGACGCCGAACGCTCCGAGGTAGGCGTTGGCCGCCAACAGCCCCTCCGGGAGTCCGAGTTCGGCCCGGCGGGGCAGCAGGTCGTCCCCCTCGACGTACGCGACAGCCGGCTCCAGCCCCTGTCGCTTCGCCAACTCCACGACGGCGTCCGCCAGTCGGGCCGGGTTGAGCCCGCCGGCGTTGGTCACGATCCGGACCCCGCGATCCAGGGCCAGGCCGAGGCACTCCTCCATCTGCCGGAGGAAGGTCTTCGCGTACCCGAGGGAGGGATCCCTCAGCCGGTCGCGGGCGAGGATCAGCATGGTCAGCTCGGCCAGGTAGTCCCCGGTGAGCACGTCCAACGGCCCGCCCGTGAGCATCTCCCGCACCGCCGAGAACCGGTCCCCGTAGAACCCCGACGCATTGCCGATCCGCAGCACCGGCCCCGGCCGATCCGCCGCCCCCGCACCCGACTTCGACCCCGATGTCACGCGAGCGCCTCCCCGACCGGTGGCCCGATGTTCGCCGTC
The DNA here is from genome assembly GCF_042726075.1 of Kitasatospora sp. NPDC127035. Taxonomy (NCBI): domain Bacteria; kingdom Bacillati; phylum Actinomycetota; class Actinomycetes; order Kitasatosporales; family Streptomycetaceae; genus Kitasatospora; species Kitasatospora sp. NPDC127035. The sequence goes on along the minus strand of NZ_JBHXDN010000009.1, from coordinate 99,343 downwards.
GGTGAGCAGAGTGGCACCGTGCGCGAGAAAAAGCAATCACGCCTGCTTGTTTTCACGTCCAGAGCAGGACCCCGCCGACGGGAGGATCTTGTGACTGGAACCGATCGCGGGCCGGGAGGCCGGTCACGGCCGGGTCGGACCGGCGACGGTGAACGCGCGGCCACACAAACGGTCAGTCGGGGCGTCGGCGCGGACGCGCCGTCCGCTTCGCCTGGCCCCGCCCGCACCCCGGGCGGCAGCGGCGCGAGGTCCTGGGACACCCTTCCGTCCCGGCTGTGATTCACGTCACTGCCAGCGGCTCGGTGCAGCATTCGGCCCCGTTCCGCCGTCATGGGGGCAGTGATCGGGACGGGACGAGGAGAGGAGGTCGGCGGGTGAGGTTTCGCAGGAGCGGTCCGGACAACGGATTCACGGAGTTCGTCGCACATCGGTCGGGAGCGTTGTTCCGCACCGCGTATGCGCTGACCGGGGACGTGCACGTGGCCGAGGATCTGGTGCAGGAGACGCTGGAGCGGGCGTGCCGACAGTGGCGGAGGGTCGCGGTGGCGGACTCGCCGGAGGCGTACGTGCGCAAAGTGCTGGTCAACCTGGCCAACGACCGCTGGCGGCGGCTGTCGCGCCGGGGCGAGCGCCCCGGGCTGTCGGGGGTGCCCGAGATGGCCGACCCCCGGGACCGGTTCGGGCAGGTGGATCTGCGCGCGGAACTGATCGAGGCACTGCTCGGGCTGCCGATGGGCATGCGCAGCGTGGTGGTCCTGTACTACCTGCACGATCTGGACGCCCGGCAGGTCGCCGACGTCCTGGACATCTCTTCGAGTGCGGTGAGGTCCCAGCTCGCCCGCGGCCTGGCCAAGCTGCGCGATTCCGTATCGGGCGCCCAGGCGCCGCACACGCCGTCTGCCGCTTTCGGAGGTACGAAGTGAGGAACACGTCGTTCGGACCGGCCCCGTTCGAGCCGGGCCTCGAAGCCGAGCTGCGTGCCGCGGTGGCCTCCTTCGCCGACGGGCCGACGGCACCGGTCGTCGATGCGGCCGCGATCGAGCGAGCCGTCAGCCGCAGCCGCACCCGCCGGGCGCTCCTCGGCACCGCTGCGGCGTGCTGCGTGCTGGCGTGCGCCACGGTGGGGTTCTTCGCGCTGAAGCCCGTGCCACCCGCGCCCGGCGCCTCCCCGTCCCTGTCCTCACCGGCGAACGGGGCGTGCACCCCGCTCGCCACCGGCACCCCCAAGAGCGGAAGCGCCGATGCGACTCCGACACAGGAGCAGGAGCAGACCGCAGGAGCGGGCATCGCGCTTCCGGACCTGGCTGGCATGCCGGTCGGACAGGCCGGAAGCCTGCTGCGCGGACTCGGACTGAGCTGCACGATCATGCGGCACACGGACTGGAACGCTCCCGCGGGGCAGGTGATCAGCAGTCAGCCCCGGGGCGGCGCAGCACCGGTGGCACCGGGCTCGTCCGTCCTCCTGCTGGTCTCGACGGGCAAACCCGGCGGAACCTGAGCGACCGGGCCCTTCGGCCCGCGCACCGGCCGAGTGACCCAGGGGCCGGTGCCGGGCAGTCCGTCGACCGCGGCGCACCGGCTGGACGCCCCCGGCCACTTGCAGAAGCCGTCGGCCGACGCGGGATCAACTGCATTCGGTGTGCGGCTGAGCCGCGGCACGCTGGTCCGAGCAGGAGCGCGAGCCCGTCCGGGGACGGCCCGTCAACAGGAGGACAGCGGGCGCGGGGCCCGTACGGGTGAGGGAGGGGCGCGGTTTTCGCGAGCCGACGGGCGGGGCGGCAGATCGCGGGGCGGTGTTCTGCCCGCCGGACCGCTCCGGGTGTGGTGATCTTCCCCCTGTGGCCGGCGGTGTCCGCCGGCCGGTCCGTCGGTGATGACTAACGGTGAGGAGGCGGCATGTCCGAAGGCGTGGACGTTCCGGAGCGTGACGAGGCCTACTTCAAGGCCCTTGTCGAGCGCGACAGGAAGGGCCTGGAGGGGAGCGGGGGAACCCTGAACCTGCTCACATTCAGGGTGGAGTTCGAGGACGAACGCCGGCCTGCCGTGGCGCGGCAGCTGGACAGCGCGGAAGCACTCGCCGCGACCAAGGCGGACGCGTTCGTCCTGCCCGAGGGCTGCCACTACCGGATCAGGGTCGACTTCCGTGTCGACGATGCGCCCGTGTCCGGGGTCCTGTACACCAGCAGCCACTACCGCAAAGGTCTCAGGGTCGGCCGGGAAAAGCAGATGTTGGGTTCGTTCCCACAGCAGGGAATGCCGCACTCGGTGACCTTCCCCCGTCACGGCTGGGAGGAGGCACCCAGCGGGATGCTGAACCGTGGGAGCTACACCGCCAAGGCGGAGCTCCACGACGACGAGGGCAAGGCACTCGCAGAATTCGAGTACGCCTTCGACATCAGGACGGCCTGACCCGGCGCCCCGGGAGGCAGCGCCGCACCATCCCCTGCGTTCGTCCTTCCGAACTGCACTGACAGGGGCAGGCCCTGGATCCCGGGGCCTGCCCGGCCGGCTGTCTCCGACAACCGTGGCCAGGTGCTCCTGACAGGTCACCCGTCCAGGAAGCCGCCTGCACCCGTGCCCCCGGCGCGGCGTCCGCCCGGGCCCGCCTCGCCGCGCTCCGGGCCGATCCGCTCGCGGCCGGGCTCCACGAGAAGGCCCGCCGGCGGTTCGCCCCACTCGACGGCACGCCGGCGGCCGGCACCCGCCGCGACCGCCCCCTCGGGCGCCCGGGTGCCACTGCCGCCAAGGGCGCCCCGGGGCGGGTCCGCAACGTGCGAAGGCGCCATCGCCCCCTCCCGACGCGTGCACACCTGGGAAGCCTCATCCGGACAGACGGAATACCCTGCGAAGGCGAGGTGCGCCAACTAGAGTCGCGGCCAAGACAGTTCGCCGCCGGGCGCGCGGCCCGACCACCGGCCACCCGCGAGCGGGCGGTACCACCGCCCCGGTGTGCCCGGTGTCCGTACCGGCGGCGAGCAAGCACGGCCCGTCCCGTACCACCGCACCACCGGCCCGTCCGCCGCAACCGCCGCCGGACCGCGCCGACATGTCGCCGAGTAGACAGGGAACCCGTGCCATGGACTTCCGGACCGGCCGCCGTACGGCGATCGCCGTCACCGCCGCCCTCACCGCCGGAGCGCTGCTGGGGGCCGCCCCCGCGACGCCGGCCGCACCCGTCGCGGCCACCGCCCCCACCCCGACCATCCTGCAGACCGGCCTGCCCGCCCGGTCCTTCAGCGACCCCACCGGGGTCAACGACAACGGCGTCGTCGTCGGCTACGCCTACGGGTCCCAGGGCAACGACACCAGCGCCATCCGCTGGAACCCCGACCTCACCCCCACCACCCTCCCCCCGCTGTCCGGCGAGGACTTCGCGCAGGCCCTGGGGGTGAACGACGCGAACCTCGCCATCGGCATCTCCTGGCCCGCCTCCCGGGACCGCTACCGGGCGACGGCCGTCCGCTGGGCGGCCGACGGCACACCCACCGTCCTGCCGCCGCTGCCCGGCGACCAGTACAGCAAGCCCACGGCGATCGGCTCCGGCGGCGCCGTGGTCGGGGTCTCCGGCAACGGCGCCGTGGAGCACGCCGTGGCCTGGCGCCCGGACGGCACCGTCGTCGCCCTCGCCCCGCTGCCCGGGGGCACCAGGAGCGAGGCCGTCGACATCAACGGCGCCGGAGTCGCGATCGGCCGCTCCTCCACGGGGAGCGGCACGTACCGCGGCGTGATCTGGAGCTCCACCGGCACCCCGACCCCGTTCCAGACCGGTCCGACCGGCGGGGCCGGCGACGTGCCGGTCCAGATCAACGACGCCGGCACGGTGATCGGATGGGCCGACCGGCCGCAGTCGACCGGAACCGTCCGGCACGGCCTGGTCCGGTCGCCCAACGGGGCGATCCTCGACCTCGGGGCGAACACCCTGCCGGTCGCGATCAACGGCTCCGGCACCGTCGTGGGCCAGCACCAGCCGAACCCGACCTCCAGCCAGACGTCCGCCGCGAAGTGGAGCCCCACCGGCACCCTCACCCCTCTCCCCCTCGCCGCCTCGTCGGGCGCCAAGTCGACCGCCGTCGGGATCAACGACTCCGGCACCGCGATCGGCTACTCGTGGGACGGCATCCCGGCCCGGCAGTACCAGGCGGGCAAGATCTGGGCCGCCGACGGCACCCTCACGGACCTCGACCCCACCGGCACCACCAACACCACCCTGTTCATCAACAACACGGGCCTGGTCGTCGGGCTCTCGCTGTTCCGGTCGGCGGGAAGTCTCTACCCCTCCCACCTGGCCACCGTCTGGCGTCCGTAGGGTCCGAGTCGCCTGTGCCGCACCGGGATCACCCGCAGGGTGACGCACGAGGCGGGGGGGGGGCGCCCCCCCCGGGGGGGGGCCCCCCCCCCCCCCCCCCGGCCGGGCCCGTAAATTAACTGCCCAAGGCGGGGGGCCCCGCGAGGGGGTCCGGTAGGGCCGGGCCAGGGGAGG
>NZ_JBHXDN010000009.1:0-94853 GCF_042726075.1 Kitasatospora sp. NPDC127035 | reverse complement strand
GTGGTGGTTGTTGTTGCGGCGCCTGGGCCGGGCGCCCCCCGGGCGCCGGGGTCGGCCCGGGCGGGGGGGGTCGCGCCCGCCCGGGCGGGCCCCCCCCCCCCCCCCCACGACCGGTGACCGGGCGATCAATTGACTGCCCAAGGCCGGCGTCCGCCCGTAGAGTGACCGGATGGCCGGCCGAATGGATCAGAAACCGTTGCAGGAAACCGGAAATGACGCGATATCACCCGCCCCGACCCATGTGGTGGGCCTGTCACCCGTGTTCACCGACCCGTTGTGGCGGATCCCCGTCCGGCTGAACCCCGTCGAAGTCGCCCTGCTGCGCACCGAACCGCTGCGGCGCCTGCACTTCGTGGCACACGGCGGGGCCTCGACGATCAGCACCCTGCAGTCGTACTCCCGGCTCGAACACACCCTCGGCGTGCTCGCCCTGGTCGCGCACTTCCGACCGGAGGACGAACTCCTGCGGGTCGCGGCGCTGGTGCACGACATCGGCCACCTGCCGTTGAGCCACACCTTCGAGGGCCTCTCCGGCCTCGACCACCACGCGATCGGCCTGCAGTTGCTGCGGGCCGACCCGATCCGTCCGGTGCTGGAGAAGCACGGGATCAGCGCCGGAGCCGTCGCCGCCGCACTCGGCGCGCAGCCGCCCTCACCGCTCACCAACCGCTCCGGCCTGCTGAATCTCGACCATCTCGACTCCTACGTGCGCAGTGGGCGTGCCGCCGGGCGCCTGGACGCCGATCCGGCCGCCCTGCTGGGCCGACTCCGGCTCAAGGACGCCGCGGTGTCGGCCGACCGCGAGACCGCCGCCTCACTGGTCGGCCTGGTCTGCGCGGAAGCACGGCTGCACACCTCGTGGGACAACGTGGGTCCGGTCTCGGTGGTCCGCCGCCTGGCCCGCCGGCTGCTCGACAGCACGGACCTCGCCCCGGCCGGGCTCGCTCGGCTGACCGATCCGCAGCTGTGGTCCGCGCTCGACGCCTGCGAGGCCACGCGGGTGGAGAGTGCCATGATCCGGTACGAGCCGCACCGGCTGAAGGTCACGGCCGGCAGCGCTCCGGGCGTTCCCGGGGACGCCTCCGGCTGGGACTTCTCGCTGCGCAAGATCTACAGCTCCGAGCCGCTGGTGGACGGGCGGCGGATCGAGGTGTCCGCGCCGGAACTGGCCGCCGAGCTCGACGCGCTGAAGTCGCTGTCCACCATGTTCCGCGTCCGGTGGGACTGAGACACCCGGCACGGGGACGCGGGGCACGGGGACGCGGGGACACGACGACGCGAGGGCGCACCGGCGGGCGAAAGGAGAGGACGTCGCCCCCGGTCCGCCCGTCGCACGAGCTACTGGCCCACCCTCCCGTCGACGCACTCGCGCAGCAGGTCGGCGTGCCCGCAGTGTCGGGCGTACTCCTCGATCCGGTGGACCATCAGCTCCCGCACCGCGATCCCGTCCTTCCCCAGGCGCTCGCCGAGGTCCGGGTGCCCGGCCAGGGCGGCATCGGTCGCGGCCTGCTCGCGCGCCAGATCCGCGTACGCGCCGTCGACCACGGCCTGTTCGGCGACGGCTTCGTCGAAGTCCGCGTCGCGCCTGCCGTACAGCTTCGGCAGCGGCTCACCGTCGGTGATCCAGTTCTGCCAGTCCCGTTCCACCTCGGCGAGGTGCCGGACGAGACCGAGCAACGACATCGTCGACGGCGGGACCGACCGGCGCGCGAGCTGTTCGGCGTCGAGGCCCTCGCACTTCATCCGCAGGGTGGTGCGGTAGTCCGCCAGGAAGTTCAGCAGCGTCGCGAGCTCGCCGTCCGGACCGGTCTGGTCCCGGGCACGGGGGTCGTCGTCCGGATCGGCCCACATGTCGGGGTAGACGGTCGCCCGGCTCCATCGTGCGGGCCGGTCGGTCTCGGTCGGGTCGGTCGGGAGGAGGTCGCTCATGCGTTCCATGATCGTCGGAGAGAGGACGGTTCGCCAGCGGGTTTCCCCGCGACGACCGGCGACGACCGGCGGTGACCGGCGGTGACCGACCCGGCCGCGCGGGCCCCGGTGGTGAGCGTGCCGGCGTGACGCGTGCTCGAACGTCCTCAGCTCATCAACTCGGGCGCGAAGTAGTCCCGCAGGCGAGCGATCCTCCCGTCCCGGACGCGGAAGATCTGCACCAGCGAGACGGTCTCGTCGCCCCCTCCCCCGTCACCGGGCCCGTCGAAGACCGTGTCGATCTCGGCGATGAACACGTCGGGATCGGCGGTCGCGTGCAGCACGTACCCGGACTTCTCCAGGTTCGGCAACCGGCCGCCCTCCGACTCCCGCTCGTAGTAGGCCGCCATCGTCCGACGGATCTCCTCGCGCCCCACCAGCTTCCTGGGGAAAGCGGCGCCGGCCGGCATCAGCGGCGCTTCGAGGACACCGTCCTCGGTGAAGTTCTCGGCCAGGGCGTCGGCGTTCCGGGTCAGGGAACCCGCGTAGACGTAGCTCTGGAAGATCTGCTGCGGCGTTCGGAACACGGTGGCCTCCCCTGGACTCGGACACGGGGTACCACACCATCACAGGATTGCTTCCGGGACGACCGGTTCCGGGCCGATTCCTGCTCCGGCCCGGGGGCGGGCGCGTTCCGGCGGACCGGCCGGACACGCGTTCGCCCCGCCCACCGGGTGCGGCGGACGGGGCGAACGGGACGGGCGGACCGCAGACAGGCCTTGGTCAGGTCAGGTCAGGCGCCCGCGGTGGCCAGGTCCTTGATGTCCTCGTAGCCGAGGCCCAGCTTGTTGTAGAGGCGCACCTCGTCCTCGGTCAGCCCACCGCCCTTGGTCAGCTCCTCCACCTGGGCGTCGGTGAGCGGCGTGGCCGCCGCCGCACCGGCCGAGTCGTCCGCGCCACCCACGGAGGCACCGCCGAGGCCGCCGCCGAGGAGGCCGCCGAAGATGTCCTCGATGTCCGCCGAGGTGATCTCGGCGGCACCGGAGGGCGCCTGGACCGCCGGGGCGTCCTTGCCGAACGCGATCCGCACCGGAAGCGTGGCGCCCGGGGTGGGCTTCTCCTCCAGCTGGGCGAGGTCGAAGGTCACGGCGGACAGCGCGCCGCCGTCCAGGTAGAGGTCCAGGGCCAGCTTGCGGTCAGGCACGTCACTCGGGACGGCCTTCGGAAGCTTGGCCCCGCTCGGAAGCTCCTTGGCCAGCGGCTCGACGGCCTTCAGCAGGTCGTCCGCCAGCTTGCGGGCGGGAGCGCTGAGGGTGATCAGGTCCTTGCCGTCCTTCTTGCCCTTGTCCTCGAAGGAGACGTCACTGGTGAAGATGTTCTTCAGCGACGTCGCGAGGCCCTCCGAGACCTTCGGGTCCAGCGTGGGCGCGGCGGAGGGCGAGGCCCCCGCCTTGCCGCCGGCCGACTTCGCGGAGTCCTGGAGCGCCGACGCGTCAAAGGTGACCCACTTCCCGGTCAGGCCGTCCTTCAGGGCCGTCGGCAGGCCCTCCGTCATCTCCTTGACCTGGGCCGGGTCCTCGCCGACCAGCGTGGCGATGCCCGCGAGGTCGGCCTGCGCGTAGGTCTTGCCGCCGACCTGGCGCAGCTCGACCAGCGACGCGCCGCCCTTGCCGGTGAGCGCGTAGGAGAAGGAGACCGACTTGTCCGACAGCGCGTCGACGGTCTTGCCGTCGGCGCCCTTGCTCGGCTTGACGTCCTTGAGCGGCTTGTCCGCGCTGAAGGAGACCGCCAGGCTCACGGCGGAGAGCGCGGCCGCGGTCTCCGCGTCGACCTTCTCGCCGGTGGCGGTGCCGAAGGCCTCGATCTGCGCGGGAGTCGCGTCGATGGAGAACTTCGCACTGAACGACTTGCTGTCGTTGAGCTTCCCGAAGGCGTCGGACACCTTCTCCGCGGCGGTGAGCTGCTGGACGGTACCGCACGCGGCGAGCCCGGCGGCGAGAACGGTGCTGCAGGCGGCGGCGACCAGGGTGGTGCGGACGGTCCTGCGTATCACGGCGTTGATGGGAAGCCTCCTGAGAGCGGCGTAGAGATCGGGGAAGCAACTGGTCCGCTGCCTGTGTACGACAGGACACAGGCAAGCACAGCACCCCTCGCGCGGGCACCTGCATTTCCCGGCTGCCTCCCCGGAGCGAGCACAAACTACCGCACCCGACCGACAACCCCCCACGCCCCGTCGCAGGTGAACGGGGCGCCGGACGCCGGGCGCCGGGGGTCAGCGGTAGTACGGCTCGACGACGGACCGGGCCTCGTCGAGCAGGGCGGGGCCCTCCTGCGGGACGGGCGGCTGATCGCTGCCCGGCCTGATGTCCAGGAGCTGTTCGCCGGACAGGGCGAACACCACCCGCCGCAGGCCCGCCCGCCGGACGACCGCCGCGCACATCGGGCAGGGCTCGCAGCTGGTGTACAGGGTGGTTCCTGCCGCCGTGGCCGGGTCCAGCTCCCGCGCGGCCCACCGCGCCAGCTTCAACTCCGGGTGTGCGGTGATGTCCTGATCGGTGAGGGTCGTGTTGCGGTCCTCCGCCAGGACCGTCCCGTCCGGGCCCGCGAGCAGCGAGCCGAACGGCGGGTTGCCGCTGTCGCGGGCCTCGGCCGCGATTGCGACGGCCCGTCGGAGGAGGGCGAGGTCGTGGGGTGCGGTCATGGCTGCTCCGTCGGGTTGCGTCGGCTGCTGCTTCGACTGTTTCGGCTGTCTCGGCTGTCTCGGCTGTGAGGACGGTGGAGGTGTGCGGCCACCGCGGCGAGCGCCTCCCGGCCCGTCTCCGGGTGGCAGGTCGTGCGCGGGTCCCCGTCGTAGGGGTCGAGGACGACGGTCTCCGCGCCCAGCAGCCGCAGCCGGTCCAGGTCGTCCGTGATCTGCTCGATCGTGCCCTCACCGGCCTTCCGGTCCGGGCCGACGATCGGTGCCCCGGTGAGCCGGAGGGCGATCCGTGGCGCGAAGGCCGGTACGGGGAGCCCCAGTTCGTCGGCGACGGCCTTCAGCCTCACCGCCGCCTCGCACAGCCACGGCATGGTGGGCCGCAGCGGGTGCCAGGCGTCACCGAAGCGCACGGCACGCCGCAACCCGGCGTCGCTGTTCCCGCCGACCCAGACCGGGATCCGCCCGGCACCGTAGTCGGCGGTGTCGGCCCAGGCCGCCCGAACGGCCCGGAGGTGGTCGTCGGTCAGCCGGCCGCGCTGTTCGAACGGGATCCCGAGGGCGGCGAACTCCTGCCGTGCCCAGCCCACCCCCACACCGAGGACCAGCCGGCCACCGCTCAGCCGGTCCAGGTTGGCCGCCATCCGCGCGGTGAGCAGCGGGTGCCGGTACGGGGCGACCAGGACGGTCGTGCCGAGCCGGATCCGGGTGGTGACGCCGGCGAGCCAGGACAGGGTGGTGAAGGGCTCGTAGAACGGGGCCGGATACCGCTCGGCGACGTCGGGCGTGATGACGAGGTGGTCCGAGACCATCAGCAGGTCGAACCCCAGGTCCTCGACGGTGCGGGCCCAGCTCCGCAGGGCTCCCGGGTCGGTGCCGGGGCCGAAGTTGTGGATGTTGACTCCGATCTTCACAGCTCGAAGCCTAGTCAGGCAGGACGTGCCCCCAGAAGGGATTCCCGCCGGTCCAGGGGCCGTTCCGCCGTGGATTCACCGGTGATCGTGACCTGTCGCCGGGAATCCCGCGCAGCGCCCTCCCGGGGCCGGCGCGGCGGGTGCGGCCGGGCCCGCGGGCGGACGGGTCGGCCGGCCGTCGCCCGCCCGTGACGGACCGCCCGTTCGCCCCGGCCCTGCCCCCGCTCGGCGCCGGCCCCCGGCCACGCAGGGGCGGCGCCGGGCCGGCCGGGGCGGCGCAGGTCAGAGGCGGTCCGGGCGGCGTCGGCGGATAGGGTGCGGTGCGGGCGCGGTGACCTTCCGCCGCCCGCCGCGACCCCCGAAGGAGCCCCCACCATGCCGACCGCACCCGCCGCCTCCGCAGCCACCGCCGGGCCGTCGGTCGGACGGTTCGGTCTGGGCACGGCCGCGGTCGGACGGCCCGGCTACCTCACGCTCGGACGCGACCTCGACCTGCCCGCCGAGCGCACCGTCGAGGCGCTCCGGACCCGGACCCACACCCTGCTCGACGCCGCCTACGCGGCGGGCGTGCGGTACTTCGACACCGCCCGCTCGTACGGCCGCGCCGAGGAGTTCCTCGGCGAGTGGCTGGCCTCCCGGCCGGGGAACGTGGCCGACGTGACGATCGGCAGCAAGTGGGGCTACACCTACACCGCCGACTGGCGGACCTCCGGGGTCCCCGTCCACGAGGTCAAGGAGCACTCGACGGCCGTGTTCGACCGTCAGGTCGAGGAGACCCGGGCTCTGCTGGGCAGGCGCCCGGACGTGTACCTGGTGCACTCCGTCACGCCCGACAGCCCCGCCCTCACCGACCCCGCCCTGCACACGCGGCTGGCCGGGCTGGCCGCCGAGGGCGTCCGGGTGGGTCTGTCCACCAGCGGCCCGGCGCAGGCCGCGACGGTCCGGGCCGCGCTGGAGGTCGAGGCCGACGGCCGGCCGCTGTTCGCCGCCGTCCAGTCGACCTGGAACGTGCTGGAGCCGTCCGCCGGGCCGGCGCTCGCCGAGGCCCACGCGGCGGGCCTCCTGGTGGTGGTCAAGGAGGGCATGGCCAACGGCCGCCTCGCCGACCGCAACGCCACCGGCCCCGACACCGCCGCGCTGCGCGCCCTCGCCGCCGCCACCGGCGCGTCCTGCGACGCCGTCGCACTGGCCGCCGCGGCCGCCCGGCCCTGGGCGGACGTCGTGCTCTCGGGGGCGGCCACCACCGGGCAGCTGGCCTCCAACCTCACCGCCGCCGGGCTCGGCCTCACATCGGCGCAGCTCGCCGGGCTGGCCCCGATGGCCGAACCGGCCGAGGCGTACTGGCGCACCCGCGCCGCGCTGCCCTGGGCGTGAGCCCCCCCACGGGCCCGCCGAAGGCGACTCGGCGACTCGGCGACGAGAGCGCGACACCGGGAGCGGCGGGAGGCGGGGCCCGCAGCTCCGGGCCGTGGCTCCGGGCCGTGGCACCCCGCCCGGCCGCCTCTGCTACGGTCGACGGGCCGGCCGCGGGACTCCGGTGCGACTTCCGAAACGCGCCTGTACAGCATTGATTCGCAGTTCGCACCCCCATTCCCCGGCCGGCACCCCGGGTCCGGGGTCACGGACGGCAGCACACAGGGGCGGGGAGCGGAACGGTGGAGACGTACGGCGACCTGATCGCCGCCGAGGACGTGCTGCTCTTCGTCAACGCCGCCATCACCGGCACCGGCCAGCGCGAGTTCCACAGCGGCGCGGACGAGCAGCGCCTCTCGCTCGACTTCCTGCACACGTACATGCTCGTCAACTACCGCGGACCGTACGCCGCCGCGCTCGCCCTGGACATCAACGACCACAACGCGGCACTGATCGTCCGGCACCTGCTGGAGAGCGCCCGCGACGCGACCGTCGAGCAGCGGCACACCGAGGGCCGGCTGATCGCACGCCGGCTGGCGCTGCTGCCCCCGCAGCGGGTCTACCGGCTGATCGCCGACCTGCGCCGGGCCAAGGTCAACAACCGCCGCACCCGCGCCATCGTGCGCGACTGGCTCGCCGCCCGCCCGGACCAGGCGTTCGACGCCGTGAAGTACCGCGCCGGCCTCAAGCTGGCGCTGCGCCACACCCACCTGCGGACCGTGGCGGAGGAGACCGGCGACTTCCTGTACGCCCCGCGCCGCCGCGCCCGGTTCGAGGCCCCGCTGCTCGACGCCTGGCGGCGTGCCCACCACCAGCAGTCGGCCCTCTACGAGCTTCCCTACACGGTGGCCGAGGGCTTCGCCCACCGGCACGGCATCCCCCGTGCCGCCTTCCTGGAACGCATCGCCCCGCGGATGACCGCCCTGGAGCGGCTGCGCCTCCAGGAGTCCGCCCGCGACCACGGCGCCGACGCCGTCCGCACGGACCTGTCCCGGATGCCGCTCACCCGGCTCGCCTCGTACGTGCTCGGGCTGCCGCCCGCCGACCGGACGGCCCGGCGGGCGGAGCTGACCGGTGCCCTGCGCGGCGCGGCCCTCCGGGCCGCACGCACCGCCGGTGCGCGGGAGGGCAGTTGGGGGCGGGTCACGGCCGTCCTCGACGACAGCTTCTCCTCGTACGGCTCGGGCACCAAGCGTCGGCGGCCGCTCGCCGCCGCCCTGGCGAGCCACTTCCTGCTGGAGGTGCTCGCCGACGAGTACACCGCGCTGTGGACCTCCGGCCTCACGGACGCGCTGCTCGCCCGCCCCTCGGGCCCGACCCCGCTCGGCCGGCGGATCCTCGACGCCCTCGACACCGCACCGCAGCGGCTGCTGATCGTCTCGGACGGCTGGGACAACGCGCCGCCCGGCCTGGCCGCCGAGGTACTGCGGGTCTGGCGTACCCGGCTGGACCCGCAGCGGCGGACCAGCATCGTGCACCTCAACCCGGTCTACGACGCCGAGGACTTCGACGTCCGGCGCCTCGCCCCGACCGTGCCCACCGCCGGGCTGCGCGACGCCGAGGACCTGCCGGCGCTGGTCGAGTTCGCCCGGTTCGCGGAGGGCCGTACCGACCTCACCGAGCTGACGGACCACCTGGCCGTCCGCACCGAGCGGTTCCTCGCGGCGGGAGCAGGCCGATGACCACCGTTCCGCCGGCGTTCCGGCTCGACCTGGCCGGCCTCGACACCCGGCCCGCCCAGGTGTGGGGCGGCGTGCGGCTGGTGCCGCTGGTCCGGGACGAGCCGGTCGAGGGTCTCCGGCTCCGCCAGGAGCTCTACGAGGACGAGTTCGCCACCGTCGCGGTGGGCCGCCGCGACACGTACAGCTCGTCGTACGTCCCGCACGGCTTCGTCGCGGACTGGAGCGGCGACGGCACCCCGGCGGCGGCGTACGGGACCCGGCTCGACACGTCCTCGCCCGGGACCCCGCCGGAGCTGGTCAAGGTGCACGCACCGCGCCGGATGACCAAGCGGGCGGACCGGACCCGCCTGCGCTTCCTGCCCCTCCACCTCGCCCTCGAAGGCTACCTCTCCCTGCACTTCGGCGGCCCGTCGATCTCCTGGGAGCAGTGGTCCGAACACGCCCTGCGGCGCGGGCTGTCCCCGCGCGCCGAGGAGGCGTACGGCGGCGCCCAGGTCCGCGGACTCGCCGACGCCCTGCGGCAGTTCGAGATCCACCCCGGCCAGTGCGGCGTCGTGCTCTACGTCGCCGACGCGCTCGCCGCCGCGTTCGCCGTCCCGCACCCCGACGACTACCGGGCGCTGCACCGGAGCCTGCTCCTCGACCTCTACGGCGAGCTGATCCACCACTACGGCGTCCTGAGCGCGCCGGTCCCCGACTTCCGGGCCGACCTGCGGGCGGCCGGTCCGGTCGACTCCCCGGCCGCGCTCCGGGCCGCCGTCGAGCAGCAGGAGCGCGCCTGGGCGGAGTTCCACGACACGGCCATGGCGGGCGGACTGCTGGACGCCGACTACCGGCGCCGGACGGTGTACCGGCTCGACCGTTTCACCCTCTCCCGTTTCCTGCCGGACTTCCGGCCCAAGCGGGAGAACCACATCGGTGAGGCGATCACCGACGAGGACGGCCGGATCGCCTACCTCAAGTCCTTCCGCCTCTCCGAGAGCCAGGTCCGCCGGGGCCACCTCCTCGACCGGCTCGCCGCCCACGACTGGCACCTCCCGGCCACCGCCGAGGCCCTGGGCCTCACCGAGGCCCAGCTCGGGCTCCGTCTGGAGTCGGCCGGCTTCGGCGCGCTCCTGCGCCAGGACGTCCTCGACCACTACCGCCGTCACGCCCGCACGGACGCGCGGTAGGGCGGGCTCCACGGGCCGTCGGGGGTCGGGTGCGGGCACGCGCCGTGACGGCGCCCGTGATCGGCGGGCCCGGTCCGGTGACCGTCCGTGGGCATCGTCGGTGGGCGCCGTCCGTGGGCATGGTGCGGTGACCGTGGGCGGAGGATGATGGGAGAAGGTTCGTAGAAGGACGGTCGGCGATGACCCGACACCTGCCCCGCTCGGCCGGCGCGAGCGGCTCCGGCCCTGCCCGGCCCCCCGCGCACCGGCCCCACCGACCCCACCGTGCCCGGAACCGCCCCGGAGGCGGGCGGCGATTGCCGTTAGGGACCGGTCGGCCGGTGCTCCTCGCCCTGGCCGCGGCGCTGCTGGGCGCGGTGGTCGCCGTCGCCTCCGTGCTCCTCGCCCCGGCCGCGCAGGCCCGGGCAACGGTGCGCCTCGACCCGGACCACGGCCCGGCGAAGACCCGGGTGACGGTCGGGGGCGACGGCTTCCGGGCGTGCCTCCCCGGGACCGCCACCGTGCAGCTGACCTGGGACTCCTCACCGGCCGGAACGGCCCAGGTCGGGTCGAAGGGCCGCTTCACCGGAACCGTCGACGTCCCCGCGAACGCCTCTCCGGGTGCCCACGAGGTGACGGCCGGCTGTACCGCTCCGCCGTCACCCGGCACACCGTCGTCGCCCGGCACACCGGAACCGCCCGACGACGGCCCGGTCGTCTCCGCGCCCGGCCCCGCCGTCGCGCCCCCGCCCGCCGCCGCGGCGGTGACCGTGTCCGCGACGGCGACGTTCACGGTCGAGGCGACGGGGGACGAGGTGACCTCCACCCTGGCCCTGGAGCCTGCGAGCGGACCCGCCGGGCGGCAGTTCACCGCCGAGGGCACCGGTTTCCACTGCACGAAGAGCGCACTCGTCGTGGTGCGGTGGGACGGACAGGTGGTCGCGCGAGGCGCACCCGCCGCCGACGGTTCCTTCAGCCGTCCGCTCACCGTGCCGGCCGACACGCCGCCGGGCGAGCATCCGGTGACGGCGTCCTGCGGCCCCGACTCCCCGTACCACGCCGAGGCGACGTTCACGGTGACCCCTCCCGGCGGGAGCGGTTCGACCGGATCCCGGGACGGCCGGCCCGAGCTGCGCGCCGCCCCCGCGAGCGGACGGGTGGGCGAGCCGGTCGCGGTCACCGGCGCCGGCTTCGCCTGCCACGGCACCGAGGTCGAGCTGTCCTGGAACGGCACCACCTGGCGGCGGGTCGCCACCGACGACGGCGGACGGTTCACCACGACCACCCGGATCGCCGACGACGCCCGGCCGGGCCGTTACACCCTGCACGCGGTGTGCCCGGCCTACCCGGCCATGGCGGACGACGCCGCCTTCGAGATCCTGGCGCCCGGCCAGGGCAGCGACCCGGCCACGGGCGGCGACCCCGGCGCGGACGACGCGACGCCCACCACCTGGGTGGTCGGCCCGGCGGCCGGTGGTGCCGCCGTGCTGGCCGCCGCCGCCGGGGCCTACGTCGTCGGCCGACATCGGGGCCCGCGCTGGGCCTCCGGGCACGTCGCCGTCGAGCCCGCCCCCGGTGAACCACCCCGGCCGCGGGTGGACGAGACCGACGACCCGGCGGGCCCGACCCGCACCGTCCGGCTGGAGCCGCGATCCGATCCCGGCACCCACCGCGTCGAGGAGCACGAGGAGGAGGAATGACCGGCGCCACCCTGACCGACCCGGCCACCGCGCGGGACCTGCTGTTCTCGGCGGAGGCCGGCAGCGCCATGGACGCGCTCACCGGGGCCCTGCGCGAACAAGGCACCGTCGATGCCCTGATGCGCGGTGTCCCCCGGTTCACCGGCGCGGCCGGGCGGGCCGTCGAACACGAAGTGGCCGCGGCGCTGGACGGCCTGCTCGGCCGGAACCTGTTCGAGTGCGCCGCCTCCGGCTGGAGCCGGTACGCGGCCCTGACATCGGCCGCCCGGCGCACCCGGGCCGCCCCCGACACCGAGGAGGTCGTGGCGCTGGCCAGGCACCGCATCACCTCGACCAACAGCCCGCACGTCGACCTGCTGGTGGACGGCACCCCGGTCGGTTCGGTCCGGATGGCGCTGGCCCTCGTCATCGAGCTGGACGGCGTGGTGGCCGTGGTGCGCCGCACCCGTCTGGCGGAGATCCGGGCCGGAAACTGCACCGTCACCGGCGCGCTGACCGTCGAACGGCAGACCGTCGCGCAGCGTCGGCTCACCTACGACCTGCCCGGCGCGGTGCACCTGCGCCACGGGATCCCGCTGCTGTCCGACGAACCGGGGGCGGCGGATCCGCCGGTCCCCCGGATCCCCCCGATGCCGACGGCGCCCCCCGCACCGCGACCCCTGTCGCCGCCCCCGCCCGCACCGACGGGCGCCCCGCCGCACCCGCCGCCGGGCGCGGACCGACGCGCCTCGTGACACGGTCACACCGCGGCCACCGGCCCGTCGGCCTCCCCGCTGACGGGCCGACGGAAAACGAGGTGCGGGGTCGAGCGGGCGCGCAGTAGGGTCGGCGCGATGATGACTCCTCCTTCCAGATCGGGGGTCCCGTCCGCGCGAAGTGAGTGCTGATGCTCACTCGAACCGCGAACGGGGACACCCGGCTTTCCTTCTGGCAGCGCGTGCGCGAGTTCGCCGTGCCGCCCACCATGATCGAGACTTCGACCGCCCGCCGCCTGGTCGGTGACTGGGCCGGGGCGTGTGCGGCCGCAGGTGTCGATGTCGACCTGGACCTGCGATCCGTCGCACGCGCCCACGGCAGCGATCTCGCGGCGCTGATCCGCGGCGATCTGCGGCACCTGGCGCCGGACCTGTTGCGCTGGCACCTGCCGAGGGTCGCCCCGGACGGGCTGCTGCGCCCCGGGCTGACCGTGCCGCTGGCACGGTACGGCGCGGGCGCGGTGCAGCTCGTGGTCCGGACTCCCCCGGCCTGGGCGGATGCCGGCCAGCGGATCGGCCTCGCGCTGTGGGACGCGTCCCGCGCCGGGTCCCGCGACCGCCGACATCCGCATCCCCACCCCCACCCGCACCCCCACCCTCACCCTCACCCTCACCCGCATCGGAGGTTCCGGTTCGACCTGCACCGACACCTCTGGGACGCCCGCCGGGCCCACGAGCTAGGGGAACGGGCCGGCGCCGATCGGCCGCCCGCGGACCGGATCCCGGTGCCCCCGGGGTTCGCCTGCGCCGTGGACCGGTGGGCGGCGGAGGCAGGAATCCTGCTCCGCGCCGAGGGCCGGCCCCCCGGGGCCGTGGCCGTTCGTCTCGGTTCACGGCAGCGGCTGGTCCTCGACCTGCTCGCCGACGGGGTCGGGCTCACCGTGACTCCGTCCACCGCCGACCGGGCCGCCGGGCTGCCGGTACTGCCCGATGCGGCGACCTGGTTGCTGCCGGACCTGGAGCTGCTCCGGGCCGGGCTGATCCGGCCCGACCGCCTGCACCCCCTGGTCGCCGCGGCGTTGGCTCCGGGCCACCGGCCCGCCCCTGCCCCGGCGGGGGCGCCCGACCCCGCCGGGGCACCCCACCCGGTGGAGTGCCGGGGAGCCCTCCACCGGATCGGGCTGGTCGACGGGGTGCTGGTCCCGCTGGACCACGACCCCGCCGAGATCCGCAGGGAGGAGTTGCTGGCCTCCCTGACCGGCACGCCGCTCCCCTGTCTCCAGGTCATCGACCGGGCGCACCGTCACCCGGAGAACCTCGACGACGTCCGCGCACGCCTCGCCCACGGCGACACCGCCGGTGCCCTGGCCGTCGTCGAGGGTCTGCTCGGGCCCGAAGCGCTGCTGCGCGACGGTGCCTTGCGGGACGACCTGGAGAAGGCGGCCCGACGGCGCATCGCCTACGGGCTGTTCCGCGCCGGCCTGGTCGGTTCCCGGCCGGAGCACGTCGGCCGGCCGGGCCTCCGACGCTCTCGCGGCCGCCGCTCGCGCCCGCGCCACGCCGACTCCCGCTGACCCGCCCCAGCACCTCGCCCACCCACCCGCCGTGAACCGAAAGGTCGTCACCCATGCCTGTTTCCACGCCCCTGTCCACCATGCCCGCCACAGCCCCTGCCGCCTCTCGACTCGACGTCGCCGCAGACCTGTTGACCCTGCTCGGCGACACCGCCACCGAACCGCGCCCGGACACCCGGCTGGAAGCCCTGACCCTGGCCGTCGCCGCCGACCTGCCGGTACTGCTCTGGGGCGAGCCCGGGATCGGCAAGACGGCAGCGCTGACCCGGCTCGCCGAAGCCCTGGACCTCCCGCTCACCACCGTGATCGCCAGCGTGCACGAGCCGTCCGACTTCTCCGGGCTGCCCGTCGTCGGGGACGACCCCGCCGAGCAGGGCGTCCCCATGGCCCCACCGGACTGGGCGGTCCGTCTGGTCCGGGCCGGACGAGGACTGCTCTTCCTGGACGAGCTGTCCACCGCGCCACCGGCCGTCCAGGCGGCCCTGCTGCGGCTGGTCCTGGAACGGCGGATCGGCGCGCTCCGGCTCCCGCCCGGCGTCAGGATCGTGGCCGCCGCCAATCCGCGCTCCTCGGCGGCGGACGGCTGGGAGCTCAGCCCGCCGCTGGCCAACCGGTTCGTCCATCTCCAGTGGACCCACGATCCCGAGGTGGTGATCCGCGGCCTCGGCGGGACCTGGCCGCGGGCCACCCTGCCGCGGCTCGACCCCCAACGCCTCACCGGGGCCGTGGACTTCGCCCGACGCGCGGTGTGCGGGCTGCTGACCGCCCGCCCCGCACTGGTCCACCGGCTGCCCGAGAACGAGACCCGGCGCGGCGGCGCCTGGCCGTCACCGCGGAGCTGGGAGATGACCCTCCGGCTGATCGCCTTCGCGACCGCCGCCGGATCCGACCGGGAGGTGCTGTCCCTGCTGGTCCGTGGCACGGTGGGGGACGGACCGGGGCTGGAGCTCCTGGCGGGCGTGGACCGGATGGACCTGCCCGATCCCGAGGCGCTGCTCGCCGACCCCGTGGGCGCCGAGCTGCCCGAACGGGGGGACCTCCGGCAGGCCGTCCTCGACGGCGTGGTCGCGGCGGTCCGCCGGCGCCCGGAGCGGTCCCGCTGGGACGCCGCCTGGGCGCTGCTGGTCCGGGCGGTGGAGACCGGGGCTCCGGACCTCGTGGTGGTGCCCGCGACCACGCTCGCCGCCCTGCGCCGGGAGGACTGGGACGTGCCCGCGTCCATCGAGGGACTCGCCGGGGCGGTGGCACTGTCCCGACGGGCCGACCGCGCGGCCGGGCGGGTGGCCGCCGTGTCCGCCGCGAAGGCGGGCCGATGAGCACGCCCGTGCGGGACACCGCACCCGACACCGCCTGGGACATCGCGCCCGCCACCGCCCGTGACGCCGCGTGGGACGACGATCCGGACACCGCCTGGGACAGCGTGCCCGAGGCCACACCCGGAACCTTCCGGAACGACGATCCCGACACCGCCTGGGACAGCATGCCCGAGGCCACACCCGGAACCCTCCGGAACGACGATCCCGACACCGCCTGGGACACCGCGCCCGACACCGGCCCGGCGGGCGGGCCCGGAGCCGGGTCGGCGGCCGGGTCCGCCCCGGTGGCCGACCGGCCGACGACCGCGCCGCGGGCGCCCACGGCGCTGGACCTCGACAAGCTGTTCGCCGCCCGCCTGCACGCCGCCCGGGTCCGGCCCTACCTGGCGACGGCCCTGTTCGCCCTCCACGTCGTGGAGTCGCGGCAGGTCCCGACGATGGCCGTCGACCGGCACTGGCGGTGCTACGTCTCGCCGGCGTTCGTCGCGCTGACACCGGTCGAGGAGCTGGCCGGTGTCTGGGTGCACGAGGTGTCGCACCTGCTGCGCGACCACCACGGGCGCAGCGACCGGGTCGCGCGGGAGCGCGGGCTGACCGGTCCGGGCGAGCGGCTGCGCATGAACATCGCCGCGGACTGCGAGATCAACGACGACGTGTTCGGGGACGGGCTGGTCCGGCCGGAGGGGG
Organism: Kitasatospora sp. NPDC127035; assembly: GCF_042726075.1. Lineage (NCBI taxonomy): Bacteria > Bacillati > Actinomycetota > Actinomycetes > Kitasatosporales > Streptomycetaceae > Kitasatospora > Kitasatospora sp. NPDC127035. Next base: position 79,118 of record NZ_JBHXDN010000009.1, on the reverse strand, counting down.
CGGTCGAGCCGGCGGCCCTGGGGCTGCCCGAGGGCGAGTTGATGGAGGACTACCTGCGCCGATTCCGCCTCGGACCGCAGATGCAGGACGTGGCGTGGCTGGACTGCGGCAGCGGCGCGGACGGGCTGGACCGGGCGTGGGACCTCGGGCCGGACGGGGCACACGGCCTCGGTCCGCACGAACGGGACGCGGTGCGGTTCCGGGTGGCCCGGGGCATCAACGGCCGTCCGGGGTCGGCGCCGAAGGGGTGGCGGCGGTGGGCGACGGAGGCGTTCCACGCGCCGCAGCCGTGGCGGGAGCTGCTGGGGTCGGCGGTCCGCTCCGCGGCCTCGGGCACCGGGGCGGGCCAGGACTACAGCTACGGCCGGCCGTCGCGGCGTTCGGCGTCGGTGCCCGGCGCCGTGCTGCCGAGCCTGCGGCGCAGGCCGCCGCAGGTGTCCGTGGTGATCGACACGTCCGGGTCGGTCAGCGACGCCGAGTTGGGCAGCGCGCTCCTGGAGGTGGCGGCGATCGCGCGGGCCGTGGGCGGACGGCGCGACCTGGTCACCGTGCTGCCGTGCGACGCGGCGGCCCGCGCGGTGCACCAGTTGTGCCGGGCCGAGGGGATCCCCCTGGTGGGCGGCGGGGGGACGGACCTGCGGACGGGCTTCGCCGCGGCTCTCCGGGCGCGGCCCCGTCCGGACGTGCTCGTCGTCCTGACCGACGGGCAGACACCGTGGCCGGACACCCGGCCGGCGTGCCGGACGGTGATCGGGCTGTTCTCCCGGGGGCGCGCGGGCAACTCGTGGCGCGAGGACGATCCCGGCTACCGGCCGGACGTCCCGCCCGGGTGGGCCCGGGTGGTGGAGATCGGCGGCGTCGCCCCCGCGACCCGCTGAGCCCTGCGGAGCGCCGCGCGCCCGGGTCCGTCCCGGCGGCTCTCCGCAGGGCTCGGCGGGGCCTCCCGACCCCAACTCCTTGACGAAAGCATGACATTGACGCACCATCATGCTGGCGCGCGCCGCAGTTCCTCCCCTGTTCCGTCCCTACGGATCCCCCACAGGAGGACAGTCATGCGACTGCCCCGCCGAGGGAAGCCCGCCGCGGCCACCGCCGTCCTGCTGGCCCTCGCACTCGCCTCCCCGCTCACCGTCCAGGCCGCCGCGAACCCGGTGGCCGCTCCGTCCGCGGTCGCGGACCGAGCCGGTGCGGCCGACTCCGCCCGGCAGTACCGCCTCGACGGGCCCCGCACCGTCGCCGAGCGCACCGCCGTCGCCGCCACCGGCGCCTCCGTCGACGCCGTCCGGCCCGACTCGGTCACCGTCACCGCCACCCCCGCCGAGGCCGCCCGCCTCCGGGCGCTCGGCTGGGCCCCCGTCCTGCTGCCCGGCCCCCTGTACGGCGCCGAACCCGGCGAGCAGGGCGTGGGGGCGTCGGTGTACGACTTCCCGTCCGCCGACTCCGGCTACCACAACTACGCGGAGGCCGCCGCCGACATCGACGCCGTCGTGGCCGCCCACCCCGCCATCATGAGCAAGCGCGTCATCGGCACCTCGTACGAGGGCCGGCCGATCGTGGCCGTCAAGATCAGTGACAACGTCGGCACCGACGAGAACGAACCCGAGGTGCTGTTCACCGCCCACCAGCACGCCCGCGAACACCTCACCGTCGAGATGGCCCTGTACCTGCTCCACGAGTTCGGCGACAAGTACGCCACCGACGGCCGGATCGCCAACGCCGTCAACAGCCGCGAGATCTGGGTGGTCCCCGATCTCAACCCCGACGGCGGCGAGTACGACATCGCCACCGGCCGCTACCGCAGCTGGCGCAAGGACCGCCAGCCGAACTCCGGCAGCAGCAACGTCGGCACCGACCTCAACCGCAACTGGAACTACAAGTGGGGCTGCTGCGGCGGCTCCTCCGGATCCACCTCCAGCGAGACCTACCGGGGCAGCGCCCCCGAGTCCGCCAAGGAGGCCAAGGTGGTCGCGGACTTCGTCCGCACCCGGGTCGTCGGCGGCAAGCAGCAGATCACCGCCGCCATCGACTTCCACACGTACAGCGAGCTGGTGCTCTGGCCCTTCGGCTGGACCACGGCCAACACCACCACCGGAATGACGGCCGACGAGTACAACACCTTCGCCACCCTGGGCCGGACCCTGGCCGGAACCAACGGCTACACGCCGGAGCAGTCGAGCGACCTCTACATCACCGACGGCTCGATCGACGACTGGCTGTGGGGCGTGCAGCGGGTCTTCGCCTACACCTTCGAGATGTACCCCGGGCCGAACGGCAGCAGCGGCTTCTACCCGCCCGACGAGGTGATCGGGCGGGAGACCAGCCGCAACCGCGAGGCCGTGCTGCGGCTGGTGGAGACGGCGGACTGCGTGTACCGCGCGATCGGCAAGCAGCAGCAGTACTGCGGCATCGCGAGCTGACGGCGGTCCGCGCCGGGCGGGGCCCCGTTCGGGGTCCCGCCCGGCGCGGCCACCCCGGCCGGACGCCGGGGAGCCGGCCGCACGGGGGGCGGACGGTCCGGCGGCGGCGTCAGGCCGGAGCTCGGGGCCGGGGCGTCAGGCGAGGGCCTGCACTCCGGGGCGCGCGAACCTCGGCGCGGCCGCTCCGGCGGGAGCGGCCACCGGGTCCACGGCACAGAACCGGTCGCGCGCGGGCAGGACGCCGTCGGCCAGGAAGCGGTTGGCCGCGGTGACCGCGCAGGACGGGGTGCCGGGGTCGTAGGCGCCGTGGTTGCCGCCGTCGACCGTGACCATCCTGGCGCGCCGGCCCAGCGTGGACCGCATGGCGAGGGCTCCCTCGTACGGGGTCACCGCGTCGCGGGCGGTCTGCAGGAGGAGGACGTTGGCGGGCCCCCGGTCGGTGATCCGGACCTGCGGTTCGAGCGGCTCGGTCCAGAACGCGCAGGGCCAGATGTTGGCGCCCAGGCCGTCCAGGATCGGGTACGCGGCCCGGCTCGCGGTCACGTTCCGCTGGTAGCGGGCGGTGCTGCGCGGCGCCGGGCTGTCGTTGCAGACCACGGCGAAGAGCGCGGCCACGTCGTTGTCCGCGGGGATCCCGGGCGTCGTGCGGTTCAGCCACCAGTACGGGGCCGGGCCGTTGCCGTCGGCGGCGAGGTAGATCCACCAGTCGGCGATCTCCTGGAAGAACGCGGCGTGGTAGGCGTCGAAGCGGTAGATCGCGCGCCACAGGCCGCCGTTGACCGGCCCGGCCACCGGGTGCGTCACCGGGGTGCGGTCGAGCTTCTCGGCGAGGGCGAGGTAGTTCCGGCGCACGGCGGCGGGCGTCGCGCCGAGGTGGAGGTCGGCGTCGCGCGCGGCCGCCCAGGCGGCGAAGTCGCCGAAGCGGGCCTCACTGGCCTGGTCCAGGAGGGCGAAACGTTCCTGCCAGGTGACGTTGGGGCTGACGTTGGCGTCGAGCACGACCCGGTCGGTGCGCCCGGGGAACAGCTCCGCGTACACGGCGCCCAGGTAGGTGCCGTAGGACGCGCTCAGGTAGGAGATCCGCGGCTCGCCCAGGGCGGCGCGGATCCGGTCGAGGTCGCGCGCCGTGTTGGCCGTGTTCAGGTGCCGGATCAGCTCGCCGCCGTTGGCCAGGCAGTCCCGGGCGACCTCGCGGGCGAACCGCACGTTGGGGGCGATGGAGCCGTCGGGGCCGGGGAACGGGAAGACGAGCTCGTTGGGGTTCTGCGCGGCCGTGCGCCCGCAGGTGACGGGGGTGCTGTAGCCGACGCCGCGCGGGTCGAAGCTGACCAGGTCGTAGCGGTCCAGCACGTCCTGGGGGTAGTCGTTCACGCGGCTGCTCGGGATGTGCAGGCTGGCCACTCCCGGGCCGCCGCCGTTGTGGACCAGGACGCCCCGGCGCAGTCCCGGCTTGGCGGTGTTCAGCCGGGACACCACGATCTCGATGGTCTTCCCGGAGGGCGCCCGGTAGTCCAGGGGGACGCGGAGCGTGGCGCAGCGCAGGCGGGGGTCCACCGGCGCGGACGAGGGGTCGGGCGGGCAGTCCGCCCAGCTCAGCCGCTGGGCGGGCGGGTTGGGCGCGGCCTCGGCCGGTCCTGCGGCGGCGAGGGCGGCGGCAAGCGCCAGGGCCACCGCCCCGCACACGGATCTCAGTGATGCGTTCAACATGGACTAGACCATAGGGAGGTAAAGTCGCCACGTCATCCCCCTGGCGGGGTGCAGGACCGGGCGTCTCACGATGTGTCAATCATGCGTGTGCGGAGCAGAGATGGGCCCTGGGCGGCACCTTCCGGCGTCCCGCCCTCAGCGGTCGGCCAGCAGCTCGCGGGTCAGCCGGACGAGGTCCGGGATCGCCGGGTGCGCCGGGACTCCGCGCCGCCAGGCCAGCAGCAGGGGCACCGGCGGTGCGTCGGTCAGCGGCCGGTAGGCGAGGGCGGGGTGCCGGTGCAGTCGGGGTGTGGCCGACGTCGAGACGCCCACGGCCCGGCCCACCGCGACGGCCGTGAGCCACTCGTCCGTGTTGGTGACCTCGATCGTCACCGTCGGGCGTACGGCGGCGGGCCAGAGGTCCAGGGTGGTCGTGCCCGCCACCGTGTTCAGCACGAGAGGCCACGCCGCGAGGTCCGCCAGCGTGAGGGCGTCGCGCTCGGCGAGGTCGCTGTCCGCCGGGACCACCGCGACCCGTTCCTCCTCCAGCAGCAGCTCCGTCACCAGGCCCGGCGTCGCCACCTCGCCGCGCAGCAGGGCGACGTCGACCCTGCCCCGGGTGAGCCCGGCCGTCCGGTCGTCGATGCGCCGCAGCTCCAACGGCACGTCGGGGTGCTCCTCGTCCCAGCGGCGCAGCAACGGGATGGTGTGGTCGCCGAGCGCGGCCCAGGGGTGACCGAGGCGCAGCGGAAGGACCGTCAGGGCGCGGGGATCGAGGGCCGCCTCCACGGCCGCCACCGCGGCGGCGGCCCGGTCGCGGAACGCCCGGCCCGCCGGGGTGAGCTCCAGGTGGTGGGTGGAGCGGTCGATCAGGCGTACGCCGAGGTGGTCCTCCAGCCGGCGCAGCGTCCGCGAGAGCGCGGGCTGGCCGATGTGCAGGCGGGCCGCGGCGCGCGTGATCGTGCCCTCCTCGGCGATGGCGAGGAAGGCTCGCAGGTGGCGCAGCTCCATGGTCATGCGCGGCAAGCATAACCGCGGTCCGATCGGCATTTCCCGCGGGGCGGACGGCTTCCTAGCGTGGAGACATGACGAACACGAGGTCCCACCCGGTCACGGCAGGAGCGGCGGCACGGGCAGCCGCGGGGGCGGCGGCACCGGCAGCCGCGGGAGCCGCGGGAGCGCCCGGCGCGGCCCCGGCGCCGGCCGGCGCCGGTCTCGGCAGCCTCGGCGGCATCGGACTGGTGGTGGCGGCCGGCCTGTCGGTGCACTTCGGTTCCGCCGTCGCCGCCCTGCTCTTCCAGCGCGTCGGGGCTCTCGGCGTGGTGACCCTGCGGGTGACGATCGCCGCCGTCCTGCTGCTGGCCGTCTGCCGGCCCCGGCTGCGCGGCCACAGCCGTGGGGACTGGGCGCTGGTCGGCGCCTTCGGGGTCGCGCTCGGCGGCATGAACATCCTGTTCTACCAGGCGATCGACCGGATCCCGCTGGGCCCGGCGGTGACCCTGGAGGTCCTCGGCCCCCTCCTGCTGTCCGTCGTCACCGCGCGCCGACCGGTCAGCCTGCTGTGGGCGGGACTGGCGCTCGTCGGCGTCTTCCTCCTCGGGCGGGACGGCTTCGACGGGCTCGACCCGGCGGGCGCCGGGTTCGCGCTCGGCGCCGGCGCGCTGTGCGCGCTGTACATCGTGTGCAACGCCCGGACCGGGGCCCGGTTCCCCCGGCTGGACGGGCTGGCCCTGGCGATGGCCGTGGCCGCGCTGGTCAGCCTGCCGCTCGGGGTCGCCTCCGCGGGCGGAGCGCTGCTCGATCCGCGGGTCCTGGGACCGGGGCTCGCCGTGGCACTGCTGTCCTCGGGGTTGCCGTACACGCTGGAACTGCTGGCCCTGCGCCGCCTGCCCGCGGCGACCTTCGCGGTGCTGATGAGCCTGTCCCCGGCGATCGCGGCACTGGCCGGGTTCCTGGTCCTCGGGCAGGCCCTGTCGGCCGGGCAGTGTCTGGCGGTCGCCCTGGTGGTGGTGGCCGGTGCGGGGGCGGTGCGGACGGGTTCGGCGGGCCGGTCGTCCGGCTGAGCGGTGGGTGGTGTCCGAGCATCGGACAAGATCTTCTACACTACTGACCGGTCATCAGTTCGACGGATGACCGTCATGTCGGAAAACATCAGGAAAATCAGGGGGAACCATGCGTCGCCGCATGTCCGCGCTCGCCGTCACCGCCGTACTCGCGGGAGGCCTGCTCCTCTCCGTGGCGCCCGCCGAGTCCGCCTCGGCCGCCACCCGGGGCTCGTCGGTCTCGGTGAACATCGAGGAGCTCCGGGCCCAGGCCCGCAACCTCCACGCCCAGGCCGACAGGCTCCGCCACCAGGGCCACTACCGCGAGGCCAACGTCACCGAGGCCCGCGCCCAGGCGCTGGACGCCTACATCCAGCGGCTCGTCGACTGCGAGCGCAACGTCCGCTGCTGATCTCCCCGGCGGGGGCCGGACACCCGCCCCCGCCGAGCACGTGACGCCGCACCGCCCCACGAGGCCCCCGACCGTGTCGGGGGCCCTCGTCGTGTCCCCGGCGGCCCCGGACCGTCGTCGCGACCGCCGCCGCTGCCGTGCCGCCGCCCAGCAGCGCCCCGACCCGCCGTTCCAGGCGGCAGCGTTTCGTCACGTCAGGGGAGTCGGGACGTCGCGGCGCCCCGGATCGGCGGCCGGCGCTGGCGGCGGGGGCGGATCACGGTGCATGGTCGTTCCCGGTCCCACCGGACCGTGCGTCACCACACCACCGACAGCGGGGATCCACCATGCGCACCCTCCACCGCACCACCGCCCTGGCCGCCGCAGGCACCGCCGCGCTCGTCCTGACCCTGACCGCCTGCGGCAGGAACGACTCCGGCACCGCGCCCGCCGCGGCGGCCCCCTCCCCCGCGCAGTCGGCGGCCGGAGCCGGCGGCGGAAGCGGCACCGGCGGAAGCGCGTCGGCCACGGCCCCGGCCCCGAACGCCGGTACGGGAAAGACCGGGGCCGGAGGCTCCCCCGCGGGTGCGACGCCCGGCGCCGGCTCCCCGACTTCGGCCGCACCGGCGGGCACCTCCGTCCCGGCCTGCACCACGAAGGACGTCAGCATCACCGCCGCCCTCCAGGGCGGACCGCCGTACACCCACCTCGTCCTGACGGCGAGGAACTTCTCCGGCCGCGGCTGCCGGCTCGTCGACTTCCCCCAGATCCGGTTCCTGGAGAGCCACCGCGAGAGCGTCCCCGCCGTCGCCGGGAGCAAGCCCGCCGCGCCCGTCGTCGTCGACGCCGGCACCCCCGCCTACGCGGTCGTCAAGCTGTCCGGCGGCGGAGTCCACGAGGCCGACGAGGCCGTGACGTCCTTCACCGTCACCCTCGGCGGCGGGGGCGGGGAGGCCGTCGTCAAGGCCCCCGGTCCGGCCGGCGTCGCCGTCGACCCGGCAGTCTGGGCCACCGGCTACTGGACCCCGGAGCTGCGCAACGGCGCCGACGAGTTCTAGCCCGAGCACCCGCGCACCGGACGGAACGGAAGGGCCGATCGGGCCGGAAGCGGCCCCGCCCGGGGCGCGGACCACTGCGGCCACCGGGCTTCACCGCGGCCCGGGCCGCCTTCGCGTCCTGGGGCGACGGACCCCGAACAGGCCCGTCGCCCCGGGACGTGAAGGCGGCCTGGGGCGACGGGGGTCACAGGCCGGCCGAGCGGTCAACCGCAGCGGCCGGGCGGGCGGGTCAGCAGGTGACGACGGTCGCGGCCGTCGCCACCGACGGCGGCCAGCCGAACTGGTCGACGCTGAACTCGGCGTTCACCGCGGTGCCGCAGGGCACCGTGATCACGATGTCGCCGACAGAGCGGCCTCCGACCGGCACCAGGACGTTCGGCGTGATCGGCGGCTGCGGGGGCAGGCTGACGGCGTTGCCGGACAGCCGGAAGCCGACGTTCTGCGCCACCCAGCTCGGGTTGGTCGGGTAGGCGTTGCCGTAGAAGCGGACCTGGTTACCGGTCACCTCGATACACGCCCGGGTCTGGAGGAAGCCGGGCGCACCCGGGCTCCCGCAGGTGACGACGGCACCGACCGGACCGGTGGGTGCGGTGACGGCGGACGCGGACTGGGTGCCGGTCAGTGCGGCCAGGGCTGCCACGCCGGCAAGGACGGCGGAAAGACGCTTCATCGGATTCCCTCCCTCGTAACGGTGCCCTCGACGGACGTCGAGGGCACCCATGTGACATGTCACATCGTTCTGGGAGGAAGCATGGCAGCCATCCACGAACGGAGCGCCCGATTCGGAAGAGGAAGCACGCCATCCACCCGCCCCGGCCGCCGAATGACCGGAGGACGACCACCGGATGGCCGGAACGGCCTGTCATGTCCCCCGGACCGCGACCCGGGGCGCACAGGAGAAGCCCCCGGCCGGACCCCCGCCGGGCCTAGCCGGTTTGGCGGTACCCCGGTGCCCGCTCCGGACATGTTCGTGCACGCTGGATCCAGGACGTGGACGGCCGGCCCGCCGGACCACCGGCAGGCCGCCGCACTGACGGGAGCACAGCATGATCGGAACACCCGGTTCCCCCGGCGCGACCCCCGGCCCCGGGGAGCCGGAACCGCCCGGCTGCGCGGACGACCCCACGGCCGCGCTGCGGGACATGTTCGTGGACCGGACCCAGGGCGCACGGATCGCCCGCGGCCAGGACCCCGCGCAGCGTCCGGTGTTCCTCAAGCCGCACGGGGTGGCCCGCGGCGTGCTGACCGTCGACCCCGACCTCCCGCCCGAGCTGCGCGTCGGCTTCCTCCAGGCCGCCCACGAGCGGACCGACGGACTGACCGCCTGGGTCCGGTTCTCCGGCGACACCGTGCCCGGCCGGCCCGACCTGCGCACGACCCTCGGCGTCGGCATCAAGCTGTACGAGGTCCCCGGCCCGAAACTGCTGGAGGGCGAGTCCGGGGCCGACACCCAGGACCTGCTGCTGCAGAACCACGACGTCTTCTTCGTCGACACCGCGCGCGACATGTGCGAGTTCACCCGGGCCGGCGTCGTCGACGGCGACTACGAACCGTACCTGCGGGAGCACCCCGTCACCCGGGAGATCCTCGACGCGATGGCCAAGGTCGAGGAGAGCGTCCTGACGGCCACGTACTGGAGCGTGCTGCCCTACTCCTTCGGCCTCGAACGCTTCGTCAAGTACCGCCTGGTGCCGGCCGGATGCGAGCTCGGCGACCCGGACGCGGTGCCCGCCGACGAGGACCCCGGGTACCTGGGCGCCGACCTGCGGCACCGGCTCGCGGCCGGCCCGGCGGCCTTCGACCTGATGCTCCAGTTCCGCGACGATCCGCCCCGGATGCCCCTGGACCGGGCCACCGTCCGCTGGGAGGAGTCCGACGGCCGGCCGGTACGGGTGGCCCGGCTGACCCTCCACAAACAGGACGTCCGCGCCCGCGGCCAGGCCGCCTACGGGGAGAACCTCGCCTTCAACCCGTGGCACAGCCTCGCCGAGCACCGCCCGGTGGGCAGCATCTCCGACGCCCGAAGGACGGTCTACCTGGCCTCGGCCGCGCGGCGCCGCGACGTGAACGGCATCCCCGCGACCGAACCCGGCCCCGCCCGCCCCCAGCTCACCCCGCCGCCCGGACGCGACACCCGGATCGTCCGGGCCGCCGTGCACCCCGCGATCGGCGTGGCACGGGTCGGCGACAGCACGGACGAGTACGTCCTCGCCCCGGAGACCGAGGACGCGCCCGCGCTGCCCACCGGCAGCTACAAGGACGCCACCGGCGCCCTCAAGCGCCAGGCCGTCCGCTTCCGCGTCTACGGCTACAACGCCGCCGGCGAGCCGGTCGCCGAACTCACCGCCGACAACGCGGACCTGCGGTGGACCGTCCACGTCGCCAACTCGAAGGCCGCCTGGTACCAGTTCCAGCTGGCCCTCGACATCCCCGAGGCGGAGCGGACCGACGACAGCCTGCTGCGCAACGCCAAGGTCCCGGCCGCGCAGCGCGGCCGCCTGGTCATCGACCCCGGCCCGCGCTCGGTGCGCGGCCGGAACCGCTCCGGCCTGGCCGAGTACCGCTTCGACACCGGCACCTTCCTCGACCGGCCGGTCTACCTCGGCGAGCTGCGCACCGACGACAGCGGCCGGCTGCTCTTCCTCGGCGGGCGCGGCGTCTCCGCCTCGGCCACCGACACCCCCGCCGACACCTTCGCCAACAACGACGGCTGGCACGACGACGTCTCCGACGGCCCGGTCACCGCCGAGGTCCGCATCGACGGGCGGACGGTGCCGGTCGAGCCCGCCTGGGTGGTCACCACACCGCCCAACTACGCGCCCGAACTCACCTCGGTACGGACCATGCACGACCTGGTGCGCGACGCCTTCGTCACCGCCGGCCTGCTTCCCGCCCCGCAGCAGGTGTCGTTCACCCGCGACGTGCTGCCCGTGCTGCGCCGCCTCTGCGGCCTCCAGTGGGTCAACCACGGTCTGGCCGTCCAGTTCGGGCACGGCGGGTTCGCGAACTTCCTCGCCCCCGGCCGGCTCGCGGAGCTGGCCGACCCCTCGCCCGCCCACCGCGAACTGCGCCGGCAGGTCTGGGCCACCATGCGCGCGTACGACCGGGACGGCATGTCGCCCGTACCGTGGCCGTCGATCTACGGCGACGCGATGAACCTGCCCCCGGACTCCGAGCGCCAGCACGTGACGCTCTCCCCCCTGCAGTACCGGCTGCTGGACCGCTGGGCCGACGGCGACTTCACCGCCGACCACGACCCGCAGGCACCCCCGCCCCGGTCCCTCGACGAACTCCCGCTCGCCCGGCGGCCCGAGGCCCTCGACCGGGCCGCCCTGTCCTTCTGCCTCGCCGACGCGTTCCACCCCGGGTGCGAACTCACCTGGCCGATGCGGCACACCACGCTGTACAGCCGGCCGTTCCGGGTGCGCCACCGCGACCCGGGGGCCCCGCGACCGGCGTCCTACGGGCCGAAGCTCACCCCGGAGATCGCGCTCTCCGTCGACGGTCCGCTCTACGCCCAGGGCCCGGGCGACCTGACCCGGTGGATGGCCGTGCCGTGGCAGACCGACACCGCCAGCTGCCTCTCCGGGTACGGCTACGGCGCACCCGGCTTCGGCCCCAAGTACGACCCGTACCTCCCCACCTTCTGGCCCGCCCGGGTGCCCAACCACGTCCTCGCCGAGGAGGACTACGACGTCGTGGTCGACACCTCCCGTCCGGTCGCGGAGCGGCTGGCGGCCTTCGAGAAGCGGCGGACCTGGCTCCGCTGGCTGCCCTCCGGCTACCTCGACACCATCAACGCGATGGTGAAGGACTTCGGCAGGCTCGGTGTCGTCGAGCGCCGCCCCGGCGTCGAGGACGACCCCCGGTTCCCGGCCGAGATGCTGGTCGAGTCGGAGGTCTCCTTCCCCCGCGAGCCCGCCCCGCCGGCCACCCGCAACCTGGTCACCCTGCACGTGCCGCTCGGCGCCGACCCCGACCTCGGCGAGTCCGCGCTGGCCAGCGCCGTCACCCTGGCCGAGCAGCCCGACGAGGAGGTGTCGGCGGGCTACATCGACAAGGTCGTACGCCTCCGGCACCGCCGATGACCGCTGTCCGGCGCGCGCCCGGCGGCGTCGACGCCGCCGTGGCCGGCGGGGGCCCGGCGGGCGCCGTCGCGGCGCTGGTCCTGGCGGGCGCCGGTCACCGCGTCGTGCTCCTCGACGACGGCGGCCCCGCCGGGACCCGCCCGCCGGGCCCCGGCGGCGACCGCCGCAGCGGCGGAGCCGGGTTCCGGATCGGCGAGTTCCTGCCGCCCGCCGCCCGCCCGCTGCTGCGCGATCTCGGTTTGCTGGACGCCTTCCTGGCCGCCGGGCACCCCCGCTCCACGGGGACCTTCGCCGCCTGGGGTTCGGCGGCCCTGCACGGCCGCAGTCACCTGTTCGATCCGTACGGCCACGGCTGGCACCTGGACCGGCTCCGTTTCGACGCGTTCCTCCGGGACGCGGCGGTCGCGGCCGGCGCCGAGGTCCGGCGGGCCGGCGTCCTGGGGCGGCGCGACGGCGGCCGTCTGGTCGTCCGCGACCGGGACGACGGCGCCGTGCGGGAGCTGCGCAGCCGGTGGACGGTCGACGCCACGGGCCGCCGCTGTGTCATCGGCCGCCGGCACGGCCTGCGCCACCGGCAGGACCGCCTCGTCGCCGTCTACACCGTGTTCGGCGTCCGCCACCCCGAGAGCGCAGGGAGCGCAGGGAGCGGGCAGAACGGCGAAGGCGGGGAGGAGGGCGGCGCACGCCGGACGGGGGACCGCGAGGCGCGCACGCTCGTCGAGGCGGTGCCGCACGGCTGGTGGTACACCACCCTCGTCCCGGCCGGCCGCCTGGTCGCCCACCTGACCGACCCCGACCTCGCGGACCCGGCACTCCGCACCCCCGAGGGCTTCTGGCACGGCGTCACCCGGACCGACCACGTCCGCCGCCGGGTCGCCGGGTACGACCCCGCCGCGGCCCCCGTCCCCCGCTGGACGCCCGCCCACGGGCTGCGGCTGGAGCCCGCCGCCGGCCCGGGCTGGGTCGCCGCGGGGGACGCCGCTCTCGCCTTCGACCCACTCTCCTCCCAGGGCATCCTCACCGCGCTGCACACCGGGGTCCGCGCCGGCCGGGCCGTCGCCGACTGCCTGACCGACCCGGGCCGGACCGCCGCCGCACTCGCCGGGTACACCGACTTCCTGGACGGCATCGCCGCCGCCTACACCGGGAACCACGCGCTGTCCTACCGCCAGGAACAGCGCTGGGCCGACCAGCCGTTCTGGCGGCGCCGCCACGGCGCGCACCCGGCCGGCCACCCCCCGCACGCGGGACCGTGCGAAGGTGCACCCGCACCGGAAAGCTCCTAGGGTCGGAAGCACGGGGGTGCGACGCGCCGGAACCCGCTTTCCTGCGGGTCGACAGCGTCGGCACCCGATCCCTCAGGAGATGACCCGGCATGACCACATCGTCCGAAACTCCTGTCCTGGACACCCTCGCCGCGATGACTCTCGACTCGATCGAGCGCTGCGGGCTGCCCACCGACATGCTCCTCCTCACCCGCATCGCCGCGCTCGTGGCCATGGACGCGCCGCCGATGTCCTACCTCGCCCACCTCGGTCCCGCCATGGAGTCCGACGTGACCGCCGACCAGGTCCAGGACGTCCTGGTGGCCATCGCCCCCGTGGTGGGCACTGCCCGCGTGATGTCGGCCGCCGGCCACATCACCGAGGCCCTCGGCTTCGCCATCGCCGTGGCCGAGATCGACGCCGGTTCCCAGGGCTGACCCCAATCCGACGGTACGAATCGAGGCATCCATGTCCGCACCCACCGGCACCGTGCACGCCGGCCACAGCGGCTCCTCCGGCTTCGCGGGCGGCCTGACCGCCTTCGCGGCCGTGATGCTCCTGCTAGCGGGCGCGCTGAGCATCTTCCGAGGGATCATGGCGATCGCCGAGGACGACGTCTTCGTGCAGACCCCCAACTACGTCTTCAAGTTCGATCTGACCAGTTGGGGCTGGATCCACCTGATCCTCGGCGTGATCGCCATCTGCATCGGCCTCGGCCTGTTCCGGGCCTCGCTCTGGGCCCGGATCCTCGGTGTGGCCCTGGCAGCGCTGCTCATCATCGCCAACTTCCTCTCCATCCCGTACTACCCGGTCTGGTCCATCACCGTGATCGCCATCAGTGCCTTCGTCATCTGGGGCCTCTGCGCGGTCCACCGCGACCACGGCGGGCCGGTCGTCTGAACAGGGCGACCGCAGGATGACCCCGGAGCGGCCGTCCGGGCGGCCGGGGCCGGAAGGCCGGAGCAGGCCGGAGGAGGTGAGGACGATGGCACCCCCTTCGGCCGTGCCCCGGCGCGCCCGGCTGTCGGCCCGGCTGGCCGTGGTCTGTGCCCTCGGCGCGCTGGTGGTGCTGGTCGCCGGGGGCGGCCCCGGCGGCCTGCTGCTCCTGGTCACCGCGGTGGTCGGTTCGGCGCTCACCGCCGCCGGCATCTGGTGGGCGGTGTCCCACCACGGGGCCGTCCGGGTGTGCGGTCTCCTGCTGATGGTGGGCGCGCCCGCTGCCCTCGTCGTGCTCTACGCCCGGGCGGGCCTGTGGCCGGAGGCGCTGGCCGCGATCGTGCTGTGGGCCGCCGCCGCGGCGAGCGCACGGTCCGCCGTGCGTCTGGTGCGCCGGCCCGACGGTATGCGCGCGGTCGCCGGACCGCTCCCCCGCCACCCGTTCCTGATCATGAACCCGAAGTCGGGCGGCGGCAAGGTCGGCCGGTTCGGGCTGGTCGAGAAGGCCGAGGCGCTGGGCGCCCGGGTGGTCCTCCTGGACACGTCGGTGCCGGTCGACGTCGCCGCGCTCGCCCGCCGGGCGGTCGCGGAGGGGGCGGACCTGCTCGGTGTGGCGGGCGGCGACGGCACCCAGGCCAGGGTGGCCGAGGTCGCCGCCGAACACGGCCTGCCCTTCCTGGTCGTCTCGGCCGGGACGCGGAACCACTTCGCGATGGACCTCGGCCTGGACCGCACCGACCCGGCCCGCTGCCTCGACGCGCTGACCGACGGGGAGGAACTGCGCGTCGACCTGGGGACGGTGGGCGGCCGCGCCTTCGTCAACACGGCCTCGTTCGGCGTGTACGCGGAGATCGTGCAGCGCCCCGAGTACCGCGGTGCCAAGGCGGGCGCGGCCCTGGACGCGCTGCCCGACCTGCTGCTCGGCTTCTCCGGACACCGCGTCGACGCCCGGACCGAGAGCGGTCGGCTGGACGCCCAGCAGGCGCTCCTGGTCAGCAACAACCCCTACGCGGGCACCGAACCGGTCACCGGCGGCCGGCGGCCACGACTGGACCTCGGTGTGCTCGGTGTCGTCGGGATCCGGGTGACCAACGCGGCCCAGGCGGCCGAGGTCGCGCTCCGCAGCGGCAGGGCGACGGGACTGCGGGTGCTGACCTGCCACCGGGTCGTCGTCGAGTCGGACGCGGACCTCCTCCCGGTCGCCGTCGACGGGGAGGCGCTGCTCCTGCCCGCCCCCGTCGTCTGCGGCATCCGCCCGGGCGCGCTGCGGGTCCTGGTACCGCGGCACCGCCCCGGCCCGCCGCCCGCCCGGCCCGCGCCGAACTGGCGCGAGATCCTCGCCCTCGCCTTCGCCCGGCCCCGGCCGCCCGAGCCGGAGCCAGGACCGGGACCGGGACCGGGACCCGAGGTCCGGGGCGGCTGACGCGGCCGGCCCGAGGTGGCACCGGCCGCCGGGGGCGCGCAGGCTGGAGGGAGGAGGTGCCCCTCCGGACGCCGCGACCGGCGGCGCTCCCTCGGCACCGCACCGCCGGACGGGAGAGATCCGTGAAGGACCTCAAGTTCGAGCAGAAGCGTTCGCTGACCCGTCTCGAAGCCGCCGATCTGCTCACCGCACTCGCGGCCGCGCTGAAGCACGGCGGCAACGCCGAGCTCGAACTCGGCCCCGGGACGCTCACCCTGCGCATCCCCGACGAGCTGCGAAGCGAGGTCGAGGTGGAGGTCGGTGACGGCGAGATCGAAATCGAGATCGAGCTCAAGTGGCCGACCGCGCAGAACCGGCCGGCGCCCTCGCAGCCGGCCGCCGGGAGCGACGCCGGCTGACGCGCGGCCCCTCCCGGCGTCCCGCCCGAACCGCCGGGTCGTCAGGCCGGGAGGTCAGGCCGCCGGGACCCCGGGCAGCCGGGACCTCCGGACGCCGGGAGGTCAGGCCGCGCCGTGGGACGCCTTCGGCGCGCCCGGCTGGGTCACCGGGATCCGCCGGGTGAAGTACAGCGCGAGAAGCGCGGCGAACGCCAGGACGGCCAGCGCGGCGCGGAGGCCGTCCAGCCGCGCCGCCTCGTTCGCGTCCAACGCCGCCTGGGTGGCCTCGGAGGTGGCGCCCGTGTCGGCGAGGACGGTCGTGAGCTGGGCGTCCGACAGGAAGGGCACGCCGCTCTCCAGATTCACCACCGCCTGGCTCCGGACGTCGGCCGGGAAGGCCGGATTCTGCTCGATGTGGGCGACGAACGACGACGTGAGCGCGCCGATCAGGATCGACCCGGCCAGGGCCGTGCCGATCGAGGCCCCCAGGTTGGTGACGGCGTTCTGGACGCCGCCGACCTCCGCGCTCTGCTCGTCCGGCACGGCGGACACGGTGACCGACCCGAGCTGGGACGCCAGCGCCCCCATGCCGAGCCCGATCAGCAGGAGCGGCACGGTCACGATCTCCGCACCCGCGTCGGCATCGAGCGCGGCCAGCAGCGCCACCGCTCCCGCGAAGAGCGCGAGGACCCCGAGCCGCACCACCCGTCGCGGCGAGACGTCCGGGAGCAGCCGCGGGATCAGGATCGCGGCGGCCAGCAGGGTCAGCGACAGCGGCAGGATGCGGGCGCCGGTCTTCAGCGCGGACAGGCCGAGGGCGACCGACAGGTAGAGCGGGACGACGAAGAACACGCCCATCTGGACGAGGTACTGGAAGAAGAACATCGTCAGACCGCCGGTGAGCTGCCGGTTGCGCAGCAGGGCCGGATCCACCAGCGGCTCCGCGCCCCGCTCCACCAGCCGGGCCTCCCAGGACAGGAAGAGCCGGATCAGGAGCAGGCCGGCGAGCATCAGCCAGACGACGAGGGAGATCCCGAGCCACGCGGGCGCGTCGGGCTTCGGCAGGAACCAGCCCCACGTGCTCGACCGGAGCACGCCGTAGACGAAGACGCCCAGGCCGAGGGCGGAGAGCGCGGCGCCGACCAGGTCGATCCGCTCACGCCCGGCGGTGGGCGCGTCCGCGATGCGGCGGGCGAGCACGAGGATGCCGACCACGATGACGACCTCCCCGGCGAAGACCCAGCGCCAGGAGAAGTACGTCGTGGCGAGGCCGCCGATGAGCGGCCCGACGGCGATTGCCGCGGCCCCGGCCGCCGCGACGAGCCCGTAGGCGGCGGGGCGGCGTTCGACGCCGAAGTTGCCGGCGACCAGCGCCACGATCGCGGGCAGGATGAGCGCCGCCCCGACCCCTTCGAGGAAGGACCAGCCGAGCAGGAGCACCGGCAGGTTCGGGGCGAAGGCGGTCGTCAGGGAGCCACAGCCGTAGATGACGCTGCCGATCAGGAACGCCCGCTTGCGGCCGATGAGCGCGCCGACCTTGCCCCCGGGGATCATGAACATCGCCATCACCAGCGTGTAGGCCGTGATGGCGCCCTGGATCCCGGTCACCGTCGTGCCGACGTCCTCGGCGACCGTGGCGATCGAGACGTTCATGACCGAACTGTCGAGCGCCATCAGGAACTGTCCGGCCGCGAGCGTCAGCAGCACGGTCCCGGCCTTCGACGACTTCTGGGACGTCCCTGCGCCCGCTGCCCTGGATGCCATGCGGGTCATGGTCGCAGCGGCCCGGGGCAGCCGCCGCCCGACCCGCCACGGATGTCAGCCGGTCGGCGGCGCCGCACGGGCCGCGCCCGGCGGCCGTCCCACCGCGCCGGACGTCGCGCGGTCGCACCCGGCGTCGCGCCGGAGGTCACGCTCCGTCAGGCGGCGGGCGGGCCCCCGGCCGGGCGGACGGGGTCGCCGTCGGCCCTGGCGGGAGCCGGAAGAACAGCGGAGCGGAGCCGAGCCCGGAGAGCAGTACCTCAGGACGTGTGGGACGGTCCCCGACGTACCCCCGATGCGGTTAGGCTAACCTTACCTCACCGCTTCGCAAGCCCGTCCGACAGCCGCCGCGCTCCGACCCAGGGAGAAGGTCCATGCCACCCACCACCAGCCGTGTCCCCAGACCGCGCCGCACCGGCCGGGACACCGGCAAGTCGGCCGCCACGACGGTGGGGTGACCGATGACCTCGATATCCACCGACGAGTTCGCCGGCCGGACCGCCTTGGTCACCGGCGCCGCCCAGGGCATCGGAGCCGCCGTCGCCCGCATGCTCGCCGACCGCGGGGCCCGGGTCGTCGCGAGCGACCGCTCCCCGTCCGACCCCTCGGTGCACCTGCTCGACGTCACCGACGCCGACGCGGTCGAGAAGCTGGTGGACCTTGCGGAGCAGGAGCACGGACCGCTCGACATCCTGGTCAACGTCGCGGGCGTGCTGCACGCCGGCCCCGCGCTGAGCACCAGCGACGAGGACTGGCAGCACACCTTCGCCGTCAACACCACCGGGGTGTTCCACACCTGCCGGTCCGTCGGCCGCCGGATGGCCGACCGCGGCCGGGGCAGCATCGTCACCGTCGGGTCCAACGCCGCAGGCGTGCCCCGGATGAACATGGCGGCGTACGCGGCCTCCAAGGCGGCCACCACGATGTTCATGCGCTGCCTGGGCCTGGAGCTCGCCGGCTCCGGCGTGCGCTGCAACCTCGTCTCGCCCGGCTCGACCGACACCCCGATGCAGCGGGCGCTGTGGACCGACGACGAGAGCGAGCGCCGGGTCATCGAAGGCGACCTCGCCAGCTACCGGGCCGGGATCCCGCTCCGCCGGATCGCGACGCCCGAGGACATCGCCGAGGCGGTCCTCTTCCTCGCCGGCGACCGCGCGCGGCACGTCACGATGCACGACCTCTACGTCGACGGCGGCGCCACGCTGCGGGCCTGACCCCGAACCGGGCGATCCCGGAATCGCCCGCCCCCTTCGAGTCCCACCACCCGGTGCCCCCGGCACCGGCAGAACGGAGCACCATGACCACGGCTTCCGAAGCCCGGTCCCCTGTCGCGACCCCGGTGGACGGCAGTGAGCTTCTGGCCTCCTACCGGCCGGGTGCCGACCGGGCCTTCCTCGCCGGCCCCACCCGGACCCTGCTCGCCGAAGGCGTGCACCGGCCCGTGCCCGACCCCGCCGAGGCCGGCCGGCTGCTGGCGGCGGCCCGGGCCGAGGGCCGCGACCCGCTGGTCGTCGGGGCGATCCCCTTCTCACCCGGACGGCCCGCCCGACTGTTCATCCCCGAGCAGGTGCACCGCGCCGCCCCGATACGCGCCGGCCTCACCGCCGCCCCCGGGCCGGCCCGGACCGCGGAGAGCGCGTGGACCCGGCGCGCCGTCCCCGCGCCCGAGGGCTACCGGGACGCGGTCGCCCGCGCCGTGCGGCTCATGAACGCGGACCCCGACCTCGCCAAGGTCGTCCTCGCCCGCACCCTGGAACTCACCACCCCCGGCGGCACCGACATCCCCGCCATGGTCGGCCGGCTGCTCGACCGCGACCCGAACGGCTACACCTTCGCCGTACCGGCCGGCGGGACCGCCACCCTGGTCGGGGCCAGCCCCGAACTGCTGCTCTCCCGCCGGGGCCGGCACGTCGTGTCGAACCCGCTCGCCGGGTCCGCCGCCCGCAGCACCGACCCGGTGGAGGACCGGCGCCGCGCCGAGGAGCTCGCCCGCTCCCCCAAGGACCTCGCCGAGCACGCCTTCGTGGTCGACGCCGTCCGGCGCGCGCTCGCACCCCACTGCGACGACCTCGTCGTCCCCGAGCGGCCGTCCCTGATCCGCACCGCGGCCATGTGGCACCTGTCCACCACCGTCACCGGGACGCTGCGCGACCCCTCCACCAGCGCCCTGGACCTCGCGCTGGCCCTGCACCCCACCCCGGCCGTGTGCGGCACCCCGACCGACCGGGCCCGGGACCTGATCGGCACACTGGAACCCTTCGACCGCGGCCTCTACACGGGCGTGGTCGGCTGGGGCGACGCCTCGGGCGACGGCGAATGGGTCGTCACCCTGCGCTGCGCCGAGGCGGACGGCGACCTGCTGCGGCTGTTCGCCGGTGCCGGGGTCGTCGCCGCGTCCGTCCCGGAACACGAACTGGCCGAGACGGCCGCGAAGTTCCGGACCTTCCTGCACGCCGTCGGACTGGAGAACGCCGAATGAGCCTCTACCCCCAGGACGCCGCCGACCGCTACCGGGCGGCCGGGTACTGGACCGGTGAGACGCTGGACACCGTGATCGGCCGGCACGCCGCCGCGACCCCGGACCGGATCGCCGTCACCGACGGCGACCGGCACTGGAGCTACGCCGAACTGGACGCGCGCGCCGACCGGATCGCCGCCGGGATGCTCGCCCGCGGGCTTCGCAAGGGCGACCGGGTGGTCCTCCAGCTCCCCAACGTGGCCGAGTTCTTCGAGGTGTTCTTCGGCGCGATGCGGGCCGGCGTGGTCCCGGTGATGGCCCTCCCGGCGCACCGCCGGGCCGAGATCTCGTACTTCTGCGAGTTCGCCGAGGCCAAGGCCCTCTTCGTCGCCGACCGCCACGAGGGCTTCGACCACCGCGAACTGGCCGCCGAGGTGTGCGCGGCGGTGCCCGGTCTCGGGGAGGTCTTCGTCGTCGGCGATCCCGGGCGGTTCACCCCGCTCGCCGAGCTGCGCGCCGACGCCCCGACCGCGCCGGCCGACCCGCCGCACGCCGGCGACCTCGCCTTCCTCCAGCTGTCCGGCGGCAGCACCGGGCTGCCCAAGCTGATCCCCCGCAGCCACGACGACTACCTGTACAGCGTGCGCGAGTCGGCCGTCATCTGCGAGCTGTCACCCGCCACGGTGTACCTCTGCGCGCTGCCCGCCGCCCACAACTTCCCGCTCAGCTCGCCGGGCACGCTCGGCACCTTCCACGCCGGCGGCCGCGTCGTGCTGGCGCCCGAGCCGAGCCCGGGCACCGCGCTCGCCCTGATCGCCCGCGAGGGCGTCACGATCACCGGTGTGGTGCCCCCGCTGGCCCTCGCCTGGGCGCAGGCCGCCCCGGGCAGCGGCCACGACCTGTCCAGCCTCGAACTCATCCAGGTCGGCGGCGCCAAGCTCAGCGAGCAGGCCGCCCGCCGGCTGGGCCCGGCGCTCGGCTGCCGGCTCCAGCAGGTCTTCGGGATGGCCGAGGGCCTGGTCAACTACACCCGCCCCGAGGACACCGAGGAGACCCTCCTCACCACCCAGGGCCGCCCGATCTCGCCCGAGGACGAGATCCGGATCGTCGACGACGAGGACGTCGACGTGCCCGAGGGGACGACGGGCCACCTGCTGACCCGCGGCCCGTACACCATCCGCGGCTACTGGCGGGCGCCCGAGCACAACGCACGGTCCTTCACCGCCGACGGCTTCTACCGCACCGGGGACCTCGTCCGCCGCACTCCCACCGGCCACCTGGTCGTCGAGGGCCGGGCCAAGGACCAGATCAACCGGGGCGGCGAGAAGGTCGCCGCCGAGGAGGTCGAGAACGTCCTGCTCGCCCACCCCGCGGTCCACGACGTGTCGGTCGTCGCCGTCCCGGACGAGTACCTGGGCGAGCGCAGCTGCGCGTACGTGATCCTGCGGCCCGAGGCCGAGCGGCCCCGCGCGCTCGACCTCAAGAGCTTCGTCCGCGCGGCCGGGCTCGCCGGCTACAAGGTCCCGGACCGCGTCGAGTTCGTCGACGCCTTCCCCAGCACCGGCGTCGGCAAGGTCAGCAAGAAGGACCTCCGCACCACCTCCCGCTAGCCCAGAAAGGCGCTCCTCGAATGGCACTGCCTGCCATCGCCCCCTACGAACTGCCCGGCCCCGCGGACCTCCCGCCCCGCAAGGTGCCGTGGCAGGTCGACCCGGCGCGGGCCGCCGTCCTCGTCCACGACCTGCAGAACTACTTCCTCGGCGCGTTCCCCGCCGAGGGCCCCCCGCTGGCCCCCGCCCTGGCCAACACGGCCCGGATCCTGGAGTGGGCCCGCACGCTGGGCATGCCGGTGATCTACTCCCACCAGCGCGGCGGCCAGACCCCCGAGGAGCGCGGCCTCCAGCTGGACTTCTGGGGCCCGGGGCTGCCGGCCGACGAGCAGGCGCAGGGCGTGCCGGCCGTCGTCGCGCCCGCCGGGCAGGACGTCATGCTGCTCAAGTGGAAGTACAGCGCGTTCGCCCGCACCGAGCTGGCCGGCCTGCTGGAGAAGTCCGGCCGCGACCAGCTGGTGATCGTCGGCGTCTACGCCCACATCGGCGTCATGATGACCGCCGCCGACGCGTGGAGCCGTGACGTCCAGGCCTTCGTGGTGGGCGACGCCGTCGCCGACTTCTCCGCCGAGAAGCACACCGAAGCCCTGCGCTGGGCCGCCGAGAAGTGCGCCGTCGTGCTGAGCACCGCCGACCTCCTGGAGGAGAAGTGACCACCACCGGCGAGCGGCTGCACACCGAGAAGGTGACACTGCGGTACGGCGACCGGGCGATCGCCACCGACCTGTCGGTGGCGGTGCCCGACAACTCGTTCACCGTGATCGTCGGCCCCAACGCGTGCGGCAAGTCCACCCTGCTGCGGGCGTTCGCCAGGCTGCTCAAGCCCGCCTCCGGGCGGGTGCTCCTGGACGGCGAGCAGATCGGGGCCCTGCCGGCCAAGGAACTGGCCCGCCGGCTCGGCCTGCTGCCGCAGAGCTCCACCGCGCCCGACGGCATCACCGTCGCCGACCTGGTGGCCCGCGGCCGCTACCCCCACCAGGGGCTGTTCCGGCAGTGGTCGAAGGAGGACGAGCGGATCGTCGCCGAGTCCATGGCGGCGACCAACGTGGACGCCCTCGCCGACCGCTTCGTCGACGAGCTCTCCGGCGGCCAGCGCCAGCGCGTCTGGCTCGCCATGGCCATCGCCCAGCAGACCCCGCTGCTGCTGCTCGACGAGCCGACCACGTTCCTGGACATCGCCCACCAGGTCGAGGTGCTCGACCTGTGCGCGCGCCTGCACCAGGAGCAGGGCCGCACCCTGGTCGCGGTCCTGCACGACCTCAACCAGGCCACCCGGTACGCCACGCACCTGATCGCCATGCGCGACGGCGCGGTGGTCGCCGAGGGCGTGCCCGCCGAGATCGTCACCGCCGAGCTGGTCGAGCAGGTCTTCGACCTGCCCTGCCAGATCATCGAGGACCCGCAGACCGGCACCCCGCTGGTCGTCCCGCTGGCCCCCGTACGCCGCGGTACGGCCCGGTGACAGCGACGCTGCGCCCGTCCGCGGTCCTGCGGGCGGTCCGCGCCGCGGGCACGGACGCGCCGGCGCTCTACGCGCTCTCCGTCCCGTTCATGCGCTCCGGAGCGCTGCGCGAGCGCACGCCGGACGCCTACCGGCGGCCCGGCGACACCTTCCTGATGGTCCGCGCCGAGGACGGGGCGGCGCCCGGCCGGCTCGACGCGTGCGTCGCGCTGCGCGCGCTGGCGCCCGAGGCCGGCCGGCCGTCGACCGGGCTGCTGCACAACCTCTGCGTGCGGACCGGCCGTCAGGGCGCGGGCCTCGGCTCGCTCCTGGTGACGGCCGTCCTCGCCGAGGCCCGCCGCCGGGGCCTGCGCGCCCTGGTGACCGCCACCACCGGCGGCGGCGAGCTGTTCCTGCGCCACGGCTTCCGGGAGATCACCGCAGCGGCGGCCCCCGCCGAGTGGGCGGCCGGCCTCGACCCGGCCCGCCACTCCCGGGTCTTCACCCGGGAGGTCTGAGCCCGGCACCCCCACGACGGCGGGCCAGGTGGACCACTCCACCGGGCCCGCCGCGTTTGTCCGGACCACCGCGGGCGAGGTCGCGAACGGCACACGATCAAGCTGCCGTTCTGGCATCGTGAGGATGATCTTCCCCCGGCCGAGCGGTACGTCCCCACGGCCCGCAAGGTGATCGACCACCACGAGGAGCTGCTCTGACCTCCCTCTTCACCGCCGAACCCGGCTTCGTCCCCGAGCCGCTCCTCGGCGGGACGAGGGCCGGATTTCCTGAGCGGTGTTGCATCCGGTCCGCACGGGCCTCAGCGCGCGGCGGCCACGGCGTCGGTGTACTGCTCCGTCGTCAGATCGTCCTCCGCGATCCCGAGACCGGCCAGCACCGTGCGGACCACTCGGAGGGCCGGCAGCAGGTCGTCGTCCGCCTTCGCGATGGTCTCCAGTTCGATGAAGGTGCCGTCGATCTCGGGTACTCGGACGAGGGTCGCGAGAAGCAGCCGCCCGTCGGCGGTGAACGAGTAGTTCCTGCACCGCTTCTCGAACGCGATACGCGGGACGAATCCGAGAGCACGAACGATCTCGTGGACGGCCTCCGCGTCCTCCACCCGCGTCTCGGCCTCGGGCTTCGAAGCGGACGCCTCATCCACGCGGGCACCCTTGTAGGTCAGGACGGTTCGGGTGTCGTCCGGGCTGTGCACGGTACGGATCCGCAGTTCCCGGTCCGCTCCCATGAGAGATCCGTCGGGTGCGTCGAAGTAGGTGTCGCGATAGACCTCCGCGCGCCCCGGCCCGTACCGGTCTTCGAGCAGCCGGAGAATCCCCTCGGGGTCCCGCACTACCGCCTTCAGTTCCGCCTCGATCGCCACCGTCAGCCCTCCGTCAGATCACGCGCTCGGCGTCGGCCACCATAGCGTCGAACAACCGGCGCCACCCTCGGTACAGCGGACCGTACGGAGTGGCCAGCACCTTGTAGGTTGCCGACTCGTGGCCCTCCCAATCCGCGTCGAACGCGCTGACGTAGAGCGTCTTGTCCAGCCGGATCACGCGCCAGACCGGCAAGGTCCGGTAGTGGTAGACCTCGACGTGGCCGACCTCCGAGAGCTCGCGAAGACGGGCCTCGGCGAGCCGGACGCCACCGGCCAGTGACTCGGGGGACTCTCCGATCTCGGCTGCCCTGCGGACGAGCGCCGGCGACTCCGGGTCCAGCAGGAGCACACGGAGACGGGGCGGCGTGTCGCCGTCGCGGTCGAGGTGCGGGCGGAGTAGCGAGTCCCGAAGGCCCAGAAGGCCCAGGCCGCGGACGGCAAGGACGTCGAGTTCACCGGCGGACCGGGCGGACCGCCGGATCTCCGCGGCGGCGGACGACTGGTCGGAGTAGACGCGGACGATCTCGGGGAATGCCGCGAGATCGAATGCCGCTCCGGGTGTCCGGCTCTCTCGGCGTGGGGCCAGGCCGAGCTGACGACGGGCGTCATCCGGCATGTTCAGACCATCCGCGATGCGCTCGAAGACGTCCAGACGGACGACCTCACGGCGGCCGTTGATGATCTCGTTGACCCGGGCCTGCGTCATACCGACCTGGACGGCGATGCGGGCCTGGCCGGCCCCACTGTGATGCTGCACGTACCGGAACAGACTTCCGATGTCGCGGTCGCGGAGTGCGGCGCTGATCCGGCCGGTCTGCCACGAGGCGTCGGGCAACGTGATCGGTACCAGCGCTGAGCCCATGGCGATCCCCTCATCGGGAGCTATCTCACCGTGAGATTACCCTCTGGGTATCGTCCTTGACCGCAAGTCACCGAGACGCTGTGAGAGTGGAAGACCCTCCGACGCCGAAGCCACCCCTGTCCGGAGCCCAACTTCAGGGCAGAGCCTGTATCCGCTGCAACCACGCCGGTGGCGAGCTCCTTCGAGCCGGCCACGTCTACACCCCGACCGGCCCCGATCTGGCTCCCCTGGGCTGGGCAGTCGTCGCGCACGCCTGCCCGTGTCCCGCTCCCGAGGAGACCCGGTGACCGCCGTCGCCGCACGGTCCGACGGACCCGCCGACATCGTCGTCCACCTCGACACCGAACGAGGAGGCCGCTACATCTCGGCGGAGTGCCTGCTCGGCGCCCACCACGGGTGCCCCGGTGGGATTCGGGACGAGGCCCGTGCAGTGGTACTGGTATGCCTCTGCGGTGACGCCGAATGCGTGTGCAGCCGTCATCTACCGGGAGGGAACCGGTGAGCGTCGGCGGTCGGAGTCCGGTCGCACCCGCGCGGGTCACGGGTTCCATCAGCGCCGGTCCGGACCCCCACGGGTGAACCGAGCCGCTACGGAGGCGGGCCCGGTGGATCGTCCACCGGGCCCGCCGTCGTTCACCGCGTGTTCTGCGCTCCCCGGTGGTCAGCCGCGCTTGGCGCGCCACTGGCCGAGGATCAGCCAGACCAGGTAGCAGCCGCCCACGACGCCGGTCAGGACGCCGACCGGGAGCTGGGTGGGCGCCAGCAGGCGCTGGGCCGCGAGGTCGCTGACGGCCAGGAGCAGGGCCCCGAGGAGGGTGGAGCCGAGCAGGTTGGGACCGGTGGCCCGGGTGAGGCGGCGGACGGCCTGCGGGGCGATCAGGGCGACGAACGGGATCGGGCCGGCGGCGGCGGTGGCCGCGGCGGTCAGACCGACGCCGATCAGCACGAGCCAGACCCGGGCGCCCTCGGTCCGGACGCCGAGCGAGGAGGCCGCGTCGTCGCCCATCTCCAGCATCCGCAGCGGGCGCCCGAGCAGGACGGCGGCGGGCAGCAGCAGGGCGAGCGCGACGGCCATCGGCCCGCAGTGCTCCCAGCCGCGCGCGTTGAGGCTGCCGGTGAGCCAGACCGCGGCGCTCTGGGCGTCGCTGAAGGAGGCCCGGGCGATCAGGTAGGCGTTGAGCGAGGAGAGCAGCGAGCTGACGCCGATGCCGACGAGGACCAGGCGGTAGCCCTGGGTGCCGCCGCGCCGGGCCAGCAGGTAGACCGCGACGGAGGTGAGCATGCCGCCCACCACGGCGCCGCCGGCGACGGTCGCGGCGCTGCCGCCGATCACCAGGATCACCGCGAGGGCGCCGGTGGCGGAGCCGACGGTGAAGCCGATGACGTCGGGGCTGCCGAGGGGGTTGCGGGCGAGCGTCTGGAAGAGGGCGCCCGCGAGGCCCAGCGCCGCGCCGACCAGCAGCGCGGTGAGCAGCCGGGGCAGCCGCACCTCCATCACGATGTAGCGGTCGGCACGCCGTCCGCCGCCGGTGAGCACGTCGACCACGTCGGAGACGGGCAGCGGGTAGTCACCGGCGGTCAGCGACCAGACGACCACGCCGCAGAGCGCGGCGAGGATCAGCAGGCCGACGACGGTGGCGCGGGCGTGCCAGCGCAGCGAGAGGCCGCCGGGCAGCCGGACGGCGTGGAGCGGGACGGCGGGCCGCCCGGCCCCCGGCGGCCGGGTGGTCCGGCTCTTCTCGGGCGCGGCGGTCTGCTCGACCGTGGTGGGGCTGTTCACAGTTGGGCGATCCTCCGGCCGCGTACCAGGGCGATGAAGAGCGGGGCCCCGATGAAGGCGGTGACGACGCCGACCTGGAGTTCGGCGGGGTGCAGGGCGAGCCGGCCGATGATGTCCGAGGCGAGCAGCAGCACCGGGGCGAGGACGGCCGACAGCAGCATGATCCAGCGCTGGTCCGGCCCGCAGATGTGGCGGGCGAGGTGCGGGACGGCGAGGCCGATGAAGGCGATCGGGCCGACCGCGGCGGTCGCGGCCCCGCACAGCAGGGTGATCGCGAGCAGGCTGAGCATGCGGGTGCGGGTGGGGTTGGCGCCGAGTGCGTGCCCGGCGTCGTCGCCGAGCGCCAGGGCGTTCAGCGGCCGGCCGAGGAAGAGGGCGAGCACCGCGCCGGCCGCGAGGAAGGGGACGACCTGGCCGAGCACCGTGGAGTCGACGCCCGCGAGGGTGCCGACCTGCCAGAACCGGAAGCGGTTGAGGGTGAGCGGGTCGAGCAGGATCAGGCCGTTGACGAAGGCGGTGAGCACCGCCGTGACGGCGGTGCCGGCGAGGGCGAGCCGGGCCGGGGTGGCCGAGGCGCGTCCTCCGCCGCCGAGGATCTGCACGACGAGGGCGGCGACCGCCGCCCCGGCGAGGGCGAACCAGACGAAGGAGCCGAAGGAGCGCAGGTCGAACAGGGCGGTGCCGGCGGCGACGGCGGCTGCGGCGCCGCCGTTGATGCCGAGCAGGCCGGGGTCGGCGAGCGGGTTGCGGGTGAGCGCCTGCATCATGGCCCCGGCGATGCCGAGGGCGGCGCCGACGGCGATGCCCAGCAGCGTCCGGGGGATGCGGGAGTGGTGGACCACGATCCAGTCCTCGGACGTGGGTTCGTGGTTCAGCAGGACGTGCAGGACCTGGCCGGGGGCCACCGGGCGGGCGCCGACGGCGATGCCGGCGAGGGCGAGGAGCGCGAGCAGCAGGAGCGCCCCGAACAGCCAGGCGGTGCGGCGCGCGGTGCCGGCCCGGCCGCGCGGCGCGGAGGCCGTTCGGCTCGGGGCCGGCTTGTCGAGTGTGTCGGTGCTCATGCGTGCGGCTGGTGGTCGTCCTCGTGGTGGTCGTGGTTGGCCACCCCGCGCTTCCAGTAGCCGTCCACGTCGACCTGGTTCTTGGTCAGGCCGCACTCGTTGCGCAGGTAGCGGCGGATCGGCTTGAGGGTGTTGGCCTCGCCGGCGACCCAGGCGAAGCCCATGCCCTCGGGCAGCCGGGCGGCGCGGATGGCCTGCTCCAGCAGGTCGGTGCTGCCGGACCGGGCGTCGCCGCGGTGCACCCAGGTGACGGTGGCGTCGGTGTCGGTGGCCAGGAGCTGCTCGTGCTCGGGGCCGGGGACCTCGGCGAAGGCGAGGACCTTGACGCCGGCGGGGAGCATCTCCAGCCAGCGGGCGAGCGCGGGGAGCGCGGTCTCGTCGGCGCCGAGGAGGTACCAGTCGTGGACGAAGGGGATCTCCTCCGAACCGCGGGGGCCGAACACGCCGAGCTTCATGCCGGGTTCGGCGGCGGCGGCCCAGCTGGAGCCGACGCCGGTCCCGTGCAGGACCATGTCGATGTCCAGCTCCTTGGCCTCGCGGCGGTAGGAGCGGATGGTGTAGTCGCGGGTCAGCGGCTCGGACATGCCCTCGGGGGCGTCCATCCAGGTGTCGTTCTCGACGATCGGCTCGACCGGGAGGTCGTCGCCCTCGAAGGCGAAGCAGAGCTTCACGTGGTCGGTGGGGGCCTGCTCGCAGAAGCCGTCGAGTGCGTCGCCGGCGAAGGTGACCCGCACGGTGCCCGGCGTGACCCGGACGACCTGCTTGACCTCCAGCAGGCGGTACTTGAGCGGATGGCGGACGATCCGCATGCGCGGCGGTGCCGTGTCGGTGTTCATCGGTCAGCCCATTCCGTCGAGGTGTCTGCAGGCCCGGACAGGCCCGTGCCGCCGTTCCGGGGGGAGCCGGGACGGCGGCACGGGGCGATCATTTGATTAGGTTAGCCTAACCTCGAACTCCGAGACCAGTCGGGGTACCGGATTCGACGCTCCCACCTGCCGTTTCGTCACCCGTCAGGCGACCGCCGTCCAACCGGACCACCCGGGGCAGTCGGGCGATGGTGGCCGGCCGGTGGGCGATCACCACCAGGGTGCAGTCGGAGCGCAGTTCGTCGAGCGCGTGCTCCAGGCGGGCGGCGGTCACCGGGTCGATGTCCGCGGTCGCCTCGTCGAGGACCAGGACCGCCGGGTCCGCCAGGACCGCCCGGACCACGCCCAGGATCTGGCGCTCGCCCGCCGAGAGGTTGCCGCCGCGCTGGCCCACCTCGGCGTCCAGGCCGCCGGGCAGGTCCTCCAGCCACTCCCGCAGGCCCAGTTCGTCCACGGTCCGCTCGATGCGCGCCCGGTCGGGCTCGCCCTGGACCAGGGCGAGGTTGTCGGCGATGGTGCCGGAGACCAGGCGGACCTCCTGCGGCACCAGGACGATCCGGCGGCGCAGCTGCTCCTCCGGGATGTCGGTGAGGTCGGTGCCGGCGAAGGTCACCGAGCCGCCGTCGGGCCGGTAGAGGCCGCAGAGCAGCTTGGAGAGCGTGGTCTTGCCGGAGCCGGTCTCGCCGACGACGCCGGTGCGGCTGCCCTGCGGGAAGTCCAGCGTCAGGCCATGGAGGTCCAGGCCCTCGGCGCGGTAGCCGAACTCGACGGCGGTGCAGCGCAGGTCGCCGCGGGTGGCCAGGCCCTCCGCCCGGGCGGGGCGGCGGTCCGGGGTGGTGGCGGCCAGCAGGTCCAGCAGCCGGGCGAGGCCGGTGCGGGCGGTCTGCACCTCGCCGACGAGCTGGGAGATGTCGGCGAAGGAGTCGAACAGGTTGCGGCTGGCGACGACGAAGACCACCACGGTGACGACGCTCGCGGTGTCCCGGGTGACCATCCAGCCGCCGACCATCAGCAGCACCACGAGGGCGACGCCCTCGATCAGGCTGACCAGGTCGATCCGGTTCTCCACCCGCAGGGCGCGGCGGGCGGCGTGCACCGCGTGCCGGTTCTCGCGGTCGAAGCGCTTCGTCCAGCCCGCCAGGCCGCGGGAGGTCTGGAGGGCCTCCCGGGCGGTCAGCGTCTCGGAGAAGGTGGCGGCGACCGTCGCCTCGGCGGTCGCCTTGCCGCCGAACGCGGAGGCGGCGTCGCGCTGGAACCAGCGGGTCACCAGCAGGGTCAGCGGCAGGAACACGGCGATCTGGACGAGCAGCAGCAGCCACGAGTAGCTCGCCAGCAGCACCAGGGTGAAGGCCAGGGTGGCCACCGAGGAGACCAGGTTGCGCAGGTGCATGCGGACGAACGCGGCGAGCGCGGCGACCTCGCCGGTGGCCCGGCGCAGGAGTTCCCCGCTGCGGTGGGTCTCCAGGAAGCGCAGGGGGGCGGTGGCCAGGTTCTCCACCGCCTGCTCGCGCAGGGTGCGGACGACGTCCTCGCCGCCCTTGATCAGCAGCAGTTCGCCGACCCGGGCCAGCACCAGCTGGGCGAGGCCGAGCCCGGCCAGCAGGGCGACGGCGAGGCCGAGGCCGCCGCGGTCGCGGTCGAGCAGGGCGCGGGCGGCCAGGCCGATGAGCGGGGCGACGGCGACCAGCGCGGCGGAGTCCGCCAGGCCGACGCCGAGGGCGATGCCGAGGCGGCCGCGGTGCGGGCGCAGGTAGGGCCAGGCGCGGCGGAGCACCGCGCGCTCGTCGGCCTCGTCCTTGAGCAGGGGCTGTTCAGCCACGAGCCACCTCCATGGCGTCCGGGGTGGTCACGGCGGCGGGGCCTTCCGGGGTGGCGCCGTCCTCGTCCGGGGCGCTGCCGCGCGGGGACTCCAGGGTCACGACGCGGTCGGCGGTGTCCAGGACGGCGGTGCGGTGGGTGGCGAACAGGACGGTGCGGTCCTGGCCGGCCCAGGTGCGCAGCCGGTCGAGGACGATCTTCTCGGTGGTGGTGTCCAGCGCCGACGTGGAGTCGTCCAGCAGCAGGACGGCGGGGTCGCCGAGCAGGGCGCGGGCGATGGCCAGGCGCTGGACCTGGCCGCCGGACAGGGCGGTGCCGCCCTCGCCGAGTTCGGTCTCGTAGCCGTCGGGCATGGCGGTCAGCTGGTCGTGGATGCCGGCGGTGCGGCACGCCTCGTGCAGGGTCTCCGGGTCGATGTCGCGGCCGAGCCGCAGGTTGTCGGCGACGGTGCCGGAGAGCAGCACCGGCCGCTGGGCGACGTAGGAGATGCGCTCGCGGACCTGGTCGAGGCGGGCCTCGCGCAGGTCGGTGCCGCCGTAGGCGACGGTGCCGCCGTCGGGGTCGTCGAGGCGGACGGCGAGGCGCAGCAGCGTGCTCTTGCCGGATCCGGTGGCCCCGGAGACGGCGACGAACTCGCCGTGCCGGACGGTGAGGTCGACCGGCCCGAGGACGGTGCGGCCGTCCCGGACGGCGGTGGCGCCGGTGAACGCCAGGGTGCCGTGCTCCGGCAGGTCGAGGGCCTTCCCTGCGGGCGGCTCGGCGACGACGGGGCGGATGGAGAGGGCCTCGTCGATGCGGGCGGCGGCGACGTCGGCCTGGCCGCGCTCCAGGAGGCGGTCGACCAGGACGCGGGTGGCGAGGGTGACGATGGCCATCCAACTGGTGAAGGCGGTGAGTCCGCCGATGGTCAGCCGGCCGTCGAGGACGGCGAGTCCGCCGAAGCCGACGCCGGCGGC
Source organism: Kitasatospora sp. NPDC127035 (assembly GCF_042726075.1). Taxonomy (NCBI): domain Bacteria; kingdom Bacillati; phylum Actinomycetota; class Actinomycetes; order Kitasatosporales; family Streptomycetaceae; genus Kitasatospora; species Kitasatospora sp. NPDC127035. The sequence goes on along the minus strand of NZ_JBHXDN010000009.1, from coordinate 47,444 downwards.
GACGGCGAGGCGGGGGACGAACGGCCCGACGGCGGCCCAGCTGGCCTCGATGCGGGCGGCGATGACCGTCCGTTCGGTGACCTCGGCGCTGGCGCCGTGGTGCCGGTGGACCAGCGGGCGGTGGCCGCCGGTGCCGCGCAGGCCGGTGCCGATCTGGAGCAGGTCGGCGACGGCGTCGGCGCGGTCGCCGTGGGCCTTGGCGAGCTCGCCGCTGGCCGCGGCGAAGCGGCGCGGGAAGTGCAGGTTGACCCAGACCAGGAAGGGCAGGGTGCCGAGGGTGACCAGCAGCAGGCTGAGGTCGAGCGCCGCGATGAGGGGCAGCACGGTGAGGAAGGTGACACCGAGGACGACCCAGACGGCCAGGCCGTGCACCCACTCGCGGACGAGGTCGGTGTCGCGGGTGGCGCGCATGGCGAGGTCGCCGTGGCCGCGCGAGGCGAGGGCGGCCCGGTCCAGGCCGGAGAGGTGGTGCAGGAGGCGGGCGCGCAGGTCGGCGCCGACCTTGGCGTCGGCGTAGCCGGCCCAGTACTGCCAGCCGTAGAGGCCGGCGAACTGGACGAGGGCGGCGAGCGCGGTGGCGCCGGCCCAGCTCATCAGGGCGCCGCTGTCGTGCTTCTCCAGGCCCTCGTCGAGCGCCTTCTGGACGCACCAGGGCACGGCGAGCAGGGCGAGCTGGCGGATCGCCGCGGCGGTCATGGCGGCGGCCACCGTGACCCGGTGGGGCTTCAGGGAGCCCCGGAGCAGGGCCCGGGCCCGGCGGCGGCGTTCGGCCGAGAGGGCACCGGGCTCCAGTTCCTCGTCGGCGAGTTGCTCGGCGGTCAGGCCGTCGGACGGGCCGGCGGCGGGTTCTGGCTGATGGGTGCTCACGCGATGGCCATCCGTCGGGTGTCTGCGGGGGGAACGGGACGGGAGGGGACGGCACGCGGCCGTCCCCTCCCGGGGCGGTCAGGAGGCCGCGGCCTCGGTCCGGGCTATCAGGCTCGCCGGACGCAGGTCCGTCCAGTTGGCGTCGATGTACTCGGTGCACGCCTGGCGGGTGTCCTCGCCGTGGACGGTGGTCCAGCCGGCCGGGACCTCGGCGAACGCGGGCCACAGGGAGTGCTGGTTCTCCTCGTTGACGAGCACGAGGTAGCGGGCGTCGTCGTCCTCGAAGGGGTTGGTGGCGCTCATCTGGTTCTCCTAGTGAGTCGTGGGAAGGGGAGGGGGCGGTCAGCCGGAGCAGGCGGTACCGTCACCCGGTTCCGCTCCGAGGGCGTCGTGGACCAGCCGGTCCACCAGGAAGTCGGCCAGGGCCGCGACGGTCGGCCTGGCGAGCAGGTCGGCCAGACCGATGTGACCCTCGAACTCGGCACGCAGCCGCTGGAGCAGCGACATCGCGAGCAGAGAGTGGCCGCCGAGGTCGAAGAAGTTCTCGTCGATGCCGAGCGCGGGCATGCCGAGCACCTGTGCGAACGCCGTGTGCACCGCCTTCTCGCTCGGGTACCGGGGTTCGCGCTGCGATCCCGACGACGTGTAGTCCTCGGCACCGGGCTCCGGCAGGGCCTTGCGGTCGAGCTTGCCGTTGACGGTCAGCGGCAGCGCGTCGAGGACGACGAACGCCGACGGCACCATGTACTCGGGCAGCCGGGACGCCAGCATACGCCGGATCTCGGTGGCCTCGATAAGGGTACCCTCACCTGGCACCAGGTAGGCAGCGAGGCGCTTCACACCGGGGGTGTCCTCACGGACCACCACCGCCGCCTGGGCGACGTCCTCGTGGGCCGCGAGGGCGTCCTCGATCTCACCGGGCTCGACCCGGTAGCCGCGGATCTTCACCTGGTCGTCCGCCCGGCCCAGGAAGTCCAGCAGGCCGTCGGCCCGCCAGCGCACCACATCACCGGTGCGGTACATCCGCCCGCCCGGCTCGCCGAACGGGTCCGCGACGAACCGCTCCGCCGTCAGACCGGGGCGCTTCAGGTAACCGCGGGCCAGGCCCACGCCGGAGACGTACAGCTCACCCGGCACACCGACCGGGACGGGCCGCAGGTGGCCGTCCAGGACGTGCGCGACGGTGTTCCAGATCGGCCGGCCCACCGTGGCGCTGGCGGAGTCGAGCGTGCCGCCGCCCAGGGTGTTGATGGTGTACTCGGTCGGACCGTACAGGTTGTAGCCCATCACGCCGGGGGTGTCGCGCAGCTTCGACCAGAGGGTCTCGGCCACCGCCTCGCCGCCCAGCAGGACCAGCACCGGGCGGTGCCGGCCCTCGTCCAGGAGTCCCCGGTCCACGAGCGCCTGGGCGTACGACGGCGTCACGTTGATGACGTCCACCGCGTGCTCGGCGCAGTAGGCCGCGAGGGCCTCGGCGTCGCGGCGCAGGGCCTCGTCCAGGACGTGCACCTCGTGGCCCTCGACCAGCCAGAGCAGTTCCTCCCACGACATGTCGAAGGAGAACGACACCGTGTGGGCGATCCGCAGGCGCCGGCCGCCGGCCGAGGCCACCACCGGGTCGAAGATCTCCTGCCGGTGGTTCAACTGCATGTTGGTCAGACCCCGGTACGGCGTCACGACACCCTTCGGACGCCCGGTGGAACCCGAAGTGAAGATCACGTACGCGGCGGAGTCCATGTCGACGGTGAGGCCGAGCGGGGTCGCCGGAAGGGCGGCGAGCTCGGCCTCGGTCTCCGGGGAGTCCAGCAGCAGGCGCTCGACGCCGGGAGCCTCGGGCATCCGGTCCACGGCGGCGGAGCTGGTCACCAGGCAGACCGGGGCGGTGTCCTCGACCATGAAGGCCAGCCGGTCCACCGGGTAGTCCAGCTCCAGCGGCAGGTACGCCGCACCGCTGCGCAGCACCGCGAACAGCGACGCCACCATCTCCAGCGAACGCGGCAGACCCAGCGCCACCACCTGCTCCGGACCGGCACCCCGCGCCACGAACAACCGCGCCAGCCGGTTCACCCGCGCATCCAGCTCCGCGTACGTCCACGAGGACGCACCGAACACCAGCGCCACCTCGTCCGGCACCGACACCGCACGCTCCGCCAGCAGATCCGCCACCGAAGCCGACGGCAACTCACGACCCGTCGCCGCCCACTCCCCCAGCAACCCCCGCTCACCCGACGTCAGCACGTCCAGCGCGCCGATGCGGCGGTGCGGGTCGGCCGCGACCTGCTCCAGGACGGCGAGCAGGCGCTCGACCAGTCCCTCGGCGGTGGCCCGCTCGTAGAGGTCGGTGGCGTACTCGAAGGCGATGTCGATCTCCTCGGTCGAGGAGGTCTCCTCGAAGTTGAAGTCGAGTTCGAACTTCGCGGCGCCCAGCTCGAACGGCAGGATGCGGCTCTCCAGGCCGAGCAGCCGGCCGCCCTGGCCGTCGTTGTGCTGGTAGCCGAGCATCACCTGGAAGAGCGGGTGACGGCCGGGCACGCGCGGCGGGTTGACCGCCTCGACCAGCCGGTCGAAGGGCAGGTCCTGGTGGGCGAAGGCGGCCAGGTCGGTGTCCCGGGTGCGGCCCAGCAGGTCCGCGAAGGTCGGGTCGCCGGAAAGGTCGTTGCGCAGGACCAGGGTGTTGACGAAGAACCCGACCAGGGCGTCGAGCCCGGCGTCGGAGCGGCCCGCGACCGGGGCGCCGAGCGGGATGTCGGTGCCGGCGCCGAGACGGTGCAGCAGGGTCGCCACGGCGGCCTGGAGCACCATGAAGGTGGTGGTGCCGGTCGCCCGGGCGGCCTCCCGGAGCCCGCGGTAGACGGCGGGCGGCACCTGGGCGTACACGGTGTCGCCGCGGTAGCCGGCCACCGGCACGCGCGGGTGGTCGGTCGGCAGCGGCAGTTCCTCGGGCAGCCCGGCGAGCGCCTCGCGCCAGTAGGCGACCTGGCGGCTGTGCTGGCTCTGCGGGTCGTCGGCGGCGCCGAGCAGCTCCTGCTGCCAGAGGGTGTAGTCGGCGTACTGGACCGGCAGCGGCGACCAGGCCGGGGAGGTCCCGGCGACGTGCGCCGTGTACGCGGCCGTCAGGTCGTCGATGAAGGGGAGCATCGACCACTCGTCGCCCGCGATGTGGTGGAAGAGCAGGACCACGGCGTGGTCACCGGGGGCGATCTCCAGCAGGGTGACGCGCAGCGGCGCCTCCGCCGAGAGGTCGAAGCCGTGGCGGACGGCGGCCTCGACGTCGGCGGCCAGGGTCTGCTCGCCGGAGCGCACGACGTGGACGGCGTCCGCGAGGGCGGGGGCGTCCAGGACGTGCTGGTAGACGGAGCCGTCGCGCTCGGTGAAGACGGTGCGCAGGCTCTCGTGGCGCTCGGTCACCGAGCGGACGGCGGCGCGCAGGGCGTCGGCGTCGAGGGCGCCGGTGACCCGGACGACCAGCGGCACGTTGTAGGTCGCGCCGGAGCCGTCGAGGTTCTGCAGGAACCACATCCGGCGCTGGGCGTGCGAGAGCGGCAGGTCCTGCGGCCGCTCGCGGCGGCCGAGGGCCGGGCGCTGCTCGCCGTCGCCGCCGGCCCGGTGGGCCAGACCCGCCGGGGTGGGCGCCTCGAAGAGGTCGCGGACCGTCAGCCGGCCGCCCAGCAGGGTGCGGATCCGGGTGACCAGGCGGGTGGCGAGCAGCGAGTGGCCGCCGAGGTCGAAGAAGTGGTCCTCGGGACCGACCTCGTTGAGGCCGAGCACCTCGCCGAAGGCGCCGCAGAGGATCTCCTCGCGGGCGTCGCGGGGGGCGCGGCCGGCGGAGGTGGTGTCGGGGACGGGCAGGGCGTTGCGGTCGAGCTTGCCGTTGACGGTCAGCGGCAGCGCGTCGAGGACGACGAACGCCGAGGGGACCATGTACTCGGGCAGGCGCTGGGCGAGGCCGTTGCGCACCTCGGCGACGTCGACGCCGGCGCCGGCCGGCACGAGGTAGGCGGCGAGGCGCTTGACGCCGGGGGTGTCCTCACGGACCACCACGGCCGCCTGGGCGACGTCCTCGTGGGCCGCGAGGGCGTCCTCGATCTCACCGGGCTCGACCCGGTAGCCGCGGATCTTCACCTGGTCGTCCGCCCGGCCCAGGAAGTCCAGCAGGCCGTCGGCCCGCCAGCGCACCACATCACCGGTGCGGTACATCCGCCCGCCCGGCTCGCCGAACGGGTCCGCGACGAACCGCTCCGCCGTCAGACCGGGGCGCTTCAGGTAACCGCGGGCCAGGCCCACGCCGGAGACGTACAGCTCACCCGGCACACCGACCGGGACGGGCCGCAGGTGGCCGTCCAGGACGTGCGCGACGGTGTTCCAGATCGGCCGGCCCACCGTGGCGGTCGCGGAGTCGAGCGTGCCGCCGCCCAGGGTGTTGATGGTGTACTCGGTCGGGCCGTACAGGTTGTAGCCGAGGACGCCGGGGGTGTCGCGCAGCTTCGACCAGAGGGTCTCGGCCACCGCCTCGCCGCCGAGCAGGACCAGCACCGGGCGGTGCCGGCCCTCGTCCAGCAGGCCGCACTCCACCAGGGCCTGGGCGTAGGAGGGGGTGACGTTGATGACGTCGACGGCCTGCTCGGCGCAGTAGTCGGCCAGGCGCTGGGTGTCGCGGCGCAGGGCCTCGTCCAGGACGTGCACCTCGTGGCCCTCGACCAGCCAGAGCAGCTCCTCCCACGACATGTCGAAGGAGAACGACACCGTGTGGGCGATCCGCAGGCGCCGGCCGCCGGCCGAGGCCACCACCGGGTCGAAGATCTCCTGCCGGTGGTTCAACTGCATGTTGGTCAGACCCCGGTACGGCGTCACGACACCCTTCGGACGCCCGGTGGAACCCGAGGTGAAGATCACGTACGCGGCCGCGTCCGGGTCGTAGGGCGCCCGGTACGGCTCGGCGGAGAGGCCGGCCAGCTCGGCGCGGACGTCCTCGGCGTCGAGCAGCACGGTGTTGTCGTGGGCCGGCATCAGGGCGGCGGCGGCGGAGTCGGTGATCAGGCAGGCCGGGGCGGTGTCCTCGACCATGAAGGCCAGGCGCTCGACCGGGTAGTCCAGCTCCAGCGGCAGGTACGCCGCACCGCTGCGCAGCACCGCGAACAGCGACGCCACCATCTCCAGCGAACGCGGCAGACCCAGCGCCACCACCTGCTCCGGACCGGCACCCCGCGCCACGAACAACCGCGCCAGCCGGTTCACCCGCGCATCCAGCTCCGCGTACGTCCACGAGGACGCACCGAACACCAGCGCCACCTCGTCCGGCACCGACACCGCACGCTCCGCCAGCAGATCCGCCACCGAAGCCGACGGCAACTCACGACCCGTCGCCGCCCACTCCCCCAACAGCCCCCGCTCACCCGACGTCAGCACGTCCAGCGCGCGGACCGGGCGGTCCGGGTGGTCGACGATCTGGTGGAGCAGGGCGACCAGGCGCTCGGCGTGCGCCTCGACGGTGGCGCGCTCGAAGACGTCCGGGCGGAACTTCCACTCGAAGGAGAGGGCCTCTCCCGGGTTGGTGATGAAGATCAGCGGGAAGTGCGTGGCGTCGACGTCGACGACGTCCTGCACGCCGAGGCTCTCCCGGATGCGGTCCCGGACGCCCTGGTCGGCGGGCGTGTTGCGGAGCACCTGGAGGGTGTCGAAGAGCCGGCCGAAGCCGGTGCCGCGCTGGATCTCGCCGAGCCCGATCTGGTGGTGCGCCAGCAGGGTGGTCTGCTCCGCCTGGAGGCGGGCGAGGAAGCCGGCGACGCTCTCGGCGCCGTCCAGCCGGGCCCGGACCGGCACCGTGTTGAGGAACATGCCGATGGTGGCGTCGATGCCGGCCAGTTCGGCCGGGCGACCGGAGACGGTCGCCCCGAACACCACGTCCTCGCGGGCGGTCAGGCCGGACAGCAGCAGGCCCCAGGCGCCGGAGAGCACGGTGTTGAGGGTCAGGCCGCGCTCGCGGGCGAAGGCCGCGATCCGGGCGGTCAGCTCGGCGGATATCCCCGCGGTGACCTCCTGCGGGAGCAGCGCGGCCCGCTCGCGGGCCTGCGGCGCCAGCAGCGTGGGCTCGGCGAGGTCCGCCAGGGCCTCGCGCCAGGCCGTCCGGCCCTGCTCGGCGTCCTGGGCGGCCAGCCAGCGCAGGAAGTCCCGGTAGGGCAGGCCAAGCTCGGGGGCGCTCTCGCCCGCGCAGCCGATCAGCAGTTCCTGGAGGAACAGGCCGGCCGACCAGCCGTCCCAGAGCAGGGCGTGGTTGGTGATCAGGATGCGCTGGCCGCCGCCCGGGGCGAGCACCGACACCAGGCGCAGCAGCGGCGGGGCCGCCAGGTCGAACCGGGTGGCGGCCTCGCGCTCGGTCAGCCGGCCGAGCTCGGCCTCGAACTCGGCCGGGGTCAGGGCGGAGAGGTCGGTCTCGGTGAGCGGCACGTCGACGACGCGCGGCACGAACTGCACCGGGCGTCCGGGCGCGTCCTGCAGGAAGCCGGCCCGCAGGTTGGGGTGGCGCTCCAGCACGGCGGCGACCGCGGACCGCAGCACCTCCAGCGGCACCCGGCGGGTCAGCGTGACGAGGTCGCGGGAGGTGTAGACGTCCAGGGCCTGGTCGTCGTAGCCGGCCTCGAAGAGCAGGCCCTCCTGGAGCGGGGAGACCGGCCAGATCTCCTCGATCTCCAGCTTGGGCGCGACGGCGCGGACGGCGGCGAGCTCGGCCTCGGTGGAGGCCGGCAGCTCGGGCAGCGCGGGGGCCTCGGCGGCGGCGCCGCGCGCGTCGGCCAGGGCGGCCAGCGCGGCGGGGGTGCGGCCCTCGAAGACGTCGCGGGGGCTGAGCGAGAGGCCCTCGGCGCGGGCGGCGCCGATCAGGCGGATCGAGGAGATGGAGTCGCCGCCGAGGCGGAAGAAGTCGTCCTCGGCGCCGGTCGCGGGCAGGCCCAGGACCTCGGCGTACAGCTCGCAGAGGAGTTGCTCGGTCTCGGTCTCGGCGGCCCGGCCGGCGGACCCGCCGGTGTAGTCGAGGGCGTCGTCGGGCAGGGCCTTGCGGTCGAGCTTGCCGTTGACGGTCAGCGGCAGCGCGTCCAGGACGGCGAACGCCGAGGGGACCATGTACTCGGGCAGGCGGGCCGAGACGGCCTCGTGCAGGGCGGTGGTGTCCAGGCTCGCGCCCGCGGCGGGCACCACGTAGGCGACCACGCGGTCGACGGCGCCGGAGCGCACCAGCACCGCGCTGTGGGCGACGCCGGGCTGCTCGGCGAGCACGGCCTCGATCTCGCCGAGCTCGATCCGGTAGCCGCGGATCTTGATCTGGTCGTCCACCCGGCCCAGGTAGTCGAGGGTGCCGTCGGGGCGGCGGCGCACCAGGTCGCCGGTGCGGTACATCCGGGTGCCGGGCGCACCGTACGGGTCGGCGAGGAAGCGCTCGGCGGTCGGGCCGGGGCGGTCCAGGTAGCCGCGGGCCAGCTGGACGCCGGCCAGGTACAGCTCGCCGGGGGAACCGGCCGGGACGTGCCGCAGCAGCGCGTCCAGCACGTAGGCGCGACCGCCGGCCAGCGGGCGCCCGACGCTCGGGGTGTCGCTGTCGGCGAGGTCGGCGAGGAGCGCGTCGACGGTGAACTCGGTGGGGCCGTAGTAGTTGAGGGCGCGCAGGCCGGGGGTGGCGCGCAGCCGGCTCCACAGCGGCTGCGGCAGGGCCTCGCCGCCGAGCAGGAGCACGGAGGGGCGGTGGCCGCCGTCGAGCAGGCCGCAGTCCAGCAGCTGCTGGGCGTGGGTGGGCGTCAGGTCGAGGACGTCGATCCGCTGCTCGCGGGCGTAGCCGACCACGGTCTCCGCGTCGCGGCGCTCGGCGTCGCCGAGGACGTGCAGCTCGTGGCCGCCGAGCAGCCAGAGCAGCTGGTCCCAGGAGGAGTCGAAGGAGAAGGAGGCGACGCTCAGGGCGCGCAGCCGCCGGCCGTCGGCGGCCTCGGCGAAGGCGCCGGTCAGGTGGTCGTGGGCGAGGTTGGCGAGCGCGGCGTGCGGGACGACGACGCCCTTGGGGCGGCCGGTGGAGCCGGAGGTGTGGATGACGTACGCGGCCTGGGCGGGGTCGACGGGCCCGCCGCGCTCGGCGTCGCCGAGCGGGCCGCCGGGCAGCGCGGCCAGGGCGTCGGCGACGGCCGGGTCGTCCAGCAGCAGGGTGGCGGTGCCGGGTGCCACGGGCAGCCGGCCGGCCACCTCGCGGGTGGTCAGGACCACGGCCGGACGCACGTCGTCGAGGAGCACGGCGAGGCGCTCGTCCGGGTGGTCCAGGTCGAGCGGCAGGTAGGCGCCGCCGGCCCGGAGCACGGCCAGGATGGCGACGACGGAGTCGGCGGAGCGCGGCAGGGCGAGCGCGGCGACCCGCTCGGCGCCGAGGCCGCGGCCGATCAGCAGCCGGGCCAGCCGGTCGGCCCGCTCGGACAGTTCGGCGAAGGTCAGGGTGGCGGTGCCGCCCGACAGGGCCAGGCCCACCAGGGCCACGGTGTCGGGGGTGCGCCCGGCGAGGGCGGTGAGCAGCTCGGTGACCGGGGCGGCGTCCGCGTCGGCCGGACGGCCGGCCACGGTGGCGTCCAGGGCGGCGTGCTCGGCGTCGTCCAGCAGGTCGAGCCGGGCGAGCGGGAGGTCGGGGTCGTCGGCGAAGGCGGTCAGCAGCGCGAGGAAGCGGTCGGTGAGCCTCTCGGCCCGGGCCTGCTCGAACAGGTCGGGCCGGTACTCCAGCTCGACGCGCAGCTCGGCGCCGGGCAGCACGGTGACGCCGAGCGGGTAGTGCGTGGCGTCGCGGGCCCCGAGGGCGGTGATGGCGAGACCGTCCGTACCGCCCAGGTTCTCGCGCAGCGCGTCACCGCCGCCCTGGTAGTTCTCCACCACGAGCAGGGTGTCGAAGAGGTCGCCCTCGACCGCGCTGCGGCGCTGGATCGCGCCCAGGCCCAGGTGCTGGTGGGCCAGCAGCTCGGCCTGCTCGCGCTGCACCGCGGCGGCGGCGCCGGCCAGGGTCGCGCCGGGGTCGAGCCGGACGCGCACCGGCACGGTGTTGATGAACAGGCCGACCATCGACTCGGCGCCCGGCAGGTCGTCGGGGCGGCCGGAGACGGTGGTGCCGAACACGACGTCGGTGGTCCCGGTGAGGGAGCCGACCAGGACGCCCCACAGGGTGTGGGCGACGTTGCCGAGGGTCAGGCCGCGCCCGCGGGCCGCGGCGGCGATCCGCCCCGACAGCTCGGCGTCGGCGTGGCGGGTGACCAGGCCCGGCTCCACGGCGGTGGCCGCGACGGCGCCGGGCGCCACCGGGTGGGCCTGCTCGAAACCGGCCAGCGCCGTGCTCCAGGCGGCCTCGGCGGCGGCGGTGTCCCGGGTGGCCAGCAGCGCCAGGTGGTCCTTGTAGGGGCGGACGGCCGGCAGCACCGAGAGGTCACCGGCGGAGCCGTACAGGGCGAGCAGCTCGCGGAAGACGATCGGCATGGACCAGCCGTCGAGCAGCAGGTGGTGGCAGGTCAGCACGAGCCGGGAGCGGCCGTCGCCCAGGCGCAGCAGGGCGAGGCGCAGCAGCGGCGGCGTGTCCAGGTCGAAGCGGCGGTGCCAGTCCTCGTCCATGGCCGCGAGGACGGCCGTCTCCTGGGCCCCGCCGTCGAGCGCGGTCAGGTCGACCTCGCGCAGCGGGGTGTCCACGGTGCGCTGGACGAACTGGACCACGGCCTCCGGGTCCTCGTACCAGAAGCCGGCCCGCAGGTTGGCGTGGCGGGTGAGCAGGGCGTCCAGGGCGGCGGCCAGGCGGGGCGTGGCGAGCGGGCCCGCGAGGTCCAGGTGGGACTGGACGACGTAGACGTCACGGGCCTGGTCGTCGTACAGGGAGTGGAAGAGCAGGCCCTCCTGGAGCGAGGACAGCGGGTAGACGTCCTCCAGGTCCGATTCGGCCGCGCCCTCGGCCTGGGGGTCGTCGATCGGTGCGGTGGAGTCGTTCATCACGGTCTTCTCGGTCCTGGTGGTGGGGAGGTGGTGGTCGGTCGGGTCGGGGAGGGGCGTCCGGGGCGGATCCGGCCGGAGCCCGGGCCGCGGGGGCCCGGGCTCCGGGGGCGGGGCGGCGCTCATCGGCGGCGCCGCCCGCGCAGTCGGGACTCCAGTCGGTCGATCTGCGCCTGCTTCAGCGAGACCAGGCTGAGGTCGGACGGGGTGACCCCGCCTGCCTCGCCGCCCGCGGTGTGCCGGGCGAGCGCGTCGAGGGCGGCGAACCAGGCGTCGGCGAGCGCCGCGACCTCGGCCTCCGTCAGCAGGGCCTGCGGCCAGCTCCACTCGACGGCCAGCTCGGGTCGGCCGTCGGCGCCGGCGCGGACGACCGCGTCGATCTCCACCGGGTAGCCGGCGGCCATCAGCGGGTCGGGGCCCGCCCCGGCGGCGACGGCGTCCCGCTCGGGCTGCGGGGCGAGCGGCCAGCCGCCGAGCGGTCCGCCGGCGGCGTCGGCGCGCCCCCGGTAGTTGAACAGCACCTGCGAGCGGGGGACGCCGGCGGTGCCCAGCAGCGCCGCGGTCTGCGGGTTGAGGTGGCGCAGCAGGCCGAAGCCGAGGCCCTTGTCGGGCGCGGCCCGCAGCTGCTCCTTGACCTGCTTGAGCACCTGGCCGGCGGCCGGGCCGCCGGTGAGCGCGGCGGCGGGGTCGATCCCGTCGAGGTCCAGCCGGACGGGGTGGACGGTGGTGAACCAGCCGACGGTGCCCGCGAGGTCGGGGGTCAGCCCGTCGTGGCCGCCGCGGCCGTGCCCCTCCAGGTCGACCTGGAGGGCCGGTGCGGTGCCCGGGCGGGCGGTGGCCGCGCCGAGCACCAGACCGGCGAGCAGGACGTCGTCCACGCCGGCGCCGAACGCCTTGGGCACCTCGGTGAGCAGCGGGGCGGTGCGGTCGGCGGGCAGCGTGCGGTGCAGGGTGCGGACCGTGGCGACGGTGTCGCGCCCGGGGTCGGCGGCGAGGTGGGCCAGCGGTCCGGCGGGCCCGGCCAGCGAGGTGCGCCAGTGGGCGGCCTCGGCGACCCGGACGCGCTCCTGGGCGTGCGTCAGCAGGTGCTCGGCCCAGGCGCGCAGCCCGTACGCCTCGGGTTCGAGGGCGGGGCGACCGCCCCCGGCGAGGGCCTGGTAGGCGGTGGCCAGGTTGGGCAGCAGGGTCCGCCAGGAGACGCCGTCCACCGCGAGGTGGTGGACGGTCAGCAGCAGGCGGCCGTCCCGGTCGTCGCCGGCGTCGAACCAGGCGGCGCGCAGCACCCGGCCGGCGGCGGGGTCGAGCGCGGCGGCGCTCGCGTCGGCCTCCCGGGTCAGCAGCGCGGCGAGGTCGCCGTCGCGGGCGTCGATCCGGCGCAGGGTGTCCGGCTCGGTGGTGGCGGGGGCCTGGCCGGCGGGCAGGATCTCCTGGGTCCACAGGCCGTCGGTCCGGTCGAGGCGCAGCCGCAGCGCCGGGTGGTTGGCGGCCAGCGCGGCCAGGGCGGCGCGCAGCGGCTCCTCCCGCAGGCCCGCCGGGACGCTGACCAGCACCGACTGGTTGAAGCGGTCGACGGGGCCGCCTCGCTCGCGCAGCCAGTGCACGACCGGCAGGGCGGGCAGTTCGCCGTCGACGGGGACGGCGGCCGGGGCGGCCGGGGCCCGGCCGGCGGGGCGGGCGACGGCCAGGCCCTTGGCCTCGGCCAGCGCGGCCGGGGTCGGGTACTGGAAGACGTCCTTGGCCGCGAGGTCGTAGCCGGCCTTGCGGGCACGGCTGATCAGCTGGATCGAGACGATGCTGTCCCCGCCGAGGGCAAAGAAGTTCTCGTCCTCGGCGACCTCGGCCAGGCCGAGCACCTCGGCGAAGACCCGGGCCAGGGCGGCGGCCGCGGACGGCCCGGACGCCGCCGGAGCGGCCTGCTCGGTCCGCCGGCCGGGGGCCGGCAGGGCCTTGCGGTCGAGCTTGCCGTTGACGCTCAGCGGCAGCGCGTCCAGCACGGTGACCACCACCGGCACCATGTGCTCGGGCAGCACGGCGGCGACGGCCGCCCGGACGGCGTCCCCGCCCACGCTCGCCCCGGCCTGCGGGACGACGTAGCCGAGCAGCTGACGGGCGCCGCCCTCGGTGAGGGCGCGGGCGGTGACGGCGGCCTGGCCGACACCGGGCACGGCGGCGAGCGCGGACTCGATCTCGCCGAGCTCGATCCGGAAGCCGCGGACCTTGACCTGGTCGTCGGTGCGGCCGAGGTACTCGACCTCGCCGTCGATGCGGCGGCGCACCAGGTCGCCGGTGCGGTACATCCGGGTGCCGGGCGCACCGTGCGGGTCGGCGACGAAGCGGCCGGCGGTCAGGCCGGGGCGGCCGAGGTAGCCGCGGGCCAGCTGGACGCCGGCCAGGTACAGCTCGCCGGGCACGCCCACCGGGACCGGCCGCAGCCGGGCGTCGAGGACGTGCAGGCGGGTGTTCCAGACCGGGCGGCCGATCGGGACGACGCCCGAGCCGGCCCACGCCCGGTGGTAGGTGACGTCGACGGCGGCCTCGGTGGGCCCGTACAGGTTGTGCAGCTCGATCTGCGGCCACAGGGCGAGGAAGCGGTCCACCGCGGCGGCGGGCAGGGCCTCGCCGGAGCAGAAGACCCGCGTCACCCCCGCGAAGCCCTCGCGGACGGCGGCGTCCTGCTCGGCGGCGCCGGTGAAGGCGGAGAGCATCGACGGCACGAAGTGGCAGGCGGTGACCGACTCGCGGGCGGTCAGGGCGGCCAGGTACTCCGGCTCGCGGTGGCCGCCGGGGCGGGCCAGCACCACGCGGGCGCCGCTGACCAGGGGCAGGAAGAACTCCCAGACCGACACGTCGAAGCTGGCCGGGGTCTTCTGGAGGACGCGGTCGGCCGCGCTGATGCCGTAGACCTCGCGCATCCAGTCGAGCCGGTTGACGATCGCCCGGTGGGTGACGACGACGCCCTTCGGCCGGCCGGTGGAGCCGGAGGTGAAGATGACGTACGCGGCGTGGTCGGCGTCCGGGGCGGTGGGCGTCACGGTCCGCTGCGCCCGGGCGTCGACGGTGAGCACCGGCACGCCCGGCACCGCGGGAAGGCCGCCCTCCAGGCCGGCGACGGTGAGCACGCACACCGGGGCGGCGTCCTCGACCATGGCGGTGAGGCGGTCGACCGGGTACTCGGTGTCCAGCGGCAGGTAGGCGGCGCCGGCCTTGAGGACGGCGAGCAGGGCGACCATGAGCTCGGCGGAGCGGGGCACGGCGACGGCGACGATCCGGTCGGGGCCGGCGCCGGCGGCGGTCAGCGCCCCGGCGAGCAGGCCGGCCCGCTCGTCCAGCTGCCGGTAGGTCAGCACGGCGCCCTCGAAGACGACCGCGACGGCGTCCGGGGTGGCGGCGGTGCGCTCGGCGATCCGGTCCACCAGGGTCCCCTCGCGCACCGGGATGGCGGTGGCGTTCCACTCCCCCGCGAGGCCGCGGAGCTCCTGGGCGGCGGTCGGCTCGATCCGGCCGACCGGCCGCTCGGGGGCGGCGAGGGCCTGCTCCATGACCCGCATCAGCCGGGCCCCGAACAGCCGCGCGGTGGCGCGGTCGAAGAGGTCGTCGGCGTGGATGACGGTCAGGTCGGTGCGGCTGCCGTCGGCGGCCTCCACGAAGGTGAAGGCGAGGTCGAAACGGGCCGCGTGAACGGGGTCGGGCAGCAGGGCGGTGGTGGCGCCGAGCAGGCGGTCCAGGCCGTCGGCCTCCCGGCGGTGCTGGACCATCACCTGGAACAGCGGGTGGCGGGCGAGCGAGCGCTCGGGGTTGACGATCTCCACCAGGCGGTCGAACGGCAGGTCCTGGTGGGCGAGCGCGCCGAGCACGGTCTCCCGGGAGCGGGCGACCAGCTCGTCGAAGCTCGGGTCGCCGGAGAGGTCGTGGCGCAGCACCAGGGTGTTGACGAAGAAGCCGACCACGGACTCCAGCACCTCGTCCGTGCGGCCCGCGACCGGGGTGCCGAGCGCGACGTCGGCGGTGCCGGCGAGCTTGCCGAGCAGCAGGGCCGCGGCGGCCTGGGTGACCATGAACGGGGTCGCCCCGGTGCGCTGCGCGTAGCCGCGCAGGGCGGCGTGCAGCTCGTCGGGCAGGCGCAGCCGCACGGCGCCGCCGCGTCCGCCGGCCTCGGCCGGGCGGGCCCGGTCGGTGGGCAGCGTCAGCTCGGCGGGCAGCGCCGCCAGGCGCTCGCTCCAGTAGCGGGTCTGGTCGGCTCCCGGGCCCTCGGCCCCGGCGAGCAGCTCGGCCTGCCAGAGCGCGTGGTCGGCGTACTGGAGCGGCAGCGGCGCGAACGCCGGGGCGGCGCCGGACCGGCGGGCGGCGTAGGCGAGGTCGAGGTCGCGCAGCAGCACGCCCTCGGACCACTCGTCACCGGCGATGTGGTGCAGCGCGATGCTGAGCACGTGCCGCTCTGGGCCGGCGGTCACCAGGGTCGCCCGGACGGGGATCTCGGTGGCCAGGTCGAAGGCGTACGCGCCGGCCGCGGCGACCTCGGTGTCCAGGCGGTGCCCGGAGGCCTCCGCCACGGTGAACGGGACGCCGGCGGTGCCGGGGTCGAGGATCCGCTGGAAGGGCCGGCCGTCGTGGTCGGGGAAGACCGTGCGGAGCGCCTCGTGGCGGGCCAGCACGTCGCCGAACGCGGCGCGCAGCGCGTCCGCGTCGAGCGGGCCGTCGATCCGCAGCGCGCACGGGATGGTGTACGCGGTGCTCGGGCCCTGGAGGTGGTAGAGGAACCAGAGCCGGGCCTGGGCGGCGGACAGCGGGATCCGCTCGGGACGCGGGCGGGCCGCGGGGGCGGTGCGGCCGGTCGCCGCGCCGTCGAGCCGCGCGGCGAGGCCGACGGGGGTGCGGCTCTCGAACAGGTCGCGGACGGCGACCTCGGTGCCGAGCGCGGCCCGCAGCCGGCCGATCACCCGGGTGGCGAGCAGCGAGTGGCCGCCGAGGGCGAAGAAGTCGTCGTCGATGCCGACCGCGGGCAGGCCGAGCACCTCGGCGTAGACGCCGCAGATCACGGCCTCCCGCTCGGTGCGCGGGGCCCGCCCGGCCGGGGCGGCGAAGGCGTCGGCGCCGGGCTCGGGGAGGGCCTGCCGGTCGAGCTTGCCGTTGACGTTCAGCGGCAGCGCGGGCAGCGGGACGATCGCGGCCGGGACCATGTACTCGGGCAGCGCCTCGGCGAGCGCGGTGCGCAGCGCGGCGGGGTCGGCGGCGGCCCCGGGGGCCGCGACGACGTAGCCGACGAGCCGCTTGACGCCGCCTCCGCCGGCGCGGGCCAGGACGGCGGCCCGGGCGATGCCGGGCTGGGCGGCGAGGGCCGCCTCGACCTCGCCGGGCTCGACGCGGAAGCCGCGGATCTTCACCTGGTCGTCGTCGCGGCCCAGGAAGTCCAGGCTGCCATCGGGGCGGTGGCGCACGACGTCCCCGGTGCGGTACATCCGGCCGCCGGGGGCCCCGTACGGGTCGGCGACGAAGCGGCTCGCGGTGAGCGCGGGCCGGTTGCCGTAGCCGCGGGCCAGGCCGGGGCCGGCGATGTACAGCTCGCCGGCGACGCCGGCCGGGACGGGCCGGAGCCGGGCGTCCAGCACGTACACCCGGGTGTTGCCGATCGGGCGGCCGACGAACGGGGTGGGGCTGTCGTCGAGTGCGGCACCGAGCGTGTCGACGGTGTACTCGGTGGGGCCGTAGAAGTTGTGGCCGAGCACGCCCTCGGTCGCGCGGATGCGGGTCCACAGGGCGTCGCCGACGGCCTCCCCGCCGACCAGGAAGAGCAGCGGGCGGTGCCGCTCGGAGTCCAGCAGGCCCCACTCGACGAGCTGCTGACCGAACGACGGGGTGACGTCGAGGGTGTCGATGCGGTCGGCGAGCAGGCGCTGGACCAGGGCCTGCGGGTCGCGGCGCAGGTCCTCGCCGTAGACGTGCAGCTCGTGCCCCTGCACGAGCCAGAGCAGCTGCTCCCAGGAGGAGTCGAAGGAGAACGACGCGGTGTGCGCGGCGCGCAGGCGGCGCCCGCCGGCCCGGTCGACGGCCCGGGCGAAGACGGTGTTGCCGTGGTGCTCCAGCATGTTGGCGAGGCCGCGGTGCGGGACCTGGACGCCCTTGGGGCGGCCGGTGGAGCCGGAGGTGTGGATGACGTACGCCAGGTCGTCGGCGTGCGGGCGGGTCGGTTCGGCGCTCAGCGTGCCGAGTTCGGCGAGGGTGACGACGCCCTTGCCGTGGGCGGCCAGCACCGGGTGGCGGCCGGCGACCTCGGGCGTGCTCAGGGTGAGCAGCGGGTCGGCGTCCTCCAGCATCAGCGCGATCCGCTCGTCCGGGTGGTCGAGGTCGATCGGCAGGTAGGCGGCGCCGGAGGCGAGGACGCCGAGCAGGGCGGCGACCAGGTCGGCCGAGCGGGGCAGCGCCAGCGCCACGACCCGGCCGGGGCCGGCGCCGAGCGCGGCGAGGTGGCGGGCCGTGCGGTCGACGCGGGCGGCGAGTTCGGCGTAGTCGAGCCGCTGGTCGCCGAAGACGACGGCGGTCTCCTCGGGCACGGCGGCGGCGCGGGCCGCGAAGGCGTCGACGACGGTGCCGGCGGGGACGGCGCGCGCGGTGGCGTTCCACTCCTCCAGCACGGTGCGGCGTTCGGCCGGCGAGAGGATCTCCAGCGCGCCGACGGTGGTGTCGGGCGCGGTGGCGATGGTGGCGAGCACCCGCAGCAGGCGCTCGCCGACGGCGGCGGCCTGCTCGGCGGTGAACACGTCGGGGCGGTACTCGACGGTCAGCTGCGGGGCCTCGCCGGGGAGGGTGAGCACGGTGAGCGGGTAGTGGGTGGCGCCCCGGTTGCCGATACCGGCGACCCGCAGGCCGCGGGCGGTGAGGTGGTCGGGGTCGACCGGGTAGTTCTCGAAGACCAGCAGGGTGTCGAAGAGGGTGCCGTGGCCGGCCAGCGCCTGGATGTCGGCGAGGCCGAGGTACTGGTGGTCGAGCAGGCCGGACTGCTGCGCCTGGAGGCGGAGCAGCATCTCCCCGACCGTCTCGTCCTCGTCCGGCCGGAAGCGCACCGGAACGGTGTTGCTGAACAGGCCGACCATCGACTCGACGCCGGGCAGGTCGCCGGGGCGGCCGGAGACGGTGGCGCCGAACACCACGTCGGTGCGGCCGGTGAGGCGGCCGAGGAGGACCGCCCAGGCGCCCTGGACCAGGGTGTTGAGGGTCAGTCCGTGCTCGCGGGCGGTCGTGGTGAGGGCGGCGGACAGCTCGGCGGGGATCGGCAGGTCGATCTCCCGGCCCGCGGCGGAGCCGTCGGCGGCGGCCGGGCCGGCGGCGGGGGTGCCGAGGCTGTCGGCCAGCAGGGTCGGCGCGGCGAGGCCCGCCAGGGCCTGCCGCCAGGCGGCGGTGTCGGCGCCGGTGTCGCGGGCGGCCAGCCAGCCGAGGTGGTCGGCGAACGGGGCTGCGGCGGGCAGCGCGGCGGTGTCGCCGCCGGCGCCGTACGCGGTGACGAGCTCGCGCAGCAGGACGGGCGTGGACCAGCCGTCCATGACGATGTGGTGGCGGGTCAGGACCAGCCGGTGGTGGTCGGTGCCGAGGGCGACGAGGGCGCAGCGCACCAGCGGCGGCCGGGCCAGGTCGAAGCGGCGGGAGGCCTCGGCGTCCTCGATGCGGGCGGTCTCGGCGTCCTGCCGGTCGGCGGGCAGCGCGGTCAGGTCGTGCTCGGTCCAGGGCACCCGGACCCGGCCGGCGACCAGCTGGAGCGGCTCCGGAAGGCCCTCGCCGAGGAAGCCGGCGCGCAGGGCGGTGTGCCGGTTGACGACCTCGTCGACGGCCCGGACCAGAGCGGTGCGGTCCAGCGGGCCGCGCAGGTCGAGCGAGGTGAGCGAGGTGTAGAGGTCGTCGGCGCCCTGCCCGTCCTGGAGGAGGGTGTGGAAGAGCAGGCCCTCCTGGAGCGGGGAGAGCGGCAGGACGTCCTCGGTGCCGGGGTGCTCCGCGGCCAGGCGGTCCAGGACGGCCTGGGTGACCGGGGCGAGCGGCACGTCGGAGGGGGTGAGGCCGCCGGCGTCGGGGCGGGCGGCGTAGCGGGTGAGCGCGTCGAGGTGGGCGAACCAGCTCTCGGCCGTCTCGCGGACGGCGTCCTCGCCGAACACGCCGTGCGGCCAGGTGAGCTGGACGGTCAGCTCGGGGCCGTCGGGGCCGTCGTGGACGAAGGCGCCGATCTCCAGCGCGTGGGCGCAGGGCAGGCCGGGGTCGGCGGAGGCGGTGACGGCGTCCCCGGTCTGCGGGGCGACCGTCCACTCCTCACCGGTGGCGGCGAAGCGGCCCAGGTAGTTGAAGAGCAGCTGGGGCTCGGCGACGTCGGCGAGGGCGGCGGCGGACGGCGGGTCGAGCCGGCGCAGCAGGCCGTAGCCGGCGCCCGCGTCGGGCAGGGCGCGGAGCTGCTCCTTGACGAGCGCGAGGGCGCGGCCGGCGGCGGGCCCGCCCGCGAGCGCGGCCTCGGGGTCGACGCCGGAGAGGTCGAACCGGACGGGGAACTCGCTGGTGAGCCAGCCGACCGTGCGGGTGGTGTCGGCGCCGGGGACGAGGTGGTCCTCGCGGCCGTGGCCCTCCAGGCGCAGCAGCAGGTCGGGGCGGGCGTCGGCGCCGAGGCGGGCGCGGCGGCGGGCGAGCAGCGCGAGGGTCAGGCCGGTGAGGAGGACGTGGTCGACGCCGGCCCGGTGGGTGGCGGGGACGGCGCCGAGCAGCGGCGCGGTGCGCTCGGCGGGCAGGGTCAGCCGCAGTCGCCCGGTGGTGGCGGCGGTGTCGCGGGCCGGGTCGAGCGGGCGGTCGCCCAGCAGCGGTCCGCTGCCGTCGGCCAGGACGGCCTGCCACAGGGGCAGTGCGGCGCGGACCCGGTCGCCGGCGGCGGCCTCGGCGAGGCCGGTGGTCCAGGCGCGCAGCGGGGTGGTGACGGGCTCCGGGGTCCGGCCCTCGTAGGCGGCGCGCAGGTCGGGCAGCAGGATGCGCCAGGAGACGCCGTCGACGGCGAGGTGGTGGACGGCGAGGACGAGCAGGCCCGGGGTGTCGGCCCCGGCGTCGAGGTGGACGGCCTGGAGGACGACGCCCTGCTCGGGGTCGAGGCGGTCGGCGGCGGCCTCCCGCTCGGCCGCGGCGGCGGCGGTCAGCTCCCCGGCGGTCACCTCGACGTGCCGGAGCCGGTCGGCGGCGGGCGCGCTGCCGACGGGCCGGACCTCCTGGGTCCAGCCGCCGTCCGTGGCGACGTGCAGGCGCAGGCGCAGGGCGTCGTGGTGGTCGGTCAGGGTGTCCAGGGCGGCGGCCAGCCGCTGCCGGTCGAGGCCGGCCGGGACGGTGACGACGGTGTGCTGGCCGAAGCGGGCGATCGGGCCGCCGCGCTCGCGCAGCCACTCGCTGATCGGGGTGGTCGGCAGCGGGCCGGTCGCGGCGACGGCGGCGGCGGACGGGCCGGTGGCGGTGCCGGTGGCCTCGGCGACGGCGGCGATGCGGGCGACGGTGCGCCGCTCGAACACCACGCGCGGGGTGATCCGGAAGCCGGCGCGGCGGGCGCGGCTGCCCAGCTGGATGGCGGAGATGCTGTCGCCGCCGAGGGAGAAGAAGTTGTCGTCGACGCCGACCTGGTCGCCGGTCAGTCCGAGGACCTCGGCGACGAGCGAGGCGAGGACGCGCTCGGCGTCGGTGCGCGGGGCGCTGCCGCTCTCGCCGCCGCCGGTGGCGGGCGCGGGCAGGGCCTTGCGGTCGAGCTTGCCGTTGAGGCTCAGCGGCAGGGTGTCGAGGCCGACCAGGACGGCCGGGACCATGTGCTCGGGCAGGGTGCGGGCGAGTTCGGAGCGCAGCGCCTCGGCGTCGGCGGGCGCGGGCACCAGGTAGCCGACGAGCCGGCGGGCGCCGCCCGGGGTCAGCTCACGGGCGGTCACCGCGGCCTGGACGACGCCGGGGAGCGCCTCCAGGGCGGCCTCGATCTCGCCGAGCTCGATCCGGAAGCCGCGGACCTTGACCTGGTCGTCGGTGCGGCCGAGGTACTCGACGGTGCCGTCGGGCGCCCAGCGCACGAGGTCGCCGGTGCGGTACATGCGCTCGCCCGGGCCGCCGTGCGGGTCGGCGACGAAGCGGCCGGCGGTGAGGCCGGGGCGGCCGAGGTAGCCGCGGGCCAGCTGGACGCCGGCCAGGTACAGCTCGCCGGGCACGCCCACCGGCGCGGGTCGCAGCTCGGCGTCCAGCACGTAGAGGCGGGTGTTCCAGACCGGGCGGCCGATCGGGACGACGCCCGCGGCGGGCGCGGTGTGGTGGTGGGTGACGTCGACGGCGGCCTCGGTGGGGCCGTAGAGGTTGTGCAGCGGCACCGCGGGGAGGGTCGCGTACCAGCGGTCGACGACGTCGCCGGGCAGGGCCTCTCCGGAGCAGAAGGCGCGGCGCAGTCCGGCGCAGCGCTCGGCGACCGAGGTCTCCTCCAGGAAGGCGCGCAGCATGGAGGGGACGAAGTGCAGGGTGGTGACGCGCTCCTCGGCGATCAGCGCGGCGAGGTAGGCGGGGTCCTTGTGGCCCTCGGGGCGGGCGAGGACGACGGTGGCGCCCTCGCACAGCGCCCAGAAGAACTCCCAGACGGACACGTCGAAGCTGGCCGGGGTCTTCTGCAGGACGCGGTCGTCGGCGCCGAGGCGGTAGGCGTGCTGCATCCAGGCGAGCCGGTTGACGATGGCGCGGTGGGTGACCACGACGCCCTTGGGGCGGCCGGTCGAGCCGGAGGTGTAGATCAGGTACGCGGCGTGGTCGGGGCCGGGCTCGGGGAGCGCGGGGTGCCCGGCGGCGTCGGCGTCGGCGAGCTCGTCGACCAGCAGGGCGGCGGCGCGGGCGGCCTCGGGGAGCCGCTCCAGCAGTGCGCGGACGGTGACGACGCGCACCGGCGCGGCGTCCTCGACCATGTGGGCCAGCCGGTCGGCCGGGTAGTCGGCGTCCAGCGGCAGGTAGGCGGCGCCGGCCTTGAGGACGCCGAGCAGGGCGACCATCAGCTCGGCGGAGCGGGGCACGGCGACGCCGACCACCCGGTCCGGGCCGGCCCCGGCGGCGCGCAGCGCGCGGGCGAGGGCGGTGGCGCGGGCGTCGAGCTCGGCGTAGGTCAGGGTGCGGCCCTCGGCGACCACGGCGGTGGCGTCGGGGGTGGCGGCGGCGCGCTCGGCGATCCGGCTGACCAGGGTGCCCTCGCGGACCTCGCGGGCGGTGGCGTTCCAGCCGTGCAGGACGGCCTCACGCTCGGCGTCGGCGAGCAGCGGCAGCTCGGCCAGCGGCTGCTCGGGCGAGGTGGCGAGGCGGGTCAGCAGGGCGGCGAACCGGTCGGCGTGGCGGGCGAGTTCGCCCTCGCCGTAGAGCACCGGGTTGGCGTCGAACTCCAGGACCAGGCGGTCGTCCGGGGTCTTGTGGACGGAGAGCGCGAAGTCCTCGACCGGCCCGGAGGCCAGGTTGACGGTGGTACCGGGGCTGCCCGCGAAGTCGAGGTCGAGGTCGAAGGGCTTGATGTTGAGCATCGGCCCGTGCAGGCGCCCGTCGGTGCCGACCAGGCCGAGGTCGCGGCGGATGTCCTCACCGCGGTGGAGCTGGTGGCGGCGCACGGCCTTGAGCTCCTCGGCGGAGCGGCGCAGCAGCGCGGCGAAGGTGTCCGTGCCCGCGACGGGCAGCCGCACGGGGAGGATGTTGACGGCCATGCCGGGCACCCGCAGCGTGCCGGGGGCGGTGCGGGCCATGAAGTGCATGCCGAGGACGGCGTCGGCCGCGCCGGTCATCCGGTGCAGGTAGGCGGCGAAGGCGGCGTTGGCGGCCTCGGCCCAGGTGGTGCGGGACGCACGGGCCGCGGCGAGCACGGTCGCGGACTGCTCGGCGGGCAGCTCGATGCGGTGGCGCAGGGCGGTGGGGGCGGCCGCGGCGGTGGGTTCGGTGAGGCCGACGACGGCCGGCCGGTCGGCGAAGCGCTCGCGCCAGTAGGCGCGGTCGGCCTCGGGCCGGTCGGAGGCGAGGTAGTCGCGCTCGGCGTCGGCCAGCAGGTCTGCGGGCCGGAACGGGCTCTCGGGGACGTCGGCGCCGGTGGCGAGCGCCGTGTAGACCTCGGCGACGCGGCGGCTGAACAGGGCGACGCTGTAGCCGTCGACGACCAGGTGGTGGAACCACTGGAACCAGAGGTGGTCGGCCGGGCCGACGCGTACCAGCAGCGCACCGGTGAGCGGGCCCGCGTCGGGCCCCTCCAGCACGGTGGGGACGGCCAGTTGGTCGTGGACGAGGGCTGCGGCGGCGGCGACCGGGTCGGTGGCGCCGCTGGTGTCGAGGCGGTGCAGGGCCCACGACCCGGCGTCGAACGCGCCGGGGAGCCGGACGGTGCGGCCGTCCTGCTCGGCGAGGCGGATGTGCAGGCCGTCGGCCTCGGTGAGGGTGCGGCGCAGGGCGGCTTCCAGCAGCTGCTCGTCGAGCTCTCCGGCGATGCGCACGTACTGGCCGACGTTGTACGCCGGGTTGTCCGGGTCGATCCGTTGGGCCGCGAGGATGCCCGCCTGGGCGGCTGTCAGCTCCCGCGGAGATTCCTGGTCGGCGTGCGTGGTCGTCGTGCCAGCCTCTGGCATGGGGGTCGGCCCTTCCCGGTTCGCCGCCCCGCCGATCCTGCCAGCCCGGGGCGCTCGTGCGCTTGGTGCGATGTGGTGGTGTCCGTCCGGGTGGCCGCGCGGGGCGGCGGCCACCCGGACGTGGTGGGCTAGAGGCCCTTGAGGATGGTCTCGATCTGGTCGAGGACGTTGATCGAGGTGCCGTACCGGTCGGTGGTGGCGTAGGTGACCGGGATGACCTTGCCGGCCTGGACGGCCTTGAGGTTCTTCCAGGACGGCTGCTTGTCGAGGTCCTTGGTGTCCTGCGGGACCTCGCCGGTGGCGGCCATCTTGGGGACGAGGATGAGGTCGGCGTCGGCGAGGACGTCGAGCTTCTCGACGGAGTAGGTGGTCTCGTGCTCCTTGGTGTCCGAGGACGCCTGGGAGAACTTGGCACCCGCGTCGTTGAGGACGCGGCCGACCCAGGAGGTGCTGGTGTCGACCAGGAACTCGCCGCCGCCGTAGGAGGAGGCGATGGTCCACTTCACGGAGTTGAGCTTGGTCGCGTAGTCCGTCTTGATCTTCGCGGCCTTGGCGTCGTAGTCGGACTTCAGCTTCTTGAACTCCGCCTCCTTGCCGACGGCGGTGGCGATCTTCTCCTGCGCGTTGAGCAGGTCGACCGGGGTGTCGACGCCGAAGTACAGGGTGGGGGCGATGCCTTCGAGCTTCTTGATGCCCCAGTCGAAGGCGCTGGCGCCCTCGACCACGATCAGGTCGGGCTTGAGGGAGGCGACCTTCTCGATGTTGATCTCGATGCCGGAGCCGATCGGCTCGATCTTCTTCGCGGCCTCGGTCTGCGAGGGCAGCAGCTCCATCGGGTTGTTGTCGTCGATGGTGCTGGTGCCGACCGGCTGGACGCCGAGGTCGAGCAGGGCGCCGGTGGCGTAGGAGACGCTGACGATGCGCTTGACGCCGGCCGGGACGGTGATCTTGCCGTTGGTGGCCTCGACCACCACGGGGCCGGACGCGGCGCTGCCGGCCGAGGGCGTGCCCGCGGCGTCCTTGCTGTCGCCGTTGGAGCCGCAGGCCGCGAGGGTGAGCGCGGCGGTGGCGGCGACGGCGGCGATTCTGACGCTGCGGGACGTCAGGGCTCGGGTGTTCATGGTTCTCCTTGAAGTGTTACGAGGTGCGCGGCGGGTTCGGTGTGTCGGGCGAGCCCGCCGGAGTCCAGGGGGCCCGGTGCCTGGGGGCACGGGCGGTTTCGGCGGTTCCGGTCCTGCTGGGTACGGCTCTGGTGTTGCGCGGGCACGGCCCGGGGTGGTGCCCCGGGCGCGGCTCGGGTGCGGCTCAGGCGCGGCTCAGGTAGGCCGACCAGGAGACGACGGTGGGCTCCGCGCCGAGGTCCGCCAGGTCGGCGAACTCGGCCCGGGCGCCGCGGGCGCGCCAGACCTCGACGAGGTGCATCACGCGCATCGAGTCGAGGCCGAGGTCGCGCAGGTCGTCGTCGTCACCGATGTCCTCCGGGCGCTCGCCGAGGATGTCGGCGATGTCCGCCCGGACGGTGTCCGGGTCGAAGCCCGTCGGGCCCGGTGCGGTGCTGGCGCTCATGCTGAAGGTCCGTTCGGTAGCGAGGGTGTGCGGTTCGGTGGGTCCGGCCGGGTGGATCCGGGCCGGTGGCCCGGGATCCGTGGTCAGCCGGCTACGCCGAGGCGGCTGTTCTGGGCCCGCAGCTGGGCGCCGGTCTGGCGCAGCAGGAGCGAGTCGCAGATCTCCCCGGAGCGGATGGCCAGGGTCGAGAGCAGGGCGGAGGTGATCCCGTGGGTGTGCTCGGTGCCGCCCTGGAGGTAGATCCCCACGTCGACGTGGTCCTCGGTCAGCACCCGGTGGTCGCGGTCGACGCGCAGGCGGCCCTGCTCGTCGGTGAGGAGCGTGGGGGCGAGGTCGCCGAGCAGCTCACGGGGGTCCACGTGGGTGTAGCCGGTGGCGAGGACGACCGCGTCGCAGTCGAGGGTCTGCTCCTCGCCGGTGGTCAGCGAGCGGACCTCGGCGCGCACGCCGTCCGTGTGCTGGGCGACACCGGTCAGGCGGTTGGCGTTGAGGACGCGCAGCCGCTCGCGGCCGGCGACCTTCTCCTGGTAGACGATCCGGTAGAGCTGCTCGATCAGATCGCCGTCGACCACGGAGTAGTTGGTGTTCGCGTGGTAGCGGAGCAGGGTCTGCTTGGCCTCCTCGGAGGCCCCGTAGAACTCGTCGACCGCGGCCGGGTCGAAGATCCGGTTGGCGAAGGGGCTGTCGTCGGCCGGGCTGTAGCCGTAGCGGGAGAGGACCGCGCAGATCTCGGCGTCGGGGAACGTGCGGTGGAGGTACTCGACCGCCTCGGCGGCCGACTGGCCGGCGCCGACCACGGCGATCCGGCGGTGGCGCAGTTCCTGGCCGACCAGGGTGGGTGCCTGCAGCAGCAGGTCCCGGGCGTGCCAGACGCGCTCGCCGAGCGTGACGCCGTCGGGGACACGCGGGGTCAGACCCGTGCCGACCGTGATGTTCCGGGCCCGGCGGACCTCCTGGTCGCCACCGGTGACCGCCTCGGAGACGACCTCCACGCTGTCGATCCGGCCGTCGGACTCCACCGGCCGCACGGCGGTGACCTTGCGGCCGTAGGCGGCCTGGTCGGTGAACTCCGCGGCGCACCACTCGAAGTAGTCGTGGAACTCCAGGCGGGTCGGGTAGAAGGACTTCAGGTTGATGAAGTCGACCAGCCGGCCCCGCTCCTGGAGGTAGGACAGGAAGGTGAAGCGGCTTCGCGGGTCACGCAGGGTCACCAGGTCCTTGAGGAAGGAGACCTGCATGGTGGCGCCGTCCAGCAGCATGCCCCGGTGCCATCCGAAACGTTCCTGCTTCTCCAGGAAGCGGACGCCGAGCGACTGCCCGGGGTTGCGACGGTTGTGGTCGTCGATCGCGATCGCCAGGGCCAGGTTGGCCGGGCCGAAGCCTATGCCGACCAGGTCGTCGACGCTGCCACCTCCGTAGTTTGCGCCGTTCTCGCGCGACATGACTCAATCCTTCCGTCTACTACTCGTTCAGGGGCCCGGAGCGGAGCTCCCGGACCTGTCGAACCCCGGCGTGACCACCGAAGACCTAAGGCAAGGCTTGCCTAAGTTCCCTTATCGGAGCCATGGAGTCAAGTTCACCGACCGGACCCGCATCCGGGCTCCGATCAGCGGTTTCTCCGAGTCGGGTGTGCTCATGACCGGATTTTCCGGACAGAGCGTCTGAATCAGGACATTCGAGCCCCGTTCACGGGCTCACCGCAGCGCGGGAGCCGTCTGCACCGCGGCATGCGGGGTGTCGGCCGGGGCCTCAGGCCGGGCCACGATCTCCGTCCCGGGGGAGGAGTCACCGAAGGACCGCAGCAGGGCGTAGGGCACCCGCCCGTCCAGGACCCGCACGACGCCCACCCCCGCCCGCAGCGCGTCGAGACAGGCTTCCATCTTGGGCACCATCCCCCCGGTCAGGCCCGGCAGCAGCTCGGCCAGCTCGGGCGCGGTGAGCCGCGACACCACCTCGGTGTCGGAGGGCCACGAACGGTAGAGGCCGGGGACGTCGGTCAGCATCAGCAGCACGTCCGCACGCAGCGCGCCCGCCACCGCGGCGGCGGCCGTGTCGGCGTTGACGTTGTAGACGTTCCCGTCCTCGCCCCGGGCGACCGAGGAGACCACCGGGATGCGCCCGTCCGCCAGCAGGGTCGACAGCAGCGACGGACTGACGGAGGAGACCTCGCCGACGAGGCCGATGTCGACCCGTTCGCCGTCCACCAGCGCGTAGCGCTTGCGCGCGGTCATGGTGTGCGCGTCCTCGCCGGTCATCCCGACCGCGAACGGCCCGTGGGAGTTGATCAGGCCGACCAGCTCCCGCTGGACCTGACCCGCCAGCACCATCCGGACGGCCTCCATGGCCTCCGGCGTGGTGACCCGCAGGCCGGCCGTGAACGAGGAGGTCAGTCCGAGCCGTTGGAGCTGTGCGCCGATCTGCGGGCCGCCGCCGTGCACGACCACCGGGCGAAGGCCCGCGTAGCGCAGGAGGACGACGTCCCGGGCGAAGGCGGCCTTCCGGGCCTCGTCCACCATCGCGTTGCCGCCGAACTTCACGACGACGGTGGAACCCCGGAAGCGCCTCAGGTCGGACAGGCACTCCTGGAGACCGGGCGGGCGCCGCCCGGCTCCGACTCCGCCGGACCTGCCAGGACTCACACTGCCTCTGCCCACCAGTCCCACGCGTCCTTTGTCTCAACTCGTTCATTCCGGCCGCACCGTGTCCCACCAGCCCGCCCGGTCACGGTCGAGGAAGGTGAGTCCCCCGCCCGGCCCTGGTTAGGCAAGGTTGACCTTACATTGCCCACTCTGCCCCGTCACGACCGCGAGCCCGGCGGGCGGCGAGGTTCCGCCACCCCTCCGGCGCCGCACGGAGCCGGTCCGGCCGACTCCTGACGGGTCGCCAACCCCCGGTCAGCGGCCGCTCGGAGGGGCCGCGGCGGGGCCGGTCCGGGCGCCCGGACCGGGCGCCGAATCCGGCCAATTTAGGATAGGCTCACCTAACTAAAAATCGTGGCGGAGAGCGTTCCGCCCCACCCTCCGAGGAGTGAGTGCACGAGTGAGCCTCGTTCAGCAAGGGGTCCCCGCGGGCGGCCCCGCCGAACCCCTCCGGTCCCGACGGACCGCGCCCCGACTACGCGCCGCAGGGCTGATGGCCGCCCTCCTGCTGCTCCTCGTGATCGTGGTGCTCAGCATCTCGGTGGGTGCACGATCCATCCCCTTTGCCACCGTCCTGCACGGGCTCTTCGCACCCGACGGAACCGAGAACGCCGTCATCGTCCAGGACTACCGGCTCACCCGGACCCTGCTGGGACTCGCGGTGGGCGCGGGCCTCGGCCTGGCCGGCGCCCTCATGCAGGCGCTCACCCGCAACCCGCTCGCCGACCCGGGCCTGCTCGGCATCGAGTCCGGCGCCTCCGCCGCCGTCGTCGCCGGCATCGGCCTCTTCCACGTCACCACCCTGGCCGGCTACGTCTGGTTCGCCCTGGCCGGCGCCGCGCTCACCGCGACCGCCGTCTACACCCTCGGCACCGCGGGCCGCTCGGCCGCCTCCCCGATCCGGCTGGTCCTGGCCGGCACCGCGGTCAACGCCTCGCTCATCGCGGGCATCTCCACCCTCACCTTCCTGGACCGCGACTCCTTCGCCACCCTGCGCACCTGGTCCGTCGGCACCCTCGCCGGGCGCAGCGACGCCGTCCTCCTCCAGGTGACGCCGTTCCTGCTGACCGGCATCGTGCTCGCCCTCGCCCTGGCCGGTCCGCTGAACGCGCTGGCCCTCGGCGACGACATCGGCAGCGCGCTCGGGGCCCGGCCGGCCCGCACCCGGGTGCTCGGCGCGGTGGCGGTCGCCCTGCTCTGCGGCGCGGCGACCGCCGCCGTCGGGCCGATCGGCTTCGTCGGCCTCATCGTGCCGCACGCCGTACGGCTCGTCACCGGGCCGGACCAGCGCTGGCTGCTGGCCTACTGCCTGGTCCTGTCCCCCGCCCTGCTGCTCGGCGCCGACGTGCTCGGGCGGATCCTGGTCCGCCCCGACGAACTGGCCGTCGGCATCGTCACCGCCGCCCTGGGCGCCCCCGTCCTCGTCGCCCTGGTCCGCCGCCGGAAGGTCCCCCAGCTGTGAGCCCCCTCCCGGACAGCCCGTCCGGCACCCTGCTGCCCCCGTCGGCCCCCCGCGCCCTGCCCGCGCCCGCGGTACCGGACCCGGCCCGGCTCGTCCCCGGCCTGCGGATCCGCCTCGGTGCCCTGCAGCTGCGGGTCGCCCGGCGTCCGCTGGTGGCCGGCTGCGGTCTGGCCCTCGCCCTGCTCACCGTGGCCGTCGTCACCCTCGGCACCGGTGACTTCCAGGTCTCCCCCGTCGACGTGGTCAAGGCGCTGGCCGGCCAGGGGACCGCGGCCACCGACTACGTGGTGAACAGCCTGCGGCTGCCCCGGCTCGCGGTCGGCCTCATCGTCGGCGCGGCCCTCGGCCTGAGCGGCGCCGTGTTCCAGAGCCTGGCCCGCAACCCGCTGGGCAGCCCGGACCTGATCGGGTTCGAGACCGGCGCCGCGACCGGGGCGCTCCTGCAGATCCTCGTGTTCGGCGGCGGACCGTTCGCGGTGGCGCTCGGCGCGGTCGGCGGCGGGTTCGCCACCGCCCTGACGGTCTACCTGCTGGCCTACCGGCGCGGCGTGCAGGGCTACCGGCTGATCGTGGTCGGGATCGCGGCGGGGGCGCTGCTGAGTTCGGTCAACGCCTACCTGATGATCGAGGCGTCGATCGACGAGGCGCAGGCCGCGGCGGTCTGGCTCACCGGCTCGCTGAACGGTCGCGGATGGGACCAGTTCGGCCCCGCGGCGCTCGCGATCGGGCTCCTGCTGCCCGCCGTCCTGCTGCTCGGCCGGCACCTGCGGCTGATGGAGGCCGGCGACGACGCGGCGAAGGCGCTCGGCGTGCCGGTGGAACGCTCACGCGCCCTGCTGGTGGTCTCCGCCGTGCTGCTCTCGGCCGTCGCCACCGCCTCGGCCGGGCCGATCTCCTTCGTCGCCCTGGCCGCACCGCAGCTCGCCCGCCGCCTCGGCCGGGCCGCCGGCGTCAGCCTGCTGCCCTCCGCGCTGATGGGGGCGCTGCTGCTCTGCCTCAGCGACCTCGCGGCCCAGCGGGTGGTGGCCCCGATCCAACTGCCGGTCGGCATCATGACGGCGGCGATCGGCGGGCTCTACCTCGTCTGGCTGCTGCTCCACGAGTGGCGGTCCGGACGCCGCTGAGCCGACCGGACCCACCGCACCGCGAAGGCGCGGGCCCGCCCCACCCGGGGGACGGACCCGCGCCTCCGCGGTGACGGGCGGTCAGGAGGCGGCGTCGGCGCCCGGCTCCTCCTCGTCGTCGTCGGCGAGGTGGTGGTCCAGGTTGACGGTGCCGCGCTTCCAGTAGCCGTCGACGTCCGTGTAGTCCCGGTCGAACCCGGCGGCGCGCAGGTGGCGGCGGATCGGCTTCAGCTCGCCGGCCTCGCCGGTGATCCAGACGTAGGGCCGCCCGGGCGGGAACTCCAGGGCGCTGATCGCCCGGTGGAGCAGGTCGCCCTCGCCGTGGGCCAGGCCGTCGCGGTGCACCCAGGTGATCGCGGCGTCGGCCTTGGTCTCCAGGTGGTGCTCCTCACCGGCGTCGTCCACCAGGATGAACACCTTGGCGATCGCTCCCTCCGGCAGGATCTCCAGGTACCGGCTCAGACCGGGCAGGCCGGTCTCGTCGGAGGCCAGCAGGTACCAGTCGAACTCCAGCGGGACCATCACCGAGCCGCGGGGCCCGGCCAGACCGAGCTTCTGGCCGGGGGCGGCCTGCGCGGCCCAGACCGAGGCGACGCCGCTGCCGTGCAGGACGAAGTCGAGATCCAGCTCGCCGGCCACCGGGTCGAAGCGGCGGGTGGTGTAGTCGCGGGAGATCGGGAACGGCGGGACGTCGGGGAAGATCAGGCCCTCGTCGTCGTCGCCGAGCAGGGGGAGCACGGGCTCCAGCTGGCCGGGCGCCGGGAAGAAGGCCTTGACGTGGTCGGCGGGCGCCCGGTCGATGAACCCGGCCAGCTCGGGGCCGCCGAGGGTGACCCGGACCAGTCGGGGGGTGACCCGGGTGACCCGGATCACCTCCAGGGTCCGCAGGGCCAGGTCGTGGTAGACGGTGTCGATCAGGGGGGCGTTGCTGGTCATGGGGGTTGTCCTCTTCTCGGAGCCCGGGGACCGCCGTGCGGTCCCCGGATCATGCGGTCGTGCGATGGCGGCCCGGGCCCCGCCGGGGTCGGCGGGCGGACGGGCGGAAGGCGCGCCCGCGGGAGGGGCGCGGGCGGACCGGCGGGGCCGGTTCACACCCCCTCCGCCAGCGCCCGCTGCACCAGCGGGCCGATCTCCTCCAGCGCCTGCGCGTCCATCAGTTCGTCGTGGGCGACGTCGACCACGTGCTCGGCCAGCCTGCCCCGCAGGTACGGCGGCCAGACCTTCGCGGGCGCGTCCTCGGGGGCGGTGGTGCGGGCCGCGGTGACGAACAGGGCGTCACCCGTCCAGACCGGGGTGCGGCTGCCGGCCAGCAGGCCGACGCAGTGCACGTTGGTGTCGACGATCGCGTGGAGCAGATCCTCGTCGAAGCCGGCCAGCATGCCCTGGCTGGCCCGGATCGCGGCGATCGCCTCCTCCCGGCCGACCGGCCGGCCGGCCTCTCCCCCGGCGCCGGCCGTGTCCCCGGGCGCGTCCCCGGCCGTGTCCCCGGGCGCCGCCAGGCCGAGCCCGGCCACCCCGGTCAGGAACCCGCTCTCCTCCTCGGCGAGCCGCTCGCGGAAGCGCGGGTCGGTGACGAAGGACCAGTCCTCGGTCTCCGGCGGGTAGGCGTCCAGCAGCCCGAGGAGGGCCACCTCCTCGCCGCCCTCCTGGAGCAGCGCCGCCATGGTGTGGGCGACCGTCCCGCCGAAGGAGTAGCCCAGCAGGTGGTACGGGCCGTGCGGCTGCACCGCCCGCACCTCCGCGAGGTACAGCTCGGCCAGACCCCGGACGTCCTCGACCTTCGGGAGCTCACCGCGCAGGCCCGGCGACTGGAGGCCGTACAGCGGGCGCTCCCGGTCGAGATGGCGCAGCAGGCCCGCGTACTGCCAGCTGAAACCGGAGGCCGGGTGGACGCAGAACAGCGGGGGCAGCGCGCCCTTCTCCCGCAGCGGCAGCAGGGTGCGCAGCGCGTCACGGCGGGCGTCGGTGCCGAGCCGGGCCGCCGCCCCCGCGACGGTCGGGGCGGCCATCAGGGTGGCGACCTGGACCGGGGTGTTGAGCTCGGCCCGGATCCGGCCGGCCAGCCGCATCGCGAGCAGCGAGTGGCCGCCGAGTTCGAAGAAGTTGTCGTCGACACCGACCTCGGGCACGCCCAGGACCTCCGCGAAGAGCCCGCAGAGCAGGGCCTCGCGGGCGTCGGCGGGCGGCCGGGAGGATCCCCGCCCGGCCGGGCCGGGCACGGGGAGCGCGGCGCGGTCGACCTTGCCGTTGACCGTCAGCGGCAGCGCGTCGAGCTCGACGAACGCGGCCGGGACCAGGTACTCGGGCAGGGTCGCGGCCAGCGCGGCGCGCAGCGCGGCGGAGTCCGCCGGGAGGCCGGGGGCGGGGACGGTGTAGGCGACCAGGCGTGCGCCGCCCGGGCCCCGCTGCGCGACGACGGCCGCCGCGGCGACGGTGTCCAGGGCGAGCAGCGCGGACTCGACCTCGCCGGGCTCGACCCGGAAGCCGCGGATCTTGACCTGCTGGTCGGCCCGGCCCAGGTAGTCCAGCCTGCCGTCCGCCCGGAACCTCATCCGGTCGCCGGTGCGGTACATCCGCCCGCCGGGCGGGCCGTACGGGTCGGCGACGAAGCGGCCGGCCGTCAGACCGGGCCGGTCGTGGTAGCCGCGCGCCAGGCCGTCCCCGGCGAGGTACAGCTCGCCGGGCACGCCCACCGGGACGGGGCGCAGGGCCTGGTCCAGTACGTACGCCCGGGTGTTCATGACGGGCCGTCCGACGGTGGCGGTGGCGCTCTCGCCGACGCCCGCACCGAGCGCGTTGATGGTGTACTCGGTGGGCCCGTACAGGTTGTAGCCGGTGGTCCCGTCGGTCCGGTCGAGCAGCTGCCAGAGGGACTCGGGGACGGCCTCGCCGCCGAGCAGGACGAGCACCGGCCGGTGCCGGCCGTCGGCGAGCAGTCCGGCCTCGATCAGCTGCTGGGCGTAGGACGGGGTGACGTTGACGACGTCGACGCGCTCGCGGACGTAGTGGTCGACGAGGGCGTCCGGGTCGAGCCGCAGCCGTTCGCCGATGACGTGCACCTCGTGGCCGTCGACCAGCCAGAAGAACTCCTCCCACGACATGTCGAAGGCGAAGGAGACGGTGTGGGCGATCCGCAGGCGCCGCCCGCCGGCCCCGGTCACGGCGGGGCCGAAGATCCGGGCCCGGTGGTTGACCAGCATCGTGGTCAGCCCGCGGTGCGGGACGACCACGCCCTTGGGCCGCCCGGTGGAGCCGGAGGTGTAGATCACGTAGGCCGGGTGGTCGGCGTGACGCGGGGCGGTGAGGTCGGCGGCGGTCACCGGCCCGGCCGGGACGGCGGCCTGTTCGGCCAGGCCGTCCGGGTCGTCGAGCACCAGGCGGGGCAGGTCGTCCGCGGCGGGCAGGCCGGCGCCGACGGCCGTGACGGTGACGAGGCAGAGCGGGCGCGCGTCGGCGAGCATCTCGGCGAGCCGGGCGGCCGGGTGGTCCAGGTCGAGCGGCAGGTAGCCGGCGCCGGTGCGCAGCACGGCGAACAGGGCGACGACGAAGTCCGCGGAGCGCGGCAGCGCGAGGGCGACCAGGCGCTCCGGCCCGGCGCCGCGGGCGATCAGGGCGTGCGCCAGCCGGTCGGCCCGCCGGTCGAGTTCGGCGTAGGAGAGCCGCTCCTCGCCGAAGACCAGGGCGGTCGCGTCCGGGGTCCGGGCGGCCTGCTCCGCGAGCAGCCGGTCGACGGTGGTGTCGGGAACGGCGTGGCCGGTGTCGTCGCCGAGGCCGAGCAGCCTGCCCAGCTCGGCCGGTTCCGGGGTGCCGAGCCGGCCGACCGGGGCGGCGGGGTCCCCGGGCAGGGCGCGGACCAGGGCGGCGAGCCGTTCGGCCACGGCCCGGGCGGCCTCGGCGTCGAACAGGTCGGGCCGGTAGGCGAGGCTCAGCTCCAGGGCGCGCTCGGGCGTGACCGCGAGGGTCAGCGGGTAGTGGGTGCCGTCCACGCTGTGGGTCCAGCCGATCGCGTGGCGGGCGACGGCCTCCTCCCGGGCCGAGTCGTCCAGCGGGGTGTTGCGGAACACGTACAGGGTGTCGAAGAGGCGGCCGAAGCCGCTGAGCCGCTGGATCCGGCCGAGGCCCACCTGGTGGTGGGGCAGCAGGGCGGCGTGCTCCCGCTGGACCCGGACCAGGAGGTCGCGCAACGGCTCCCCGGGCCGGACGGTCACCCGGAACGGGAGGGTGTTCATGAACATCCCGATCATGGTGTCCACGCCCGCCAGCTCCGGCGGCCGGCCGGAGACGGTGGCACCGAAGACCACGTCGTCCGAGCCGGTGAGGCCGGCCAGGGTGAGCGCCCACGCGGTGGACAGCACCGTGTTGAGGGTGATGCCGCAGGACCGGGCGAAGGCGCGCAGCCCGTCGCTGGTCGCCTCGTCCAGGACGACCGGGCAGACCTCGGCGATCACCGGCTGCCGGGCCGGGTCCTCGGGCGCGACCAGGGTCGCCTCGTCGAGGCCGGCGAGGTGGACCCGCCAGGCCTCGGCGGCGGCCTCGCGGTCGGTCGCCGCGAGGTGGCGCAGGAACTCCCGGTACGGCGTGGCGGGCGCCAGCGCGTCCTCGTCGCCGCCGTGCCGGTAGAGGGCGAACAGCTCCTCGAAGAACAGCGACTCGGACCAGCCGTCGGTGAGGATGTGGTGCTGGGTCACGCAGAGCACGTACCGCTCGTCGGCGAAGCGGAACAGCGCGACGCGCAGCAGCGGCGGCGCCGCGAGGTCGAACCGGGTGGCGGCGTCGGCGTGCGAGAACTCCTCCAGGGCGCGGTCCTGGGCGGCCCGGTCGAGGTGGCTGAGGTCGGTCTCCTGCCAGGGCAGCTCCCACGCGCCGGGGACGATCTGCACCGGCTCGTCGAAGCCCTGGTGCCAGAAGCCCGCCCGCAGGTGGGGGTGGCGCCTGAGCAGCGCCTCGAAGGCACGGCGCAGCGCCGTCCGGTCGACGGCGTGCAGCAGCTCGATGAAGTTCTGCATGAGGTAGACGTCGAGCGCGCGGTCGTCGTAGACGGCGTGGAAGTACAGGCCCTCCTGGAGCGGGGAGAGCGGCAGCACCTCCTCGGCGTCGGGGCGGAGTTCGGCGGCCAGGGCGAGGGCCGCCTCGGGGACGAGGACGACGGCGGCGGGGTCCGGGCCGTCGGCGACGGTCCCGGCGTCCACCGCCGCGGCGGCGAGCCGGGCGGGTGTGCGGTGCTCGAAGACCTGCCGGGGGGTGAGGACCAGCTGCTCCTTGCGGAGCCGGCCGACCAGCTGGATCGAGCTGATCGAGTCCCCGCCGAGGACGAAGAAGTCGTCGTCGGCTCCGGCCGCGGCGAGGCCGAGGACATCGGCGAAGACGCGGCACAGGACGGCCTCGGCCGGGGTCCGCGGAGCGCGGGAGGCCGGGTCGCCGGTGAGGACGGGGGCGGGCAGGGCGGCGCGGTCGAGCTTCCCGTTGACGTTGAGGGGCAGGGCGTCCAGGACCACCAGGGCGGCGGGGACGAGGTGTTCGGGCAGCGCGGCGGCCAGGGCGGCGCGGGCGCCGACCGGGTCGGCGTCACCGGTCAGGTAGCCCACCAGGCGGCGGACGCCGGGGGTGTCCTCGCGGACGACCACGGCGGCGGTGGCGACCCCGGGCAGCGCGGTGAGGGCGGCCTCGATCTCGCCGGGCTCGATCCGGAACCCGCGGATCTTGACCTGCTCGTCGGCCCGGCCCAGGTAGTCGAGGCGGCCGTCGGGCAGCCTGCGGACGAGGTCCCCCGTGCGGTACATCCGGCTGCCGGGCGGGCCGTACGGGTCGGCGACGAAGCGGCCGGCGGTCAGACCGGGCCGGTCGTGGTAGCCGCGGGCCAGCCCGGTCCCGGCCAGGTACAGCTCGC
This sequence comes from Kitasatospora sp. NPDC127035, assembly GCF_042726075.1. Lineage (NCBI taxonomy): Bacteria > Bacillati > Actinomycetota > Actinomycetes > Kitasatosporales > Streptomycetaceae > Kitasatospora > Kitasatospora sp. NPDC127035. The sequence goes on along the minus strand of NZ_JBHXDN010000009.1, from coordinate 11,307 downwards.
CGGGGGCGCCGTCCGGTGCGGGGCGCAGCGCGTGGTCGAGGACCCTGGCGGCGGTGCCGGCGATCGGTGCGCCGACCAGCGGGCGCACGCTGTCCGCGAGGTCGGCGGCCAGGGCGTCGACGGTGTACTCGGTGGGGCCGTAGAGGTTGACGGCGCGTACGCCGTCGGCGGCGCGGACCGCGCTCCACTGGGCGGGCGGCACCGCCTCGCCGCCGAGCAGCAGCAGCCCCGGGCGGTGGGCGCCGTCGGCGAGCAGCCCCCAGTCGAGGAGCTGCTGGGCGTAGGTGGGGGTGACGTCGAGGGTGTCGACGCGGTGGCGGCGGACGTAGCCGGTGACGAACTCGGGGTCGCGCCGCTCCGTCTCGTCGAGGAGGTGCAGTTCGTGCCCGGCGAGCAGCCAGAACAGCTGCTCCCAGGAGGTGTCGAAGGAGAACGAGGCGGTGTGCAGGGCCCGCAGGGGGCGGCCGGCCGCGCGGGCGGCCGGGTCGAGCAGCGCGGCCCGGTGGTTGGCGTAGAGGTTGGCGAGGCCGCGGTGGGTGAGGACCACGCCCTTGGGGCGGCCGGTGGAACCGGAGGTGTAGATGACGTAGGCGGGGTGCTCCGGGTCGACGGCGGGGAGCGGCGCGTCGGGCCCGGGGCCCGGGGCGGTGGCGGTGGCGGTGTCGTCCGGGCCGTCGAGCAGCAGCGGTCGGGGGCCGACCGCGGGGAGCCGGTGGACGGTGCCCGCGGTGGTGACCAGGCAGGCCGGGGCGGCGTCGGCGATCATGTCGGCGAGGCGCTCGGCCGGGTGGTCGAGGTCCAGCGGCAGGTAGGCGGCGCCGCTGCGCAGCACGCCGAGCAGGGCGGTCACCGCGTCCACCGAACGCGGCACCGCGAGGGCGACCACCGACTCGGGGCCGATCCCGCGTGCGACCAGCCGGTGGGCCAGCTCCGCGGAGCGGCGGTCCAGTTCGGCGAAGGTCACGGACCGGCCGCCGGAGACGACGGCGGTGGCCCCGGGGGTCGCGGCGGCCTGCGCCGCGAAACGGTCGGCGACGCTCCCCCCGAAGGCGGCGGCCTCCGGGCCGTGCCCCGCCGCCGCCAGCCGGGCGTGCTCGTCGTCGGTGGTCAGCCGCAGCCTGCCCACCGTCGTGTCGGGGTCGGCGGCGATCCGCTCCAGCAGCGCGGCCAGCCGCTCGCCGATCCGCTCGACCCGGCGGTCGGTCAGCACGTCGGGCCGGTACTCCAGGTGGACCTCGACGGTGCGGCCGAGGTTGACGGCCAGGGTGAGCGGGTAGTGCGTGGCGTCGCGGGCGGTGACCCCGGTGACGGCGGCCCCGCCGGCGAGCGCGGGGCGGGCGGACGGGTCGACGGGGTAGTTCTCGACCACGAGCAGGGTGTCGAACAGCTCGCCGCCGCCGGCCTGCTTCTGGATCGCGTGCAGGCCGAGGTGGTGGTGGGAGAGCAGTTGGTTCTGTTCGCCGCGGAACCGGCGGACCAGCGCGGCGACGCTCTCCTCCGGGCGCACGGCGACCCGGACCGGGACGGTGGTGATGAACAGTCCGATCATCGAGTCGACGCCGGACAGTTCCTCGGGCCGGCCCGACACGGTCAGGCCGAAGACGGCGTCGCGCCGCCCCGTCAGGGAGCCGAGCAGCAGCCCCCAGGCGCACTGGACGAGGGTGCTGGGGGTGGTGCCGAGCCGGCGGGCCGCCGCGGTGAGCCCCGCGGTCGCCTCCTCGGTGAGCCCCCGGGTGTGCCGGGCCGGCCGGACCGCCTGCCGGCCGGGGTCGGCCGGGGCGAGCAGGGTGGGGCCGTCCGTCCCCGCCAGCGCCGTGCGCCAGGCGCGTTCGGCGGCCGGCCGGTCCTGGTCGGCCAGCCAGCGCAGGTGGTCGCGGTAGGGGCGCACGGCGGGCAGGCCGCCGGGGTCGCCGTCCCGGTCGTACAGCTCCAGCAGCTCACGCACCAGGAGCGGCATCGACCAGCCGTCCACCAGGATGTGGTGCACGGTGACGATCAGCCGGTACTCGGTGTCGGCCACCCGGGCCAGCAGCAGGCGCAGCAGCGGCGGCCGGTGCAGGAGGAACCGCTCGGCCAGCTCGGCGCGTTCGGCCCGGTCCAGGGCCTCACCGTCCGGGACGCCGCCGGAGGGGGCAGTGGCGAACGGGGCCGTGGCGTGCCCGGCCCGGAGGTCGTGCCCGGCCCGGAGGTCGGTCTCGCGGACGGCGATCCGCAGCTCGGCGGGGACGAACTGGACCGGCTCGGGCACGTTCTCGTGCCAGAACCCGGCGCGCAGGTTGGCGTGCCGGCGCAGCAGCGCGTCGGCGGCGGTGCCGAGCCGGGCCGCGTCGACCGGGCCGCTCAGCGAGACGGTCAGCTGGACGGTGTAGACGTCCGTGGCCCGGTCGTCGTAGGAGGAGAGGAACAGCATGCCCTGCTGGAGCGGGGAGAGCGGGAGCATGTCCGCGAGGCCGGTCCTGGTCATCGCTGGTCCTTCCACATCTGTTCGAGCATGGCGATCTGGTCCTGGTCGAGGGAGAGCAGATCGAGGTCGGAGGGGGTGTGGCCGCCGGAGCCGGCGGTGCCGGCCCAGGTGGCGAGGCCGTCGAGCGCGGCGGTCCACGCCTCGGCGAGGGCGCGTGCGGTCGACTCCGGCAGGGCGCCGGCGGCGGGGATCCAGTCCGCGACGAGCCGGGGGCCGTCGGGGCCGGGGTCGATCCGGGCCACGATCTCCAGCGCGTGGGAGAGCGGGGCCCCGGGGTCGGGCTCGACGCCGACGGCGTCGGCCTCGGGGGCAGGTCCCCAGGCGGTGCCGGGGGTGTGGGTGCGCCGGCCGAGGTAGTTCCAGAGCACTTCGGGCCGGGCGGCCGGGTCGAAGCGGCGGGCGGTGGCGGGGTTGGCGTAGCGGAGCAGGCCCGCACCGATCCCGCCGGCGGGGACGGCCCGCAGCTGTTCCTTCACCTCCTTGAGGGCGCGCCCGGCGTCCTCGGCGCCGGTGAGGGCGGCGGCCGGGTCGACCCGGCCGGGGGCGAGGCGCACGGGGTACAGGCTGGTCAGCCAGCCGACGGTGCGGGAGAGGTCGGCGCCGGGCAGCAGGTCCTGTTCCCGGCCGTGGCCCTCCAGTTCGACCGGTAGCCCGCCGTCCGGCCGGTCCGGGTCGAGGTGGGCGGCGGCCAGGGCCAGCGCGGTGAGCAGCACGTCGTTGACGGTGCCGTGCACGGCCCCGGGGACGGTGTCGAGCAGGGGCGCGGTCCGTCCGGCGGAGAGCGTGACGGTGAACGGGCGCGCGGTGTCGGCGGTGTCCCGGGCCGGGTCCAGCGGACGCGATCCGATCAGGCGCCGGTCCTTCCCGCTCTCCCCGGCCGCCAGCCAGTGGCCGAGTTCGGCGGTCCGGCGGGGGCTGTGGGCCTCCGCGAGGAGGTGCTCGGTCCACGCGCGCAGCGAGGTGGCGACCGGTTCCAGGACCGGCGGCCGGCCGGCGGCGGCGTCCTGCCAGGCGGCCCGCAGGTCGTCCAGCAGGATGCTCCAGGAGACCTCGTCGACCGCGAGGTGGTGGGCCGTCAGCAGCAGGCGGCCCGCGGCCTCCCGGCCGGCGTCCAGGTGGACGGCCTGGAGGAGGCGTCCGGTGCCGGGGCGCAGGCGGCCGACCGCCGCGTCCGACTCGGTGGCGACCAGCTCCCGCAGGGCGGCGTCGTCGAGCCCGGCGGCGGGGACGGCGCGCAGGCTGTCGGCGGCGGTCACCGATCCGGGCGGGGCGGTTTCGGCCGACCAGACGCCGGGGTCCGGCCGGTGCAGGACCTGGCGCAGACCGGCGTGCCGGTCGAGCAGCGCCTGGAGGGCGGTGGCCAGGTCCGCCGTACGGACACCGGCGGGCAGGAGCACCAGCCGGGCCTGGGCGATCCGGTCGACCGGGCCGCCGCGTTCGGCGAGCCAGTGGGCGATCGGGGGCAGCGGCAGCGGACCGGTTCCGTCGTCCTGCGGCCGGACGGCCGCCGGGGCGGTCCCTGCGGCCGGCGCGGCCGGGACGGCGAGCTCGGCGAGCCGGGCGGGGCTGGGTGCCTCGAAGACCTGCCGGGCGGTGAGGGTCAGGCCCGCCTTGCGGGCCAGCGACACCAGCCGGATGGAGACGATGCTGTCGCCGCCGAGTTCGAAGAAGTCGGCGTGCCGGTCGACGGCGGTCAGGCCGAGGGCCTCGGCCATCAACCGGGCCAGCACGACGGCGGGTTCGGCGGTCCCGGAAGGTTCGGCGGGCTCGGCGACAGTCGCGGCGGCCTGCGCGGTCCCGTCGGCCGTGCCGGGCTCGGCCGCCGGGGTGACCGGCGGCGCCGGCAGGGCCCGCCGGTCGAGCTTGCCGTTGACGGACAGCGGCAGGGCGTCGAGGAGGACGATCGGCGCCGGCACCATGTACGCCGGGAGCCGCTCCGCCGCGAGCTTGCGCAGGTGGCGGGTGTCCGGAACGCGACCCGGCTCCGGGACGACGTACCCGATCAGCCGGTCGCCCCCGGTGCCCGACGCGCGGACGGCCGCGGCGGCCAGGGCGACGCCCGGCAGGGCGGCCAGCGCGGCCTCCACCTCGCCGAGTTCGATCCGCAGGCCGCGCAGCTTGACCTGGTCGTCGGTCCGGCCGAGGTAGTGCAGCCGGCCGTCGGCCGTCCGCCGGGCGAGGTCGCCGGTGCGGTACATCCGGCTGCCGGGCGGACCGTACGGGTCGGCGGTGAACCGCTCGGCGGTCAGCGCCGCCCGGTTCAGGTAGCCGCGCGCCAGCTGCACCCCGGTCAGGTACAGCTCCCCGGGGGTCCCGAGCGGGACGGGACGCAGCCGCGCGTCCAGGAGCCGGACCCCGGTGTTCCACACCGGGCTGCCGACGGGCACGCTGCCGCCGGACCGGCCGGTGCCGGGCCGGTAGTGCTCGGCGGTGACGTCGACCGCCGCCTCGGTGGGGCCGTAGAGGTTCTCCAGGGCCACCTCCCGGCCGGCGCAGGATTCCCGGAAGCGCTCGGCGAGGTCGACCGGGAGGGCTTCGCCGCTGCACACCACCCGTCGCAGCGAGGGGCACTCGGCGAGCCGCTGGTCGGTGAGGAAGGCGGCGAGCATCGAGGGCACGAAGTGCGCGACGGTGGCGCGGTGGCGGCGGATCAGGTCGGCGAGGTAGCCGGGGTCACGGTGCCCGTCGGGGCGGGCGACCACCGCGGGCACGCCCGCGGCGAACGGCCAGAACAGCTCCCAGACCGAGACGTCGAAGCCGGCCGGGGTCTTGTGCAGCACCCGGTCGTCCCCGCCGAGGGGGTAGGCGTCCTGCATCCACCGCAAACGGTTGACGATCGCGGCGTGGCCGACCTGGACGCCCTTGGGCAGGCCGGTGGAGCCGGAGGTGAAGATGACGTACGCGGGGTGGTCGGGCCTCAGCGGGGCGAGCCGGTCGTGATCGGTGACCGGTCCGGCCGGGGCGGACGCCAGGGCGGCCTCCGTCTCCGGGTCCCCCAGCAGGACGGCGTCGGGGGCGTCGGCGGGCAGCCGGCCGGCCGATCCGGATTCGGTGAGCACGCAGACCGGGCGGGCCGTGCCGAGGAGGTGGCGCAGCCGCTCGGCCGGGTGGTCGAGGTCGAGCGGCAGGTAGGCGCCCCCGGCCCGGACCACCGCGTGGACGGCCACCAGCAGGTCTGCGGAGCGCGGCAGGGCCACCGCGACCACGCTCTCCGGGCCGACCCCGCGGGCGATCAGCAGCCGGGCGAGCCGGTCGGCGCGGTCGTCGAAGGCCGCGCGGGACAGCTCGGCGCCGTCCGTCAGCACCGCGGGGCGGGCGGCCCCGGCGCGGGCTCCGGCGGCGACCAGGTCGGGCAGCGTGGCCGGGTCGCCTGGGACGGCCGGGTGGTCGGTGGACTCCGGCCCGTACAGGGCGAGTTCACGCTCGCCCTCGGCCATCGGGTCGAGGTCGGCGACGGGGCGCGCCGGGTCCGCGACGGCCTGCTCCACGAGGCGGACCAGCCGGTCCGCGAGGGCGCGGGCGGTCGCTTCGTCGAAGCGGTCCCGGCTGTACCGGACGCCGCCCTCCAGTCGCCCGCTGCCGTCGGCGGCCGGGCCGACCGCGAACTCCAGGTCGAACTTGGCGCCGCCGGTGTCCACCAGCAGCTCCGCCGCCGGGACGTCGAAGAGCCGGGCCGGGGCGGGAGCGGCGGAGTGGAAGGTGACCATGGTCTGGAAGAGCGGGTGACGCCCGGCCGTACGGGCCGGCGCGACCGCCCGGACGACCTGGTCGAACGGCAGGTCGGCGTGGTCGAAGGCCTCCAGGTCGGCGTCCCGGACCCGCTCCAGCAGGGCGGCGAAGGCCGGGGTGCCGGAGAGGTCGGTGCGCAGCGCCAGGGTGTTGAGGTGGTAGCCGACCTGGTCCCGGAGGACGGCCTCGCCGCGGGCCGAGACGGGTGCCCCGACCACGATGTCCTCGCCCCCGCCGAGCCGGTGCAGCAGCGTGGCGACCACGGCGTGGACGGCCATGAACAGGGTGGCGCCGTGGGCCCGGGCGAGTGCGGTGAGCGCCCCGGCGGTGTCGGCCGGGAGCTCGAAGAGGGCGACGGCGCCCCGGTGGGTGGGGCGGGCCGGCCGGGGGCGGTCGGCGGGCAGCGCGACCTCCTCGGGCGCCCCGGCCAGCGTGCGCGTCCAGTAGGCCCGCTGCTGGTCGCCGGTCCGGGCCAGCAGCTCGCCCTGCCAGCGGGCGAAGTCCGCGTACTGGACGGGGAGTTCGGCGAACTCGGGGGCCCGTCCGGCCCGTCGGGCCGTGTAGGCGGCGTCGAGGTCGGCGAGCAGCGGGGCGGTCGACTCCTCGTCGCCCGCGATGTGGTGCAGCGTCAGCAGGAGGACGTGCTCGCCCTCGTCGACCCGCACCAGGTGGGCACGGAACGGCGGCTCGGCGGCGAGGTCGAACGGCGGAGCGAGCAGGGTGCGCAGGGTGGCGTCCAGCCCGTCCTCGCCGACCGGCAGCACGGTGAGCGGCACCGGGTGCGCGCCGGGAGCGAGCACCTGCTGGTACGGCTCGCCGTCGTGCTCGCGCACGACGGTCCGCAGGCTCTCGTGCCGGGCCGCGACGTCGGCGAGGGCGGCGGCGAGGGCGCCGGGGTCGAGCGCTCCGGTGAGCCGGAGCGCGATCGGTACGTGGTAGGCGGAGCCGGAGTCCTGCACCTGGTGGAGCAGCCAGAGGCTGAGCTGGGCGGGCGACAGCGGCGGGTGCGCCGGGCGCGGGCCCGCGGTGAGCTCCGGCCGGTCGGTCCCGGCCCGCTCGGCGAGCCGGGCGGCGAGCCCGGCGGGCGTGGGCGCGGCGAAGACGTCCCGGACCGCGGTCTCGGTCCGCAGCACGGTGCGGATCCGCCCGGCCAGCCGGGTGGCCAGCAGGGAGTGGCCGCCGAGGGCGAAGAAGTCGTCCTCGGGCCCTACCTCCGGGAGGTCGAGCACGGTGGCGAAGGCCCCGCAGAGCAGCTCCTCGCGGGCGTCGCGCGGCGGGCGGGCGAGCGCCACCGCCGGGGCGGACGGGGCGGGCAGGGCCGCCCGGTCCAGCTTGCCGTTGGCGGTCGTCGGCAGCTGCGGGAGCACCACCACGGCGGCGGGCACCAGGTAGTCGGGCAGCGTCCCGGCGAGGGCGCGGCGCAGGGCCGCCGGGTCGGCGCCACCGGTGGCGTAGCCGACCAGGCGCCGGTTGCCGGGGGTGTCCTCGCGGACCAGCGCGGCGGCGGCGCCGACGCCGGGCAGGGCCGCCAGCGCGGCCTCCACCTCGCCGAGTTCGATCCGGAAGCCGCGCAGCTTGACCTGGTCGTCGGTCCGGCCGAGGTACTCCACCAGGCCGTCGGCCGTCCGCCGGGCGAGGTCGCCCGTGCGGTACATCCGGCTGCCCGGCGAACCGTACGGGTCGGCGGTGAACCGCTCGGCGGTCAGCGCCGCCCGGTTCAGGTACCCCCGCGCCAGCTGCACCCCCGCGAGGTACAGCTCACCCGGCACGCCCGGCGGCACCGGACGCAGCCGCGCGTCCAGCACGTGGGCCCGGGTGTTGTCGAGCGGACGCCCGATCACCGGCCCGTCGGCGTCCGCCGTCCCGGCCACCAGGGCGTCGACGGTGAACTCGGTCGGCCCGTAGTAGTTGACCACCCGGACGTCCGGGTGGCCGCGCAGCTCGGCCCAGAGGTCGGGCGGCACGCCCTCGCCGCCGAGCAGCAGCACCGGCGGGCGGTGGGCGCCGGTCAGCAGGCCGGCGTCCAGCAGCTGCCGCGCGTAGGAGGGCGTGACGTCGAGGGCGTCGATCCGGTGCTCGGCGCAGTAGCCGACGACCGCCTCGGCGTCCCTGCGGAGGATGTCGTCGAGCAGGTGCAGTTCGTGGCCGGCGATCAGCCAGAACAGCTGCTCCCAGGAGGAGTCGAAGGAGAACGACGCGGTGTGCAGGGCGCTCACGCGCCGGCCCAGTGCGGCGGCGACCGGACGGTAGAGGGTGCGGTCGTGGTCGTGGTACAGGTTGTCGAGTCCGCCGTGGGTGAGGACGACCCCCTTGGGCCGCCCGGTCGAGCCCGAGGTGTGGATGACGTAGGACACCTCGGACGGGTCGGCCGGGACGTGGACGGTCGCGGCCGGTCCGGCGGCGAGGTCCGCGGCGGTGGCCGGGTCGTCGAGGACGAGGGTCCCGGTCCCGGGCGGCAGCAGCCGGGCGCTCGCGCCGGTGGCCAGGACGACGTCCGGGGCCGAGTCCGCCAGCATGTGGGCGAGCCGGTCGGCGGGCAGCCCGAGGTCGAGCGGCAGGAACCCGCCGCCCAGGCGCAGCACGGCCAGCAGGGCGGCGACCGCGTCGGCGGTGCGCGGCAGGGCGAGCGCGGTCAGCGTGCCCGGTCCGGCGCCGTGGGCGATCAGCAGGCGGGCGAGCCGGTTGGCGCGCTCGTCGAGCTCACGGAACGTCAGCCGGTCGGCGCCGGCCACCACGGCGGTGGCACCGGGGGTGGCGGCGGCCCGGGCGGCGAACTCCTCGGCGACGGTGGTGACCGGGCGGACGCGGCCGGTGGCGTTCCAGCGGTCCAGGTCGGCGTGCTCGCCGGGGGACAGCAGGTCGAGCCGGCCGATCGGGGTGCCGGGCTCGGCCGTCACCAGGGTCAGCAGGCGGACCAGCCGGGCGGCCAGGGCCTGCACGGTGGCGCGGTCGAACAGGTCGGTGGCGTAGCGGATGCCGCCGACCAGTCCGTCGGCGGCGGGGTCGCCGGCCGCCGGATCGGCTGCGGACGAGCCGCCGGGCCGGGCCGGCCTGAGCACCACGTCGAGGTCGAACTTGGCGGCGCCGGGGTCGACGGCCACCTCCTCGGTGGCGAGGCCGAACAGCCGGGAGGTGTCGGGGGCCGCCTCCTCCAGCGCGACCATCGCCTGGAACAGCGGGTGGCGGCCGGGGGCCCGGGGCGGGGCGAGCTCCTCCACCACCCGGTCGAACGGCACGTCGGCGTGGTCGAGGGCGGCGAGGTCCGCGGCCCGGACCCGGTCGAGCAGTTCGGCGAAGGTCGGATCGCCCGACAGGTCGGCGCGGAGCACCACCGTGTTGACGAAGAAGCCCACCAGCCCGTCCAGCGCGGCCTCCCCGCCGCGCCCGGCGACCGGCGTGCCCAACGGGACGTCGTCACCACCGCCGAGCCGGTGCAGCAACGCCGCCACCGCCGCGTGGACGACCATGAAGGGCGTGGCTCCGTGGTCGGCGGCGAGCGCGCGCAGGCGCTCGGCGACGTCCGCGGGGACGGCGAACCCGACGGTGTCGCCCCGCCCGCTCGGAACGGCCGGCCGGGGGCGGTCGGCGGGCAGCGGGATCTCCTCCGGCAGCCCCGCCAGCGCCCGCCGCCAGTGGGCCAACGGCGCCGCCTGGTCCAGACTCGCCTGCCAGAGCGCGAAGTCCGCGTACTGGACCGGAAGTTCGGCGAACTCCGGGGCCCGGCCCGCCAGCCGCGCGGCGTAGCCGGCCTGGAGGTCCGCCATCAGCGGGGCGAACGAGGCCTCGTCGGCCGCGATGTGGTGCAGCAGCAGCACCAGGACGCGGGCACCGTCGGGGGCGCACAGCAGGGTGGCCCGCAGGGGCGGTTCGACGGCCAGGTCGAAGGGCCGGGCCGCCTCCGCCCGGGCGGCCTCGACGAGGTCGCCCGGGACGTCGCGGACGGTCAGCGGCGCGGCCTCGGCCGCCTCGGCCGGGGTCAGCACCCGCTGGTACGGCTCGCCGTCCAGGACCTCGAAGACGGTGCGCAGGCTCTCGTGCCGGGCCGTCAGGTCGGCGACGGCCGCCGCGAGCGCGGCGGTGTCCGGGCCGCGGCCGTCCGCACCGTCGATCCGCAGGGCCAGCGGCAGGTGGTACGCCGTCCCGGGCCCTTCCAGCTGGTCCAGGAACCAGAGCCGGCGCTGCCCGGCGGAGAGCGGCAGGCGCCCGGGACGCGGTCCGGCCGTCAGCGCGGGGCGCTCGACGGCGGTCCGGCCCGCCAGGCGGGCGGCGAGCGCGGCCGGGGTGGGCGCCTCGAAGACGTCCCGGACGTCCACCGGGACGCCGAGCGCGGCCCGGATCCTGGCGGCGGCGCGGGCGGCGAGCAGCGAGTGCCCTCCCAGGGCGAAGAAGCCGTCCTCGACACCCGCCCCGGCCAGGCCGAGTACCTCGGCGAAGGCCGCGCAGACGGCGTGCTCGGCGGGGGTGGCCGGGGGCCGCCCGACGACGGCCGGCTGCGCGGGGGCGGGCAGTGCCCGGCGGTCGGTCTTGCCGTTGGCCGTCAGCGGCAGCACCTCCAGCCCCACGACCACCGACGGGACCATGTACTCGGGCAGCACCGCCGCCGCACTCCGGCGCAGCTCCTCGGGATCGGCCGTCCCGGTGACGTAGCCGACCAGCTGCCGGCGGCCCGGCACGTCCTCGCGGACCAGCGCGACGGCCCGGCCGACGCCCGGCAGGGCGGCCAACGCGGCCTCCACCTCGCCGAGTTCGATCCGGAAGCCACGCAGCTTCACCTGGTCGTCCACCCGGCCCAGGAACTGCAACCGCCCGTCGGCCGCCCGCCGGGCGAGGTCGCCCGTGCGGTACATCCGGCTGCCCGGCGGACCGTACGGGTCGGCGGTGAACCGCTCGGCGGTCAGCGCCGCCCGGTTCAGGTACCCCCGCGCCAGCTGCACCCCCGCGAGGTACAGCTCACCCGGCACACCCGGCGGCACCGGACGCAGCCGCGCGTCCAGCACGTGGGCCCGGGTGTTGTCGAGCGGCACGCCGATGGCGGGGACGCCCCGGTGGTCGGCCGCCAGCTCCGCCGCCGTCGCCCACACCGTCACCTCCGTCGGCCCGTACACGTTCGTCAC